>JANPHO010000106.1:0-16873 GCA_031424515.1 Saprospiraceae bacterium
GCCCAAAAACAACAATAAAGATAATTATCTCCCAACTCATAATTTTTATATTAAAATTTGAAAATAAAAAATACTAAACTCAATGTAAGTTTTCAAAAAGTATGCCCTCATAATTTTCTTTTATCATACCCCCTCAGTATCAAGCCTATTTTTACCACCAAAACACAATACACTGCATTCTAAACCTAATTTGGAAACCGTATAAATTCAATACATAGACATAATAATGCATAAAATATAGCTTATCTTTGTGCTTTACCAAATCAAATTGTTTTATCTATTTTATCAGTTAATTAATGAATCGGATTCCTTCTCCTCCTTCTGCCAAAGCGCAAAGTATTCAATATATCATGCAGAATTGGCAACAAATTGTTCAAAAGTACCAAACACCTAATCCAAAATTAGCGACGGTACAAATTTTGAACTCTTTTTTACCTTTCATCGGTCTTTGGATTTTGATGTATTTTACGCTGGATGTATCTTATATCTTGACATTAGTTATGGCTTTTTTCAATGCTTTTTTCCTTGTGCGTATTTTTATTATTCAACATGATTGTGGTCATCAATCGTTTTTGGGTTCTAAAAAAATGAATAATATTATAGGTTTTGTGTGTAGTATATTCAGTTTGATTCCTTATAGATATTGGGCAAAATCACATAATTTTCACCATGGTCACAATGGTCAATTAGAAGAAGAAATTCGCGATATTGGTGATTTGAACCTACTAACGGTTGAAGAGTTCAGCAAGCTTTCAGCTTGGGGACGATTAAAATATCGGATTTATAGAATGCCAATTGTTTTATTTGGCATAGGGCCGCTTTATTATATTTTGGTAAATAACCGCTTACCTCTAATAAAAGAACGAGGTTTTGAAATAGCAAAACGCTCATTGATATGGAATAATTTAGCGGTTATTCTTTTTTATACTGTCTGTGTATTATTATTTGGAGCTAAAACATTTTTAAAAATCCAAATACCGATTATTGCCTTTTTTGGCATTATTGCGATTTGGTTTTTTTATGTGCAACACCAGCACGAGCACGCTTATAAGCATTGGCAAAAGAATTGGAATTATGTGATGTCGGCTATTCAAGGCAGTACATATTATAAATTACCTAAAATTGTGCAATGGTTGACGGGCAATATTGGTTTGCACCATATCCATCATTTAAGCTCATTGATTCCTAATTATTATTTGGAAAAATGTAAAAATGAAAACCCTGTTCTCCAAGAGTGCGTCACAACAATCGGATTTTGGGAAAGCCTTCCATGTATGTTTCACAAACTGTGGGACGAACAACAACAGAGGATGATTACTTTTAAAGAGTTTTATCAGAAATATAAAAATGGGGTGAAATAAAAAAAAGGGTTTTGAGTGGTTGCTCAAAACCCTTTTTTTCGGTTTTATACTGAGGGGTTTGGATTCTTAGCAGGATTATTGAGAGTTATAAATAAAAGAATTAAAATGCTATTTTCACGTTAATTTTAATAAAATATGAGCGCATTATGTGCCATTCCGACACTCGGTACTGAGGGGTATCTCATCAACTAAACTATATAAAATGCTTCATTTCAAAGCCTTTAAATTACCTGTTTTTCTATTGTTTTTTATTTCTATTTTAAGCATTTTAGGATGTAAAAAAAAGGAAGAAATTGACACATCAATTGATAATTCATTGGTTATCAATACTTTTATTCTTGAAAAAAAGAATAATCCACAACTGAGTGCAGATGTTGTTTTTGAAATAAAAGGCAATAATATAATAGGGAAATTGAAGCAAAATCAATACGATGTGATACCTACTTTTACCACCAATGCACAGTCCGTAGAAGTGAGTGCGCAAGTGCAATCAAGTGGGGTGAGTAAAGTGGATTTCAGAAAAACCATTTTTTATACTTTGAAATCGGCGGAGGGTAAAAAAAAGGAGTACACGCTCATCGTGAATTGGGATGATAATTTGCCTCAAATCAATATCGTCACCAACGGTGGTGCGGCTATTTCCTCCACTGATGTGTATGTAAAAGCGGATATTTCTATCAATGGCCAAGGCATTTACAGCGATTTTACGGGAACGGCTCAGATACGGGGCAGGGGCAACACCACTTGGACTTACCCTAAAAAGCCGTATAAAATCAAGCTCGATAACAAGGCACCGCTATTGGGTTTGGCTGCCGAAAAAGACTGGATTTTATTAGCCAATTACTTGGATGGTATCCATATTTTGAATGCCGTTGCCATGAAAATTGGTAGATTATTGAATATGCCTTTCACTAATAATATTGTGCCCGTGGAAGTAAATTTGAATGGTCAATATCAAGGTACTTATATGCTCACGGAGCAAATAGAAGTGAAAACAAATAGAGTGAATATCGGTGATAATGGCACATTGCTGCAAATGGATTCCAATTTTGATGACCCGTGGAAGTTCAAATCTGCTTCATATCAGTTGCCCATAATGATTATGCACCCTGAATTGACCACTTCGGAGCAAGTAATACCTATTAAAACGGAATTTGAGCAATTAGAAACATTAGTTGCTCAATCGGATTTTCCGAATAATAATTATTTGGATTATTTAGATGCTGAGTCAGTGGCGAATTATTTGATAGCATACATGCTCACCGATAATGAGGAAATCAATCATCCCAAAAGCACTTATATGTACAAAACCAAGACGGGTAAATGGACAATGGGACCCATTTGGGATTTTGATTGGGCGTTTGGCTACGAAGGAACTCAGATACATTTTAATAGGGCTGATAGACCTTTATTTTGGTCTCCGCCATCCGTTGGCACCCGTTTTTTTTCAAAATTGATGACTGATCCGCGCATTATAACGCTCGTGAAACAGAAATGGGCTGATTTTAAAAACAATAAATTCAATGAATTATATACTTACATTGATGATTATGCTTTTACCATAGAAGGTGCGAGAAATCGAGACTATCAAAAATGGAAACGGGGCAGTGGTAATTTTAAAAGTGATATTTCTAATCTGAAAATTTGGTTGCAAAATAGAGTCAATTATATGAATAGTTTTATTGGGGGGCTTTAGGGATTGAGTTTTACTGAGGGGTCTAATTCATACAATGAATCAGATAAGACTTCGTTTTATTACAGCTCAACTTATTTATAAAACCACTTTTTAAAATTCGATAATGTTTTATTGAGTATGAAAAATCAACTCCTAATATTTATCATTATTCCTATTTTTTTTTGGAGATGTCAAGGGAAAGAAAAAAACTGCAATGAGTTTGTAGTTGATGAAGCACCAACACAACTTCGTAAATACTTTGATATTTATACACTCAACCAGAGTGTGTTGTATCGCTCAAAGGATAAATTTGATACTATTAAAATCGTGAGTGTTATAATTGATACATCATATTTAAAAGATCCCAGAACTTGTGCTATTCCAACGTCTAAAGAAATCATTTTTAAAAGTAAGTATTTCTCTTCAGGTAACCCCATTGCTTACAGGCTGAGGAGTACGAATTTTATGACTTGTTATACAAAAGACACACTACTTAAAGATAAAAAAGATATTATATTTCAAGTGGATTATGATATAAATGATTCAGAATTGAAGAATTCTAATACAATTGTAGGTAATAAGGTTCAACTTTTAGATAGTTTTAGAATCCAAAATACCATATTCAGAGAAGTATTGAGACTTGATGCCTTCAATACAGGTTTAAGTAAAACAATCTTTTATTTTGCTCCGCAAAAAGGTTTAATACGATGGGAAAATTCAAACGATACTTTTAATATTCAAAACTAAAAACTAATGAAACAATCTATTTTTTATTTAATTATTGGAATCTTTTTTATTCAAAGTTGTGGTAAACCACAGTGTGAAAATGAGTTTACAAAAGATATAGATTCAAATTTTTTATTATACTTCGGGAAGTATCAACCTAACAACTTATGGATTTATGAAAACATAAAAAAAAATAGATTCGACAGTATTTTTATAGACGAAAGTATAATCAAATTTTATGATCTTCCTCAGCCTAATAATACTGCTGCAACGGACTGTGAAAGAACGATTTCTGGTAAGTTAACATTTTCTGCATTTGGCGATAGTCCAAAAAAATTTGACGATAATTTTAAAATATCCTCTTCTGAATTATACATAAATGGTGCAGACATTACGCTTAGTCTTTCTTTCGATAAAAAAAGCGTAATTAATAAATTGGGAAGTTTGACAAAAATTGATTCTTTTTACTTATTTCCAAACAAGCTGTATCTGAATATTTGGAAAATAGAAAATAATTCTTTTGACAATAATCGTAACATCTATGTAGCACCCAATTTAGGAATAATAAGATTCGAGAGCAAAACAGATACATTTATTCTGAGTCAATTTAAGATAAATTAGAATGCAAAGTATTAAATAACGCCATAACTATTTCAATGAAATGCCTAATTATCTACGTTTAATGATAATTAGGCATTTAAATTTTTAACTATTGGGTTATCTTTGCAGGCTTTTTGCATCCAATTCGTGGGCCACGGGTTTTTACTGACATAAAAGAATAGGTTTTAAAGATAAAAATGGAGAACATACCAAGAAAAAAACGGGTAAAAATACTTGAAAAAGTAGTGATTACAGGTATTGCCGATAAAGGCAAAGCCGTAGGGCGTGATACTGAGGGTGTCGTTGTATTTGTAGAAAATGCAGCTCCGGGCGATGTGGTGGACGTGAAAGTGCATAAAGAAAAAAGTGGTTATCAAGAAGGCACTGTTATCAATATTCATTCACTTTCTGAGGATAGAACTGAGCCATTTTGCGAACATTTTAACCTTTGTGGCGGTTGTCGTTGGCAGCATATTACTTATGAAGCACAATTGCACCACAAGCAGGTTTTAGTTGAAAATGCTTTCAAACACTTGGCAAAAGTACCCGTTGAGGAATGGCAAACTATTTTAGGTTGTGTGGATAATAGATTTTATCGCAATAAAATGGAGTTTACTTTTTCAAATAAAAGGTGGCTTTTACACGAAGAAGTATTGAAAGGAATGTCCAATTTGGAAGATGTTTTGGGCTTTCACCGACCAGGTGCTTTCGATAAAATATTGAATGTCAATAAATGCTGGTTGCAGCCCGACCCTTCAAATGATGTGCGGAATGTGGCGAAAACATTAGCCGTGGAGCAAGGTTTGCGGTTTTATGACATGAAAGACCAACGAGGGTATATGCGGCATATTTTATTGCGCGTCACTACTTTGGGTGAAATAATGGTCATCGTGAGTTTTCATTATGAAGATACTGAAAAGAGAGAGAAATATTTGGACTCGCTTTTAGAGGCTTTTCCTCAGATTACGGCATTGATTTATTGCATTAATCCCAAAATGAACGACTATATTTTGGATTTGCCGATGGTCACATACCGCGGTAAAAGCTATATTGAAGAAGATTTGGGTGATGTGCGTTTCAGAATAGGCCCTAAATCCTTTTTCCAAACCAATACCAAACAAGCTATTCGTCTTTTTGATACAGTCGTAGATTTTGCGGATTTTCAAGGTACTGAAAATGTATATGACCTTTACACGGGTATTGGTAGTATCGCTTTATACATTGCTAAAAAGGTGAAACACGTAGTCGGTATCGAAGAAGTTGCACCCGCCATTGAAGATGCCAAAGACAATGCTGAAAGAAATAATTTAACGAATACGACTTTTTATGCGGGCGATGTGAAAAACATATTAACTACTGAATTTGCAGAAAAGCATGGCAAACCTGATATACTCATTACTGACCCGCCACGGGCTGGGATGCACCCCTCAGTAGTGAATATGCTTTTAGAGTTGGCTGCGCCAAAATTGATATATGTGAGCTGCAATCCTGCTACTCAAGCGCGCGATATTGCCTTATTGTATGAAAAATATGATGTGATAAAGGTACGCCCAGTGGATATGTTCCCGCATACGCACCATGTTGAAAATGTTGCTTTATTGAAATTACGAAATATTTGATGGTTGTTAGTTGTTGGTTATTAGTTGTTGATTATCACTCAACATAGACTCCATAACCAACAACTAAAAACCAATAACCAACAACCAAGAATGAGTAATCCAGTATTATCGAAAGTAGAAAAGTTGTTGAAATTATATAGAAAACAACTGACTCAGGCGGCGAATACCATCAAAGAACAAGCGGTATCGAACTATCCAATATTCGTGGCATCTCAGTTGCCGCTTGAATTGGGCATTCCTTTGCTTGTAAAAGAGCAAATGACTGAGGGGTGGTCAATAAATGCCTCAACTTTGGAAGAATTTCACGCAAAACAAATAATTGACGCTGAAAAGGTGGATAATTTCAGAGCTTTATATTTGAGCCATAAAGATGAATTGTGCATATTTGCGATGACGGAAGTGGGGGCGAAGTTTATTTTTGTTCCAAGTTTTAAATAAATATTATTTATATTTAAATGTGTAAAAGTGTTTCAAAAATGGTTGATGGAGTAGTTTCCTTCAACCATTTTTTAGTTTAAATGTTGGTAGGGTAGTATAAAATACTTGTAAAAGCAAGAATAATAAATAAGTTTTTCTATTTTTGATTGTAATTTGATTTTGAGGTAAACTTGCAAATCTATCTGCAAAAGGGTATTTTTGGTATGAAACTTGGAACTAATTTTAAGATATAAGTTTTTACTTAATTTCAGTCATCCATACTTTGAGAAAAATCACATAAACTCATGAATGCAACATACTCTGTAACGTCAGTAGCGCCACAAAATATGTCAATGATCAATACTTCGTTGGTGAAGATTCTTTTAATAGAGGAC
Organism: Saprospiraceae bacterium; assembly: GCA_031424515.1. GTDB lineage: Bacteria > Bacteroidota > Bacteroidia > Chitinophagales > Saprospiraceae > JAAFJT01. The sequence goes on from JANPHO010000106.1 coordinate 6,794, forward strand.
AATCCCGGAGATGCCCGATTGGTAGAAATATTACTTGAGGAAAGTGATTTTTTGGATTGTAAAATCATCAATAAGCAATCATTGACTGAGGGGATTGAGGCTTTGAACGAAGAGGACTTTGATATTGTTCTTCTTGACCTAACATTGCCAGATTCAAGGGGCTTCGATACGCTACAAAGGCTAATTCAAGCGCATCCTGATGTGAATGTTATCGTCATGACGGGTTTATCTGACAAAGCCTTGGGTTTGAATGCAGTGAAAGTAGGGGCGCAAGATTTCTTGATGAAAGGCGGTTTTGATTCTGATTTGTTGGCTAAAACGCTTCGTTATGCTATTGAGCGTAAGGGTGTTTTAACAAAATTGGCAGAATCACAACGGGCGCGTGAAGTAGCGGAGGAATCTGCTCGCATGAAAGAAAATTTCATTGCTTCTATCAGCCATGAAATGCGGACGCCGATGAATGCTATCTATGGCATGAGTAATCTTTTGGCGCAAACAAATTTGAATGAAGAGCAAAGGTCGTATATTGATTCTGTAAAACAGTCCAGTGAAATACTGTTAGGCGTTATCAATGATATTTTGGAAGTTTCGACTTTACAGAATAGCAAGATGGACTTTGAACTGAAAGATTTTGATTTGAGCGAGTTGATGTCGAACCTTGTTAACGTGATGCAATATAAAAAGAATGAAAAACCATTGGACTTTCTTCTTACCATCGACCCCTCAGTACCACGCTTCATTAAGGGTGATAAATTGCGTTTGAATCAAATTTTATTCAATATTGTAGGCAATGCCGTGAAATTTACAGACGCAGGTTTTGTTAAAATCAACGTCAGTTTAATTGAAAATACTGGGGATAATTTTAAAATAAAATTTACTGTTGTTGACTCTGGTATCGGTATTCCATCTGAAAAAGTGGATACGATATTTGAAACTTTTACCCGTATTCGCACTAAAGACCGTATTTTTGAAGGCACAGGCTTGGGTTTATCTATCGTAAAAAGTCTTGTGACTCAGCAAGAGGGTACGGTTTGGGCAACGAGTATATTGGGTGAGGGTACGACGATGTATGTCGAAATGCCATTCACAAAGGCAGCATCTTTAATAGAAATAGAAGAAAGAAACAATACGCCAGCGGCTTATCAGGATTCAAAAAATGATTTATTCAAGCTTTTACTTGTTGAAGACCATAAAATGAATCAAATAGTAGCGCGTAAAACCCTTGAAAAACAGTTTCCGAATATCCAAATTACGATTGCTAATCACGGTAGAGAGGCACTCGATATTTTGGAAAGTGGGGCTGAATTCAGCGTTATTTTAATGGATATTCAAATGCCAGTGATGGACGGTAACGAAACGGTCGCATACATTCGAGAAAAACTACCACAAATAAAAACGCCTATTTTAGCAATGACCGCTCATGCTTATATTTCAAAAGATAATATTTTCAAAAGCTACGGTTTTGATGATTTTGTCTTAAAACCATTTGAGCCGGAGCAGTTATTTTCAAAAATTCATACGCATCTATACAGCGGCAGATAAATATAATAAAGTGTACATATGTGTCGTTTGTTTTTAAAGATAAAATATTAGTATAAAAATATATTACATCAAAGCTAATTGAAATTACATACATGAGCGTGACAACTTATAACTATATCCAACTCGATTATCTCGAGACAATGACCGATGGCGATGCTGACATGATGCAAACCATGTTAGAAATGCTTATTACTGAAATTCCAGAGGAAATCGAAAAAATGAAAGTGTGTGTTGCTGCTAAGGATTGGCAGGAACTTTTTCAAGTGAGCCATAAAATGAAGACAACATTCTCATTTGTGGGCAATGAAGCCATCATCAATACCAATAAAACATTGGAGCATTGCTCGCGCCATGAAGAAAGCTTGGATGAAATCCCGGGACTTGTGGAGCAAATAGAGGAATTGGCAATAAAAATTGTCGAAGAATTGCAACAGGTACAATAACCTATTGTAATTTTTTCTCTCGCGTATTGGAGTAATTTTTTACTTTTGTAACACATTACTCTTTAACTAAATAATATGCGCGTACTACTTTGTGGACTCGGTTCTATTCTCACCAATGCAATGGATTATCGCCTGCGCAAACACGGCTGCAAAGTGGTGAGAGTGAGTGATAGCACAGAGGCTTTGAGTAGAATTCACGCGGGGCTTGCTGATATATTGGTGACAAGTGTGAATCTTCAAGGATACCAATTGTGCACCTTCATCGGGCTGATTCGGGAAGATATGCATTCAATGATGCCCATTATTTTAGTGACGGAGCCAGAAGGCGATATTGAAGCCGTTTTAGAAGGTATGGAAGCAGGGGCTGACGATTTCGTCACGTTTCCTTTCAAACCAATAGAACTCGTGATGAGAATAAAGCTATTACTACATAGATATGTTAACCATTAAATAACGCAATAGACCTGTGGTGCTTTAAGGCTACACAGGTCTATTTTTATAAAAACTACAAAATCAATTTATGAAAGGAATTATCTTAGCAGGTGGTTTAGGCACTCGATTGTATCCGCTTACATTGGCAATGAGTAAGCAAATGATGCCGATTTACGATAAGCCCATGATTTATTACCCCCTCAGTACTTTGATGCTGGCGGGCGTAAAAGACGTTTTAATTATTTCTACTCCTTATGATTTGCCAAATTTTGAAAAACTTTTCGGCACAGGCGAGGAATTGGGGATGAATTTTAATTATAAAATTCAGGAAAATCCCAATGGATTGGCGCAGGCTTTTGTATTGGGTGAGGAATTTATAGGCAATGATGATGCAGCTTTGGTATTGGGCGATAATATTTTTTATGGTGAAGGCTTGGGCGATCAGCTTAAAAAATGTGGCTCACCAAAGGGTGGAATCGTCTTCGCTTACCAAGTAGCTGACCCAGAACGCTATGGTGTCGTAGATTTTGATAAAAATTTTCAAGCCTTATCTATAGAAGAAAAACCGGCAAAGCCTAAGTCAAATTATGCGGTTCCGGGGCTTTATTTTTATGATAACTCAGTTATTGAAGTAGCTAAAAACTTAGCACCTTCGCCGAGAGGCGAGTATGAAATAACGGATGTCAATAAATGGTATCTTGAGCGGGGTTTATTACAAGTAAAAGTTTTGGGCAGGGGTACGGCTTGGTTGGATACGGGCACGCATGAGTCACTCATCCAAGCTGGTCAGTTCATCCAAGTCATTGAAGAGCGTCAGGGCTTAAAAATTGGGTGTATCGAAGAAATTGCGTGGGAACAAGGTTTTATTGACGATGAGCAATTAGAAAAATTAGGAAATAAATACATCAAAAGCGGTTATGGTGAGTATCTATTACGCTTGTTGAAGAATAAGTAAGCCGATTTTTATTATTTTAGTATACAGAACAGAAAGAGTCACAAAGGTTTATTTTACCTTGTGGCTCTTTTTCATTTATAGATATATTGTAGAATTATGTTAAAAATCAAGATAAAAGCGAGTGATATTACCAGTTTGACAGATGCTCGATATTTTGCTGCGAAGGAAGTAGAGTGGTTGTGCTTTAATTTTACTGAGGGGGTAGCTTCTTACATTGAGCCGATGAAAGCGCGAGCGATGATTGAATGGGTAGAAGGCGTGAAAATAGTCGGCGAGTTTGAGCACGCTTCGGCATATGAAATTAACTTCTATACTGAGGGGTGGGGTTTAGGGCTTGTACAATTGGGTTTTTTAACGCCCATTGAAACTATTCAGAACGTCAAAAATGTAGCAATTATCAAAGAATTCATCATTGAAGAATTCACGAATCCTGATTTTTTAAAGAAAGAATTAACCCTTTTTGCTCCTTACGTTGCGGCATTTCAATTGAGTTTTGATAAAGGAGGCCTTAGTTGGAAAGATTTGAAATCGCCTTCAGCTATGTTAACGCTGGACGATTTACGTGAAATAGCAAACGAATTTAACATCATTTTGAGCATTAATTTGGAGTTGGATACGCTGGACGAGGTTCTGGAAATGAACTTTTATGGATTGGACATTAAAGGGGGAGAAGAGGAAAGAGTGGGTGTAAAGTCCTTTGATGAGTTGGATGAAATTTTAGAGGCATTGGAGGTAATAGAGTAATCTTTTTAAAAGATAAGCCCATAAGATTTGAATGTCTTATGGGCTTATAATCAAAGAGTTATATATTTTACATTTAAATAAAGTAATAATTTAGGCATTGACCGATAGACTATCAATAGTATTGCATAAATTATTGAAAATATCGTCAATCGTGCCTACACCCTGTATTTTGCGGGATTTGCCGAATTGGGCATAATAGTCTGCAACGGGTGTGGTTTCACTTCTATACACTGTGATGCGTTTACGGATAATGCTCTCATCATTATCGTCAGCGCGTCCCGAGGATTTACCCCTCAGTAAAACACGTTTTACAATCTCATCTTCATCTACGGCTAATTCTACGAGACCCGTTATAGATTCTCCTTTTTCACTCAAAAAGGCATCCAACGCTTCGGCTTGAGGCTTTGTGCGCGGAAAACCATCAAAAATAAAACCTTTAACATCTGGATTATCTTCAACTCTCTTTTTTAGCATTGAAATAGTGACAGAATCGGGTACCAATTGCCCTTTATCCATATAGCTGCGTGCCAACTGACCCAATTCCGTATTATTGCTAAGCTCGTAGCGGAACATATCGCCTGTAGATATATGAAATAAATTATATTTGGCAATAAGCTTTTCTGCCTGAGTACCTTTTCCAGAGCCTGGAGGACCGAAGAGTATTAAATTGAGCATTACTTTACGATTCTTTTTTTTCATTGTCAATTCAGCAAATATATAGGTTTCTATATGTAAATTCCAATCATTATTTTATTGAGCCACAAATAAAATAAAAAGACTTATAAAAGTGCTATTTCAGAATAAAATTTTTTAATTATTTTTATTTTAAAATAAAAGTTCAAAATTGAGAATAGTAAAATTTATTATGGATTTATACTTTCGAAGTAAGAGTATCATGTATGGCTAATTTTACTGAGGGGGATAAAAAATAAAAGGCAAAAAGTGTATCAATGTATTTGCTACATTTTACACTTTTTGCCGATTACATAAAACTTTAGATTTGGTTGTCGTTTTGTTTTTAATTGCCTATTGTACTGACTGCTTGATTTAAAAGCATAGGCTTCCAATTTTTTGATTCTGTAATATTATCTTTTACGATACCTCGATTAGTGCTGTGTACAACTACTAATCCTTTAGCATCGTTGGATACGACCATTGCTACATGGTTGATGCGACCCTTGTGACCAAAGAAAACCAAATCACCTGGTTTAGCAGCATCAACTGGCACTTTCGTTCCGGTTTCGTATTGCTCCTCAGATGTGCGAGACGCTTTAATGTCGAAATAGTCGAGCACATAACGCGTAAATCCAGAACAATCAATGCCTTTTTCGAGGGTGGTACCGCCATAGCGATATTTGTATCCCCAATCGATATGAGATTCTGCGAAATTAGCGATGTCTTTTCTCCGCTCCAATTTTGATAAGCTACTTGCCAATACCTTAGTCATAGCAAAGCTAATAACTTCTTCTTTTTTCACCGCATTTGCTTCACTTTCAGCAATCATCAAAGCAGCAGATGTCTCTATAGCAGGTAAAAGTGCTACATTCTCAGCTGTGACTGTATTGATTGATTTGAGATTATTGAAAGTTGTTAATGTGTTAGCAAAAATAGGAACTGCTTTATATGTTAGGCTATTCGCCAAAGCAGTCATCGGTAGTGGGATTTCGTTAGTTGCGCTGAGGTTAGTGGTAAATATGAGTGTGAGTAAGCATGGGAAGAAATTAAATACTCGTTTCCTGGGGGACGAGACTTTACACGATCCTTCCATTATGTAGTGGTATTTAGTTAGCGAGTGACGAAGATGCACTCAGAATTAAATTGTGTCCTATCGATAAAATGCAAATAAAATTTACTCTCTCCGTTACAGTATCTTTACCTTGCTGGTACAAAGGTAGAAAACGTTTTTAAATTTTCATTCATTTTTTTGTTTTTTTTCAAATTTTTATCTTTCAAATTTGAATTTTAACAGATTATTATTGGGTAGTTCTTTTACGGTATTTAACTAATAGGCGATTAAGTACCTCTATAAATAATTGATTATCAATTATGTATAAAAATGTATTATTTTAAAATAGTCTATATAACAGTTTGAATACTAAACGAGTCTTGGTCAAAAAGAAAGCCAAATTTATTTCTGAAATTCGTCAATTTGCTATCAGAAAGTATCGTTGTGTGCACCCCCTCAGTATAAGATTGTTGAAATAAAATATTGCCGGCGTAGTCAATTATGGAGGAATCACCGCTGTGCAATACTTCGTTTCCATCTAAGCCAATTCGATTAACACCCACCACATAGGCTTGATTTTCAATAGCCCTCGCCAGTAGGAGAGATTTCCACGCGTGGCTGCGCCTTTCGGGCCAGTTCGCCACGTACATTAATATATCGTAGTACCCTTCAACGCTCTTATTTTTATTATTTAAATTAAAATGGGCAGTATTTCTGCTCCACACGGGGAACCTTAAATCATAGCAAATAAGTGGACAGATGCGCCAACCTTTCCATTCTACCGTGATGCGCTCCGACCCCTTAGTATAATGAGCATTTTCACCCGCTAAAGTGAAGAGGTGGCGTTTGTCATATTTAAAATAATTGCCGTCGGGCTGCATCCAGATAAGCCGATTGAAATATTGCTGATTCTCGACACAAATAAAACTACCTGTAATGACTGCATTTAGCCCTTTCGCTTTCTCCATCATCCATTTGAAAGTTTCACAGAATAGGGGTTCAGCCAGCGTTTCGGGTTTCATTGAAAATGCAGTCGTGAACATTTCAGGAAGGACGATTATATCTGAATTCGTGCACCCCCTCAGTAAATTATCGAATTTGAGAAGGTTTTGGGTTTTATCTTCCCAAATTAAATCAACTTGAACGGTGGTTATTTTTAAATCCATTGTTTTTAATTTTAAATGCCAAGTGCCTGAGCTGTATATAGTTGGGCACATGGCACTCGGAACATGGCACATAAATAAAAAAAGAGGTACAACGTTTTTAAGCGTCGCACCTCTTTGTTTTGGTAAGGGTTATTTACACGTAGCAAATATACCTATTTTTCCAGTTTATTTCAATAACCTAAGTTATTTTAATTATTTTTTCTTACCGGCAGCTTTTGCATCAGCAGCAGCAGCAGAACGCAATGCACGAGGTATTTCTACCAATGCAACTGGAACGCTTGGTGCCATTGTGATTTCGATGCCTTCTTGAGTGATAATGTCGCGTACACGAACGGTTTGGCCCAATTCTAAGTGCGAAATATTCAATGACATCTCATCAATCATTACTTCTGGCAAGCATTTTACTTTTACTTTACGAACGCTTTGGATTAATTTACCACCCGCTTTCACACCCGGTGAAGTACCTGTTAATCTTAAAGGAATACTTACATTGATTGGGTGACCCGGTACAAGCTTCAAGAAATCCACGTGGCGGATTTGCTCAGTAGCTGGGTGAAATTGAGTTTCTTTCAAAATAGCATTGTATGTTTTACCATCAATTGTTAATTCTGCTGTTTTGAAATCAGGCGTATAGATGAGGTGGCGTACATCGCTCCACGTTGTAGTGAAGTGTACATTTTCATTACCACCATAAAGTACGCAAGGAATTGTCTCGTTATCGCGGTCAGCTTTTGACGCTTTTTTACCTAAGCCTGCACGGACAACTCCGTTGATTTTTACTACTTCCATTGTATTTTTTCTTAATATCGTTGAGATAATTGTAAATGAAATAACACCTTCCCTGAAAAGGCACGCAAAGGTAATACTTTACAGCGAAATATAAAAGGGTAATTGGCATTTTAATGAAAACTATTTGAATTTATGAAATGTACTCAAATGTCAATATCCAGAAAGCATTACTTGGTACGATATTTAGCCTTAAATCAAGATGATAAAAATCATTGAATACTCGATTTTAATTCAATGCGTTTAAACTTCAATGCGCTATATATTTACATTTGTAACTCAAGTTAATCGTATTCAATATGTCAAATATCAATTTAGTTTTATCGGGTGGAGGTGCGCGGGGCATCGCTCATTTAGGCGTCGTAAAAGCATTGCAGGAGAGAAAAATTCGGATTAAACGCATTTCGGGTGCGAGTGCAGGCAGTATTATGGGTGCATTTATAGCCGCTGGTTATTCTCCTGATGATACATTAAAGATAATATGTGAACAGCGCCTTTTTTCGTTGATTCGCCCCACTTTTAATCGGGGCATTTTCACCATGAACGGTTTAGAAAAAGGTTTACAAAAATACTTTCAGAATATGACCTTCGAGTCATTGGATATTCCGCTCATTATTGGGACTACTTGTGTACAGACGGGATTGTGTGAAACGTTTCAAAAAGGTGATATTATTAAGCCCATTATTGCATCTTCGTCCATCCCAGGGCTTTTTGAGCCAATGGTATTGAATGGGAAGCAATATATAGATGGCGGCGTAATCAACAACCTGCCCATTGAACCTTTTCTGGAACTCTCAGAACCCATAGTGGCGGTGCACGTCAATCCTCCTTATATATCAGGTTCTCTCAATTCTACCATGAAACTTGTCAGTAGAGTAGCAGAGGTGATTGCTTATCAATCAATTGAAAAAAGACAGCACCATGTAGCCCTTTTTATTGAGCCGCCACAACTTAAGATGTTCGCAATCAGCGATTTGAAACGCGCAAAGGAGATTTTTAAAGTAGGCTATGATTATGCCTTGAATCTTGAAAAGGAGTTGAATTTGTTAAAACATATGGTGTAGTAAGTTTAAAGACAATATCTGTGTCATCGCTCAAAGGCGGTGGTACTGATAAAACACATAAAAATATACCTAAATGCTTACCCCCTCAGTAATTCCATCGGCTTGATGGCGCATTGGCGACACTTAAAAGCCTTTCAAAATTGCCCATTCAAAATATAATTGAAAACTAAGCCCACCAAATAACATTTCGTTTGAACTAAAACAACTTTCCTGTTGTTTCAATTGCAAACTGCTCTATATTAAAATTTCGTTAATTTTAAACTATATAAAATAAAATGCTATGATTTATGTAAAATTATAGCTATTTTTGACGTATTACCCATGGGAGTCAAAGTATTATTCTGCAAACCCGTCATCAGATATCGTATTTTAAAAATATTGATTATGATGCCGAATAAACCTTTTTCCAAACTATTAAAATTTCTGAATCATGGAAATGGAATGGCGAAGGCTCAACGGTCAGAGGATAGAGTTGCCTATAAAAGATGCCGTTGAGCGAACAATTATCGAGGAAATCTCGTTGGGCAATCGTTTGAAAGTGTGTATTGGAACCGATTCGCAGGTGCGCGGTGAAGAAATTCATTTCGCTTCTGTGATAGTTTTCTTACGTGAGCGCAAAGGTGGGTTTATGTTCATCCATCAAGAACTGAACAAAAAACGCATGAGTCTGCGAGAACGGATGATCACCGAAGTCGGTAAATCGGTGGAAGTGGCGTATTCGCTGTGTGAACTACTTGATAAATACAATGTAGAGCTCGAAGTTCATGCGGATATTAACACAGATCCTTATTTCCAATCCAACGTGGCTTTGCGCGAAGCAATGGGCTATATTTTAGGAATGGGCTTTGTGTTTAAAGCCAAACCAGATGCTTTTGCCTCATCTAACTGCGCGGATAAAGTCGTGTAGAGGCGTTTCAAAAAGCCGCATTTAAAGAGAATCATTATTGAAAAATAACTATATGAGCCATGTTGTAATTTTCAGCATGGCTTTTTCATTTTAACTAAAGTCCGTTTTATGATTTTTCCACATTCTTTTTAGATATTTGCCCTTGAAAATCCTTCAAATACTGAGGGGATAAGTCTAATATCTATCATTAAGCAATCTAACAACTGTAATTGCTTAGCTATTCAGTCGCTTTCGCTCCGTTTAGCCACTGATTACGCTGATTAAGACTGATTTTACACTGATTTTTTAAGAATTATGTATAAATCAGTGTAAAAT
>JANPHO010000107.1:0-1635 GCA_031424515.1 Saprospiraceae bacterium
TTGACGGATTTATTGAAAATGTCTTTGTTTTTGAAAATCAGATAACCCCTCAGTATAGCCAACTTTTAAAGATAAATCCGCAAAAGCCAAACAAAATAAAAGGCTTTTTACCTGAATCAGTGGACATCGCTTATCGCTTGGGCGATACAGTAGAGGTGTACGCTGCCCGTCGTCCGTCCGTCAAATCTAAAGCTATATTGATAGGCAGTACCCCTCAGTTGATTGAGTTGCCTTCTCGTCTGCGGAAGTTCCAGACATCCAGCACGTGGGGTCGAGAACTGTACATAAATCTGCCACCAAACAATGATTTTTACATCGGTGAAAAGATGATTATAAAGTTAAAAGGTCAATAAAACCTAAAGTATAAGATACAGAAAACAGGGTAATTTCGTGTTTTAAGGGCTCATTTAATTGATTTTCGGATAAAATGGAGTAAACTTTGCTGGTAGTTATTAAACAAACCTGTGAGGGAACTCAATTTACGAACAAGACTATGAAAAACTTTTATTTAGTAGTGAGCCTATGGTTGCTGGCTTCTTCATTTACGGAAGACCCCATAAAAATATCGGTGAGAGATATTTTGACGAGTGTGCAAAAAGAACGCCGAGTCACCACGAGTTCGCAATCCCTCGATTTCCTCAATAAATTAGATTATCGCATCCCCATTTTAAAAGATTTGGGACTGAAATACGGAACGGATGATTTGACCAATTCCAGACGCCAATATTCTGCATCTTTTGGCTTCAATACTTTTAAAATGATTAAAGAGCAACAAGCCATAAAAAGCGCTCAATCCAGTGTTTATCAAGCCAAACGGGATTTGGTACTTAGCCAAGTGGTGCAAGAACGGTATATGAATATTGTGGATGTCCATTTTACGGAAACCATTTTGTCTCAACAGCGCACCTTGGATACGTTTTTAAATCAAAAAAATACTGTTCTCAAAACCAGCCTTCAAAAAGGGATTCCGATAAAAGTAAAAGACTTGGTAGAAACCGAGGATGATATCAGAAGCCTCCAAGTTGCCGCTGCCGAAATGGACAATATTCGCCTGTTGAGTTACCAGAGAATAAAGGAATATATGGGTGTTCAAAGCCCGTTTACACTTGTTTCTAATAGTTTCGTGACGGTAGCCAAGTTAGAAGAAGTTTTAAATGGCATTAAAGCTAATAGAAACTATCAGACAGCAGAACTCAAAATGAGCCAAAGCCGCATGAACTTATCGCAAGCCGAATTGCGCTTGGAGGAAGCGTCATTTAGGCAGTTTTTTAATGGTTTTCAATTAATCTATGAGCATAATACTAAAACGGAACTTTTGAGACAAGACTTTTCATTTCGCGTGGGATTCAATATTCCGCTGAAAGGCAATTTAAGGCCCAAGCAAAATGAACTGCTTTTGGACATAAAAGAAGCAGAAAATGACTACCAAATGGTTTTTTATGAAACGGATAGAGAAACGAAAACGCAGATATTGAGAATAGAAAACCTCCTCAAACAATATCGACTTTACCTCGAATCGTTGAACAAGAGTTTATCCAATTCCTTTTTGAGCAACCCCTCAGTAATGGCGACCCTTACGCCCTCGGATATCATAGATTTGAAAATTATTCAGCAAAAAAAGAATATTGAATTGGT
>JANPHO010000108.1:0-10735 GCA_031424515.1 Saprospiraceae bacterium
GCTGAAATTTCATTGAAAAAAGGTAACAAAACCCCCACTAACACTAATGATAATATCAAAGCAAGAAAAGATAGTAACATACATTCTGAAAAAAACTGAAACATCAACTGACTGCGCAATGAACCCAATACTTTCCGTATGCCCACCTCTTTCGCTCTTTTAGAAGAACGGGCAGTGCTTAAATTCATAAAATTGATACAAGCAATCAACAAAACAAACAAAGCAATTATTGAAAAAATATAGATATATTGAATATCTCCATTTGCGCTCAATTCATTTGCTTGATTTGATTTTAAATGAATATCTGTCATTGGAATCATAGAAAACCGATAGTAAGACCCAGATGCGTTAAACTCATCCATAGTAGAACCCAAGGTTTTACTTATTTGCGGGCTGACATATTTCTGGATAATTTCATTAAAATAAGTATCAAACACCTTCGGATTGACTCCTTCTTTTAAAACTATATACGTGTTAAAATTATTCGACAAATAATTGCCCCAATCATACCGTAGGCTGCGCATTGATATAAAGAAATCGGCTTTAAAATGGGAGTTTTCGGGTATATTTTGCATCACACCCGTTATTTTAAAATCCTTTTTATTATCCAAATTCAATACTTGCCCAATCGGGTTTTCATTCGCAAAATGCCGTTTAGCAGCAGCTTCACTTATGACAATCGTATTGGGTTCTGTCAAAGCTGTTTTAGGGTTACCCGCTATAAACGGCATTGTAAAAACATCAAAAACTGTTGAATCGGCATATAAAATCTTTTCCTCTCTAATATTATTAAGCGTTCCCGATTTTTTAATTAAAAAAGGACCTTCATTAAAAAAACGAGTTTGATTTTCTACTTGCGGATAATCTTTTTTCAAATCCGGCCCCAGCAAATCAGGTGTTTGCGCCAAAAACTGTTCGGCACCCCCAAATTTTAAATTGAAATTTAAACGATAAATACGCGCTGCTTTTTCATGATACTGGTCAAAGCTTAATTCATCCGTCACATACAAAGTAATCAATAAGCAACAGGCGATGCCCACCGCCAAACCAAATATATTAATGGCTGAAAATCCTTTGTTTTTCCAGAGATTGCGCCAAGCAATTTTGAAATAATTCTTTATCATGACTTTGTTTTTTTATTAAAAATCTTTGAAAATACTGAGGGGGACCTATTCAGTCCGCAACGATTTTACAGGATTTGTCAAAGCCGCCTTAACCGTTTGAAAACTCACCGTCAAAAAGGCAATAGCAACGGCTATAATACCAGACAAAGCAAATATCCACCAACTTAAATTAATGCGATAGGCATAGTCTTGCAGCCATTTATCCATCAGCCAATAAGCTACGGGAGTGGCAAGGACTAAGGCAATACCCACGAGTTTTAGAAAATCTTTACTCAATAAAAAAGTAAGGGAGGTTGTGCTTGCACCCACTACTTTGCGGATGCCAATTTCTTTTCTGCGCTTTGCCACCATCAATAAGGCAACAGCAAATAAACCTAGACAACTGATTGAAATAGCGACGATTGACCCCCAAGTAATCAAGGTGGATAGTGTTTTTTCTCTTTGATACAAGCGATCCAGGTTTTCATCGAGGAAAGAGCCTTGAAATTCATTGACGGGGTCAATACTATGCCAAGCGTTTTTTACCAAATCAAAGGATTGGCTAAGGTTTTGAGGGGCTACTTTTACGTACGCCACGTTCAAACGCCAACTGTTCATTACAATTAATATGGGTTCTATTTTTTTCCTAAATGATTGAAAATTATAGTCTTTTACTACGCCAATAACGGTGTGTTTATTGATGCTATCATTGCCTAAATTGAGTGCAATACTGAGGGGGTCGCGTTCTTCTAATTTTTTAGCCAAAGTTTCATTAATCACAACGGCGATACTATCTCTTGAATAATTCCGATTAAAACCCCGTCCAGCGACGAATTTTAAATCAAGGGTTTCAAAATAATCGTGGTCAACCACGAGCATATTGGTCTGCACCTCGTGTCCTTTGTAGTCAAAACCCAAACGGCTGTTGTATCCACTGCCATCTTTACCTCTGCCAAGAACATTATCAGAAGCCGTGATACTCAAAATAGAAGGTTTATCTTGTAAAGCATTGCGTAGGCGCTGCATAGCCGCCCGTTCATCAGCCACGCTGCTCAACGGAAAAGCAATCACTTGTTCTTTATTAAAACCCGTTGGCAAGGTTTGCATGTGGTTCAGTTGGCGCCAAATTACCAAAGTACTGCTGATGAGCAAAGTGGCAATGGCAAATTGCACCACTATTAAGCTGTTGCGGAGTTTGTTGCTGCCAAGGGTTTCTAACTTGCCTTTCAAGGATTGTAGCGTGCCGATTTTACTCATCAACATCGGGGGATAACCGCCCGCAGCTAAGGTAATGAGTAGAAAAACAAGGGCAAAACCCGTTAAAATAGTCGGGTTTTGCAGTAAATTAAAGGTCGCTTGGGTTTTAAATAGAGTTTTAAATTCAGGAAAAAGCAGATATGCTAAAACCAAACCCAATACGGCGGATACGCCAAAAACAAGCGCACTTTCACCCCAAAACTGAAAAAACAATTGCTTCTTTTCTGCGCCCAAAGTCTTCCGCATCCCGATTTCACGTAAACGCCCTGCACTCAAGCCCACGCTCATATTGATAAAATTGACGCAAGCAATAAAGAGGATTAAAAACGACAACGTTAAAATCATATAAGGAAAAACACGGGTTGTTTGGATAGCATTCGCGCCGAAAGTTGTGTAGTGCAAATCTGCCAAAGGCAAAAGTTTCAATTGCCGATATTGCCCATTGGCATCGGGTTTTGCGCCATCTCGTTTGGCGTTTTCAATATTAGTATTAAAATGTAGATTGCTAAAAGATTGCGTGCTTTGCTCAAAGTTAAGCGGTGGTGTTTGCGCATTCAATTGCACATAGACATCGTGATTGCTGCTGTCCCACCTATCGCCACTGGTTTTATAATGCTCAAAGTTTTCAAAGCGAATTAATATATCAAAACCCAGAGTTGAAGATTTAGGGAAGTCTTCTACAACTGCCGCAACAGTCAAAGGGACATTGCTTTCATTGATGTTGAGTGAAATGGTTTTACCAATTGGGTCATCACTGCCAAAGACCTTTTTCGCCGACTCTTCGGTCAAAACCACTTGGTTTTGACTAATTAAGGGTGTTTTATTACCCTTAATTACGGGAAATGAAAACATTTCTAAAAAATGTTCATCTACGAAATTGCTGTTCAAGAGCAACTCTTTATCGCCATATTTCACCGGTGTCATGTTTGTGGCATATCGGGAAATGTGCTTAATACCTGCTACTTCTGCTTTTAGTGCGGGCGTAAACGGCACAGGAAAAGATGTAGAGATGCCCGTTCCGTCCGCTTTTTGTTCAGACGTATAGAGCTTGTAAACATCCTTTCGATTGGCGTGAAAAGTATCAAAAGACAATTCAAACAAAGCCGATAAACCGAGCAATATTGCCGTCGCAAATGCCACCGTCAAGCCGAATATATTGAGGGCAGTAAAAGATTTTTGTTTCCACAAATTGCGCCAAGCGAGTTTAAAATAGGTATTCATAGCAAAGCTTTTTAATTGACATTTTTTATTAAAAATACTGAGGGGGTACATTGGGCATAACTCTCCAAAAGTTTCAAACTTTTGGAGAGCTGGCGCTACTCCGTCCGCAATGATTTTACGGGATTTGCCATTGCCGCTTTTATGGCTTGAAAACTCACAGTTAAAAGTGCAATCAATACAGCCAATGCACCAGTCCCGGCAAATATCCACCACACGATATTTATCCGATAAGCAAAATTTTGTAACCATACATTCATTGCCCACCATGCCACCGGCGTCGCAACTATCACAGCTACGCTCACGAGAATGATAAAATCTTTTGATAAAAGCCCGATGATGTTCACAACTGTTGCGCCTAAAACTTTGCGGATGCCAATTTCTTTGGTGCGTTGTTCGGCTGTAAAAGCAGCTAAACCGAACAAGCCTAAAGCGGAGAGTGATACCGCAATAAGCGCAAAAATCAATATCAAAGAAGCCGATTTACGGTCTTCTTTATACAATTCATTGAATGTATCGTCTAAAAATTTATATTCAATGGGCATATTAGAAATGTGTTTTTTCCATGTATTTTCAACGGCTGCAATACCTGCGGCGATGTTTTTAGGAGCAATGCGCACCATGACATGCGTGAACCAATCATTACGGTTGAAAATAACAACAGCTCCACATTTTTCGCGGAAACTTTTGTAACTAAAATCTTTGACAACTCCGATGATTTGCCCTGTATCGCCTTTGAAAATAAAATCATGTCCAATGATGGGTTGTTTTAGTTTTAATTCACGGACAGCCGTTTCATTGAGGATAAAACTATGCCTATCAATACCTCTATTTTTTTCAAACCACCGCCCTTCTGCCATGTGCAATTGCATGGTTGCGAGGCAATCTTCATCGGTAGCAAGTTGGGCTACTCTTGGTTTGAAATCAGGATTTCGTCCATTCCAATCCACACATTCTGTACACCAACTGCCGATATTGACTAACGGTTGATTAGCAGCAGTAACGCTTTGAACCGAACTTTGCGTTAGTAACTCTTCTTTCATGGTTTCTATTAAGTGCATTCTATCTTTTCCTCTAACGTTGGGCGGTACTGCGAAATCTAATACTTGTGACCTATTATATCCAGGGTTACTTCCTTGTATAAATTGCATTTGCCGATATATAATAAACGTGCTGGCAATTAATACTACAGACACTGCAAATTGTAAAACAACAAGCCCTTTTCTAAGATACACGTCTTTAAATTTCAATAAAGTTCTACCTCTAAAAACATTTAGTGGATTAAATGATGACAATAATACTGAGGGGTAAATGCTGTTGAGCAAAAGCGCCACAACTAAAGTAATACTGATGATTCCCCACATTTTTAAAGAATCAAAGGGTAATACAAAATGCTTTTCGGTTATGGTGTTGAAAAAAGGTAAACAGAGTTGAATCAATAGCAATGTTGTGACTAATGAAAGCATACTTACCAAGACATATTCTGTAATAAATTGAAAAAACAAGTGGCTGCGTTTAGCCCCCACTATTTTCCGAACACTCACCTCTTTTGCCCGCAAACTGGATTTGGCAGTTGCTAAATTGACGTAATTGATACAAGCTATGAGTAATAATAAAAAAGCTACAATACTAAAAACATAGATTATATTCATATTGCCCTGCAAAAATGAGCTATACTCTACCTTGGTTTCAAAGTGCATTTTAAGCAAGGGTGTTAGACCTATTGTTTCAGCTTCCTCTTTGCTTTTTCGAATAATATTGGTCAATTTTGCGGCGGTTACTGAGGGGGTACTTTCTGGAGTTAACTTAATGAAAGTCAAGTAGTTATAGTTGCTCCAATCCATATCATTTTCCCTTTGAATTGCATTAGACAACCAGGCAGCGACTGGAATAAAAGCATTAAATTGAAAACTGGAATTAGACGGTGCATCCGCCACAACACCCGCCACTTGATAGGCAATACTATCTATCCGAATTATTGAACCTAAGGCTGAATGGGTATTAAAATATTTCTTTGCTTCCGAAGCAGTCAAAATGATGCTGAACGGATTTTGATTGAATAGCGCATTATTGCCTTCAATAAATTCATAATGAAATAGGTTAAACCATTCTTCATCCACATAAGCACACTTTTTTTCAAAAAATAAATTGCCATTAATATTGAAAACGGGCCAATTATTGACAAAACATTTGGTTATTTTTTCAATCTCTGGCACCTCTTTTTTAGCAGCATCCGCCAACAATAAAGGCGTGTTTTCCCATGCTTTTTCAAAGTCGGGGATCTTTGCGGTTAGATTATAAATTCTATTGGCGTCTGGATGATAATTATCAAAACTCATTTCATTTTGCACCCACAGCATGATCAAAACCGCCGCTGCCATACCGACGGACAGACCAGTGATATTGATGAAACTGGTTGTTTTGTTTTTCCACAAGTTACGCCAGGCGATTTTTAGATAGTTTGTTATCATAGCAGAGCTTTTTAATGATTTTCTTTATTTAAAAATTGTACCCCCTCAGTATATTTCGGATTGGGAATGTCAGATTCTGGACTATGCGACCCTCCGAAATCCGAAATCCCACCTCCGAAATCGAATTACTCCGTCCGCAACGATTTCACAGGATTCGCAACCGCCGCTTTTATGGCTTGCAGTGCGATGGTAATAGCCGCAATTAAAAGCGTCATTGAAATAGCCAAGAAGAATACGCCAATGCCTAATGGGATTCTATACACGTAGCCTTGCAACCATTGACTCATTGCCCACCACGATAATGGGGCGGCGAACGCGAAGGCGATAAGGATTAATGTGATGAACTCTTTTGAAAAAATGGCTAAAATGCTTTGCATGGACGCGCCTAAGATTTTTCGGATGCCAATTTCTTTCGTTTTCTGCGCTGCGATGAAAGATACAAGTCCATACAATCCCAAGCAGCCAATCAAAATAGCGATGAAAGCAAAACCGCGTATAAACCGCAAAATGATGTCTTCGGCAATGTAAAACCGAGCAATATTTTCATCCAACCATTCGCTTTGATAGGCGTATTCGGGATAAACGGCGTTCCATGCATTCTCTAAAATAGGTAAAGTGGTAGTCAAATTGCGTGGATTGAGCTTGACGGCACAACGTGAATAATTGTCGTAATTGGAGACAATGCAAACGGGTTCGATGCCAATGCGCGTAGAATACGCATGAAAATCCTTGACAACGCCGACAATCGGTACGCTTTTATTCCAAATAGTCAGCGTTTTTCCAATTACATCATTGGGTGATTTTTCACCAACTTCCTGTGCAAATTTCTCATTGACAACGGCTTCGGTTATCGAGTCACTTTTTTGAATATTGCGCCCCGCGACCAACTGCAAACCAAAAGTTGAGAGGTAATTATCATCGCCGACTTTGACATTGAATTCGTTGCCTTCCTTTTTCGCTTGATTACTATATTTGTATTCACTGGTTATATTTGAATTGTAATTCGGTGGCGAAAACGTTAAACTAACCTTTTCGACACCTGCTAATTGCGTCAATTGCGTACGCAACGTTTCCTTTTTTGCTTTATCGGATTTTGGAATATCTACAAGTAAAATGCCCTCTTTATCAAATCCTAAGTCCATATTCTTAGAGAAATCCATTTGCTGTGCGATAACAATCGTGCAAATAATCAGCAGTTGTGTAATAAAAAACTGAACGACAACCAAACCTCTCCTAACGGAAATGCCACCGACTTGTCGAGTACTAATTTTCCCTTTTAAAGCGGTAATTGGTTTAAAACCCGACAAAATAAGCGCGGGATAAGCACCCGATAAAAAGATAATGAGCAGACTCAAAACGCTCAAAAACATCAAAACGGGTATTGAAAAATGCAAACTGATGGTAAAAACGCCCGCAAACAGGGAATTTACTGAGGGGGTCAACAATTCAGTCGTTGCTATAGCCAAGGCAACGGATAAGAGTGTGATAATCGCTGTTTCAGACATAAATTGCCAAAACAGTTGCGTCCGTGTGCCGCCAATGACTTTTTTAATGCCGACTTCTTTGGCGCGTTGCAAGGCTTGGGCGGTTGCCATATTAACGAAATTCACGCAAGCTGAAATGATTAAAAACAAGCCCACCAAAGCAAAAGCCCAGAGATAAGATTTGTTCACTTGACCGCCATACGTCCGATTGTAATGCACATCACTCAACGGTTGGGCTTGAAAACGGTACTCTTTGGCTTCACTTTCCGACAAATATTTTTTGTTGAAGGCATCAAATTGACTGGTCAATTGCGTAACTACTTGATTTTTAGCCATCACGACGAAACATTGAATCCCACTGTTAAAACTCCCCCAATCGGAAGTGGCTTTAGGTTGATAAATTTCCAGAGTTTTAAAAGAAATAAAAAACTCATACAACAAATCGGTATTAACGGGTAAATCCTTGATGACGCCAGTCACTTTGACCTCAACTTTATTGTTCACCCGCAGTATTTTGCCAATCGGATTGTCGTTGTCAAAATACTTACGCGCCAGCTTTTGCGTAATCACTGCTGTATTTGGCTCGTTCAAACTCGCTGCGGCATTCGGCGTCAGCCATGAATAATCAAAAATATCGAACAAAGACGGCTCGACAAATCCAATGCAGCTACCGAATAGATTTTTCTCATTAAATTTTTTAATCGGCACATTGTCCGCCCCCAAAACCGCAATTTGAGCAGAATGTAAACCATTTATCATTACCACTTTTTCAAGAAATGGGAAATCGCTCCGCAAAGCTGCGCCAAGCGGCAAAGGCACGCCAGGAGAGTGTCCAATATCGCCTTCGGGGTAGTGAGAGTCGGTAACGATACGATACGTCTGTTCCGCCGTTTTGTGGTCTCGATTGTAGCTCAACTGCAAGTCCAAAATCAAGAAAATGATTAAAGCGCACGTGATACCCAACGACAAACCCATGATGTTTAAAAGGCTATAACTTTTATTGCGTAGTAAAATCTTCGCCGATATTTTAAGATAGTTCTTTATCATGACCTTGTTTTTTATTTTTTTTACTGAAAATAGCCCCCCTCAGTATTTTGGGCATTTTCACTGCAAAATATTCTCCGTCACTGTCTGCCCATCCAACATCCGAATAATCCGATGACTGTAACGCGCATCGTGTTCCGAGTGCGTCACCATGATAATCGTCGTACCTTGTTCATTCAAATCAGTGAGCAATTGCATCACTTCATTGCCATTGCTGCTATCCAAATTACCCGTAGGCTCATCGGCTAATATCAATTTGGGATTATTGACCACGGCACGCGCCACCGCCACACGTTGTTGTTGACCACCCGAAAGCTGTTGTGGAAAGTGATTACGGCGGTGCATAATTTGCATTTTATCCAATACTTCTTCAACCCGTTTTTTCCTATCCGCAGCGTTTACGCCCGTGTAAATCAACGGCAGTTCGACATTTTCAAACACCGTCAATTCGTCAATCAAATTAAAACTTTGAAAAACGAAACCAATATTATGCTTCCGCAAATCCGCCCGCTTGCGCTCATTGAACTTGGCTACTTCGATGCCATTAAAAATAAAACTTCCCGCGTCTGGGTCATCGAGTAAGCCCACAATATTGAGTAATGTGGATTTTCCGCAACCTGAAGGACCCATCACCGCCACAAACTCGCCTTCTTTTACCTCAAAAGAGAGCTTGTTCAAAGCCATTGTTTCCACCTCCTCTGTGCGGTATATTTTTTCTAATGCACTTATTTTAATCATGACTATATTTTTTTTAATTGAAAATCAATGGTTTATCGTAAAAAAGTACCCCCTTGCTGCCTCCTGCTGCCTCCTGCTGAAAGCATGACAGTAAGAGGGTACCCAATCAAATCAGTATGAAAATTATTCTTTTTTTAAAACTAATTCCTGCATCGTGCCATAGTTTTCGTAACTACTTGTCACGACTTTATCGCCCGGGTTTAACCCTTGCAAAACCTCATAATAATCGGGGCTTTGACGACCCAATTGAATATCCGCTTTGAAAGCAACTGACCCATTTTCACTGACTTTAAAAATCCAATTACCGCCCGTTTGCTGATAAAAACCGCCGCGAGGCAACAAAATCGCTTGCGTTTCATCACTCAAAGCCAAACGAATTTGCAGCGTTTGACCTCGGCGAATTCCTTCGGGCACTTTACCGTCAAAAACCATATCCACTTGAAAACGACCACCCGTCACTTGGGTGTAAACCTTTTTAATGCTCAAATTATAGTCTTTTCCAGATAGGCTAAAAGTGCCTTTCAAACCGGCATAGATACGGCTGATATAATGCTCGTCAATATCGGCGCGGATTTTAAAACCCGTAGTTATATCAATTTGACCTAAGCGAATACCGCGATTAATAGACTGACCAATTTCAGCATCCAAAGAGGTCAATTGACCGTCGATAGGGGAGCGGACGACCAAATCGCCTACTTTGCGCCGCATCAAAGCAAGTGTATTTTGCATTCTCTTAAGTGATTCCTTGTCTTGAACGCTCATGAGGCTCACCGATTCGGTATCTTGTTTCAGAATATCCTCCGTCAGTTTTTTCCGCTTGACTTGATAATTGTAGTTATTTTCTGCTTGTTTAAACTCTTGAACACCCATGACGCCTTGTTCGTAAAGTGTTTTATTCAGATTATATATGCGTTCAGCTTCCGCCAAAGCATTGTCCACGTCCGCTAATTGATTGAGTTGACGGATAGTGTTTTGCGTGGCTGAGTTTTTAGAAATATTCATCTGCGTCAACACATTAAAAACCTGCGTTTCTTGATTTGCCAAGCTCAATTCCAAATCAGTATTGCTCAATCGGAGGATGGGTTGATTGCGTTTCATCATGGCACCGTCTTCGACGTATTTTTCTTCAACGCGCCCACCCTCCAGAGCATCAAGGTAAATAGTTGTTTGTGGCAAAACTGTTCCATTCACGGGGATGGTTTCTTGAAACGCCCCTTTTTTTATTTCACTAATGGTAATTCGCTCGGTGTCCACATTCAAGCGGCTTTTACCGGAAGTCATTTTATAACTCCAGCCAATCAATCCCACCAAAGCCAAACCACCCGCAATGCTCAAAATGCGTTTGGTTGTCCACGTCTTTTTTTCAATTACTCTGTCCATAAATTCATTTTCTAAAAATTATTTAATCTCTATCTATTGT
>JANPHO010000109.1:0-7718 GCA_031424515.1 Saprospiraceae bacterium
CGAATGGGCATCCCCCTCAGTATCGAACCCGTGGTGATGATAGATGTGGGAGGGGGCAGCGTGGAATTTATTATCTGCAATACTGAGGGGGTGCTGTGGGCGCATAGTTTTAATATAGGTGTGGCTATTTTAAAACAGAAATTCCACATTCATGACCCCATTATTGAAACTGAAATAGTGGATATTGAAAACTTCTTAGACGAAGCCGCTTCCGATTTTTTACATAAAATAGAAGAATTTAAACCTAAAATACCCATTATTGCTTGTGGAACAATAGATTTTATGGTCAAAATACTGTCAGGCTTTCAGCTTGATGAAGCCAAAGGCATCAAGGGGGGATATGAAAAACCTTATCTTGAAATTGAAAAAATCACCTATGACTCTTTCTACAATGAATGGATTCATCAATCTGAAAATGACCTTTATCAACAGCCCGATATTCCAAAAGATAAAGTAGAAATGCTTGCAGTGAGCTTAATTTTGATGGATTGGGTTCTTAAAAAAATGAATAGTTCCACGCTAATTGCCTCCGCTAATTCGATGAAAGCGGGTATTTTGTATGAGATGAGCTTGTGAAAAAATAGGAATATTTTGAAAAATTGTTTAATTTTGAATGAATTAAAAAGTGAATGACATGATAGACGTTCAAAAAATAACATACAATGATTTTCGCTACATGGAAATTCCCGATGAAAACACTTTTATCTATGAATTATTAAATGGCAAAATAGTAAAAAGAACTTTCCCTCCTTCAAATCATCAAATTACCATTAGTAACCTTATTACTTCAATAGGTTCCTATATTACTAGAAAGCAGTTTGGTCGTATGCTCATGGCTCCACTTGATGTCATCTTTGATGATGATAATGCGACACAGCCCGATATTTTTTTTATAAAAAAGGAGCGTGAAAAGATTATTGAAATGAATGGATCTGTATGGGGCGCGCCTGATTTGGTCATTGAAGTCATTTCAGAAGGAACAGCGAAGAATGACAGGATTTTTAAAAAAGAATTATACGAGCGTTGCGGCGTTTCAGAATATTGGATAGTTGACCCACCGAGTAAAAGCATAGAAGTCTATACGCTTGATAATCAACAGTATACACTTTTAGATTTTTTTGAAATTGAAGGAAAATTAAAATCCAAACTTTTAACAGATTTGGATATTGATTTGAAAGAGGTTTTTTATTGAAATAGGCATTAATACTGAGGGGTATCCTCCTCTTAAAGTAAAGTTTTTACAAAATATCAAATAGACACAGTACAGTTTCACAGGCAGTAAAACTTAAAAAATGAAAAAAATAATCATTGTTTTTATTCTCTTTGCTCAATTATCATCAATAATTGGGCAGGTTTATACTCCCTTTGCGATGAAAGATGCAATTTGGGTAGGGCGTGATTTTTTTGTAAACAATACCACTCCTATGTACAACCATTGGCAAGTTAGCATTACAGGACAGGATACTTTAATAAATGGAATAATTTATAAGAAAATCGACAAAAAAGGTATTAGGAATAATATAACAGCCATAAGAGAAAAAGATAAAATAATCTACCTCCGAGAGGATAATAAAGATACAATACTATATGATTTTAATATACGACTTGGCGATACTTTAAATGGTAGATTTTATGGTTGTTCATTAAATTCTCGCAAAGTAGTTGTCACATCAATTGATTCATTGCTTGTCGGTAGCAATTATAGGAAAAAATATAAACTTTCAGTCCCTTCTTTTGGAGCATTCGGGGAATTAGTTGAAGGAATGGGCTGTCGTTGTGGTTTTATACCCATTTTTATACAGCTCGATCTTGCTGGTTATTTAGATTGCCATTCTACTAATGATAAAGTTATTTTTGGAAGTGGAACTAATGGAAAATGCGATTTATTAATGTCGAATGAAGATGTCTCTAAAAGGCTATCACACGTACAAATCTATCCTAATCCCATAGTAGATGTATCCTCATTAAAAATACCTGATGGTATGTTGACTGACAGAGTTATTATTTTTGATGTCTTGGGTAGATTAGTAAAAACATACGAAGTGACAGACAATATACCCCAAATACTGAAAAATGACTATTCAAAAGGCATTTATTTTGCACATATTCTTCACCAAAATCATGTAATTGCTTTATCTAAGTTTATAGTGAATTAAGTCTTATTAAAAATAAAAGCGGCGATACCCCTCAGTATCGCCGCTTGTTTTATCATTTTATACGGAACTTGAGTTCCGTGCTACATTAATCATTCAATTTTAAAACCTCAATAAAGGCATTTTGAGGGACTTCTACTGAACCGAATTGACGCATTTTCTTTTTACCCTCTTTTTGCTTTTCCAAAAGTTTCCGTTTACGTGAAATATCACCACCGTAACATTTGGCAGTTACGTCCTTGCGCATGGCGGAAATGGTTTCACGAGCAATGATTTTAGCCCCGATAGCGGCTTGAATCGGTATCATAAATTGGTGGCGCGGTATCAATTCCTTCAATTTTTCACATAAGCGACGACCCACTTGCTCGGCTTTTGAACGGTGCACGAGGGCAGAGAACGCATCCACGTTTTCAGCGTTCAATTTAATATCCAATTTCACGATATCTGACTCACGGTAGCCAATCGGGTGGTAGTCAAATGAGGCATAACCCCTTGTGACGGATTTTAATTTATCATAAAAATCGAATACAATTTCAGCCAAAGGCATTTCAAAAACCAACTCTACACGCGTGGTGGTGAGGTAAGTTTGTTTTTTCATGAAACCCCGTTTATCCATACAAAGGGTCATGATAGTGCCAATATACTCTGGTTTTGATATAATTTGCGCTTCGATATACGGCTCTTTGGTATAATCTAAGGCTGAAGGGTCGGGTAATTCGGCAGGCTGGCGTATCATAAACTCTTGCGAGCCCGTTTTAGTCAGCTTCGCATAATACGACACGTTCGGGATGGTAACAATAATTTCTTGGTCAAATTCACGGCGCAAACGCTCGGTCACAATCTCCAAATGCAACATGCCTAAGAAACCACAACGGAAGCCGAAACCCAAAGCCACGGATGTCTCTGGCTCAAATATCAATGAAGCATCATTGAGTTGTAATTTTTCAAGACTATCTCTCAAATCCTCAAAATCGTCGTTGTCAATGGGGTAGATACCAGCAAAAACCATTGGTTTTACCTCTTCGAAGCCTTGAACACCATCGGCACATGGGCGTGCAGAGTGCGTAATGGTGTCACCTACTTTTATCTCTTTAACGGATTTTACACCCGTAATGATATAGCCTACGTCACCTGCTTTTACCTCATCTTTGGGCATAAGCCCCATTTGTAGGATACCGACTTCATTGGCGTCATGGTTTTTACCTGTGTGATAAAAACGAATTTTATCACCTTTTTTAATTGTGCCATTCAATACCCGATAATACGCGATAATACCTCTAAATGAGTTGAAAATAGAGTCGAAAATCATACATTCAAGCGGTGCATCAGGGTCACCTTTTGGTGGCGGAATCCTATCTACGACGGCTTTCATAATGTCTTCAATTCCTAAACCTATCTTTCCACTCGCCAATACAATATCTTCTTTGTCGCAGCCGATGAGGTCAATAATTTGGTCACTGACTTCCTCAATCATGGCTGCTTCCATGTCTATTTTATTTAAAACAGGAATAATCGTCAAATCATGCTCCAAGGCAAGGAATAGATTCGAAATCGTCTGAGCTTGAATACCTTGCGTTGCATCCACGAGCAAAAGCGCACCTTCGCAGGCAGCAATTGAGCGCGAAACTTCATAGCTAAAGTCAACGTGCCCAGGCGTATCAATCATATTAAAAGTATAGCGTACCCCGTCAGTATGGTCGTAATACATCTGGATGGCGTGGCTCTTGATAGTGATACCGCGCTCACGCTCCAAGTCCATATCGTCAAGGGCTTGGTTTTGCATATCCCGTGCTGATATGGTTTTAGTGAACTCTAACAAACGGTCAGAGAGTGTGCTCTTACCGTGGTCAATATGGGCAATTACACAAAAGTTGCGAATATTTTTCTGATTTGTCATGTACGAAATTTCAATTTTTTGCGGCGCAAAGATACAATAATCGAGTGATACTGAGGGGATGTATTTTTATATATTTTACACAGACTCTAAACGGTTTTACCATTAAAATGTTCAATCCAATATAAACAGAAAACGAAAAGTGCCAATTAAGGTACTTTTCGTTTTCTAAGAATCAAGCGAGAGAAAATCTAAATACTAAACACTCGCTACTAAATACTGGTATTTACGCTTTACCCAAATCATACAGTGTTTTCCAATGAGAATAAACTGCATTGCTCATGCGCGGGAATTCTATATAATTAACACCATATTCCGAGCAAGTTTGCTTCACTATTTGGCTTATTTTTGGGTAATGGATATGACTTACTGATGGAAACAAATGATGCTCAATCTGAAAATTCAAACCACCACAAAACCATGTGACAATGGGGTTGCGGGTAGCGAAATTTGCAGTGGTTTGGATTTGATGAATTGCCCACTCATTGTCCACTTTGAATGCTTCATCAGCCATAGGGAAAGAAGTATCTTCTACCACATGCGCCAATTGAAAAACAATGCTCAATATAAAACCTGCCACTAAAGTGAAAATTAGAAAGCCAACTAAACCATTCACAAAGCCTAATTTCCAAATAGGCAATACAAAAAACAAGAAAGTGCTCACTATTTTACCACTCCAAAACAGTAAGTGGTCTTTTAATTTCATTTTAGGCACGTCAAAAGAGCCAATTTTACCAGTGAAATATTTTTTATAATCGAAAAAGAACATCCAAAGGACATACAAAAGAGAATATAAAACGATGAAATATATCGATTGAAAACGATGAAACCAGCGATGAGGCTGAGTTGGGCACATACGAAACATCGGGCGGATTTCAATATCATCGTCATAGCCATGCATATTTGTGAAACCGTGGTGCATGACATTGTGCTTGAGTTTCCACATAAAATCATTGCCACCCAATATGCTGATAGTATAACCCGCTATTTTATTGATACTTTTAGACTTTGAAAAACTGCCGTGATTGCCATCGTGCATGATGTTGAAACCATGTGCTGCAACCGCAAAACCCGCGATAACACAAAGTGCCACTGAAATCCAAGGATTTTCAGGCGTGAAAAATACAAGTGTTGTGTAAATAGCAACCGTGGTAATGGTAATAATTGTTGCTTTTGTGTACAATTTCCAGTTCCCCGTGGGAGCTTGATTTGTTTCTAAGAAATATTGATTGACCCGATTTTTTAAATCGTTGTAGAAATTAGGCGTGGCTGTAAAACGAGGCACCTGCATGTTATAAATAATTCTGATTTAATTAGATAAAAATTGTGTGATAATGTATGAGTAGAGGGATTTAAGTAGATCTAAGTGTTGAACATTAATTACTTTTATAAGAAAAAACATATGAAGTACTCAATGTTAAACACGTGTATGACTGTTTAAGTTCTAATTGGTTCATAACCCTGTAAAGATACGTTAAATTTTAGCTAAAATGTACATTATGAATATGTTAAATACTGAGGGGGCGTTTTAACCCAGTCAGCGATAATTTAGAATCAATCGTTTTAAGATTTTAAAAGAACTTTTCAATAGAAATATAGGTTTTACACAAATAGAAGTTTTAACAAACCAAACACTTTGATGATGATGAAATACGTACTCTTAACGGCTTGTTTGCTACTGGCTTTTACGTCTAAATCTCAGAATAGACAGGATGATGATTACAAAAATTGGGTTGTTGACCTTTCTCAATCCCAAAGCTCGTATGATGGTATTAAAATAGATAAAGTAGAGCTAAACGAGCAAAATACGGTCATCCACATGAGCTTTAGGAATTTGGGCTTTTCTTCTACATTGATTGAAGCGTGTAATACTTTTCACTTGCGCTCAAAGGGAAAAAAAGTAGCTCGATTTATTCGGGCGGAAAATATCCCAACGCGCAATGTGTTCAGAACGGGTTTTTCATGTGCGGACGAAACCACAGCAATGCGCATAAAACCAGGGCAATTTCTGCGGTTTCGCTTATATTTTACCCGTATTCCAGAATATTTGGATAAAATAGATGTGGTAGAATACAACGGTATGGAAAGCTGCGAATTTGATGTTTGGAATTTAAATATCAGTAGAAAAGAGCCCCTTCATGCGCCTGCAATAGCGGCTTCAAAACCTAAAGTTGATGATAAAAAGCCTGTTGTGAAAAACACGCCTAAACCTTCAGCGAAGCCGACCAACCAACCACCGCTGATAGCGTCTAAATCGCCAACAACACCTCAGCCCAAAGCTGAAAACACAGTAAAAGAACCGACAAAGCCAGCTATTACAAGCTCCCCGTCAGTAGAAAAGAGGGATGTGAAGGTGATAAAAGAATACAAGATAAATAAAAAAATGCTGCAACTGGAAGTGTGGGACAATGACCAAGAAGATGGTGATGTCGTGTCCGTCATGCTCAATAATCACTGGATTTTGAAAGGAATGAAAGTGACTAAAAATAAAAAGAAACTCGAAATACCCTTGGAAGAAGGTGATAATACGCTCGTTTTTCACGCCGATAATATGGGTACTGCTCCGCCCAATACCGCAGCTATCAGCTTTTGGGATGGTCAGACCTCCCAAACCGTGATTATGAACAGTGATATGGGAAAAAGTGAGGCGATTCGGTTTATTAGGAATTAGGGATTAGGCGACAGGGGTTAGGCGACAGGCGACAGATACTAAACTGTCGCCTGTTGACTATCGCCTAACGCCTAATATATTTAAAACTCAAACGGTTGTTTAAATTCCACTTTAGTAGGCTTGCCATTTTTAAATCCCGGGTACCATTTTGTCAATGACTTTACGACTCTCACGGCTTCTTTATCCAATACTGGGTGAGCGCTTTTTACCACTGCCACATCTTTGACTACCCCCTCAGTATTGATGACATATTTGACGATAACAAGCCCTTTTATGCCTTTTTTTTGAGCTTCTTCAGGATATTCTAATATCGCTCCCGCACTTTTCAATAAACCATTTAAGCCGCTCGGGTACATTGGATAAGTATCAGGCTTACCCGTTTTTGAGCTTTTTTCATCATAAAAGCCCTTTATTTCTTGATAACCCTCTTTTTTTAATTCAGTTTTTGACATCAAAGTCTTGGGCGCATCACAGGCTACCCATGATAAAAGGAACGCTGCAATTAAAATCTGTTTCATCATAAATGTTCATTTTGAGTTTTAATAAAAAATGAGATAAATTGGATATCCAATTTATCTCATTTTAAAACGCTCAAAAAGGGATTTATATTGAAAAGGACTTAAAATCAATCCACTATCATCGTTTCCATATCCAATTTTTGTTGAAGCATATTCTGTGGTAAATCCCGATATTCGTATTGCTGATTGCGCAATTGAGGGGTAAATCCTGCATCTCTAATCGCTTGTTGAATGCCATCGGCTGTGAAACGGAAGGCGGCTCCCGCTGCCGAAACCACATTTTCTTCAATCATAATACTGCCAAAATCATTCGCTCCGGCGTGCAAACATACCTGCGCAACTTGCTTACCCACCGTCAGCCAAGAGGCTTGAATATTTTTCACATTGGGCAACATGATGCGGCTCATGGCAATCATTCGGATGTATTCATCGCCCGTGACAGTGTTACGAGCACGTTTTATTTTCTTTAAAAGAGTGCCTTC
>JANPHO010000110.1:0-10078 GCA_031424515.1 Saprospiraceae bacterium
AAATACACACTCAAAGTAAATTAAATTTCAATAATTAATACACATTTAAATACACTATTACACATAAATTTATATTTTTGCACAAAATTGTAAATTTATGGTCATAGCAGTAACGAATCTAAAAGGAGGTGTTGGCAAAACTACCGTCTCCACAAATCTGGGAGTAGCGTTCGCTCTGAGAGGCTACAGGGTGTGCATCATTGATACCGACGAGCAACAACGCTCATCAGTGAAATGGTCGGAGCAACGGGAGGATAATTTAGCCCATGTGCCTGTTGTAACTGTCAGTTCTGAAAAACTCATTCGAGAAGTGGATGCTATCAGTAAAAATTATGATATCGTCATTTTGGACGGTACCCCTCAGTTATCGAAGCTCGCAAGCAGCACTTTATTGGCGAGCGACATCATTATCGTCCCTATTTCGCCAAGTGGTTACGATTATTGGTCTTTTGAATCATTCTTGGAGCGCTACAACCAAGCCCGCGAGTTCAAAGAAAATTTACAGGCTTTTTTACTCCTCAATAAATTTACGGAACAGTACAACGTGGATAAAGAAGTGAAAGCAGCCCTAAAAGAATTTGAATTGCCATGCCTTGAATGTAGCATTGGAGACCGCGTGGCGTATCGTGAAACTATCATCCAAGGAATGGGCGTCACGGAGCATAAGGATAAAAAAGCGCGCGACGAGTTCAACCGCTTGACCGACGAGATAGAAGGGATTCTTAAAAAAATGGCATAAAACAGCCTCCCGAGTACTCGGGACTGAGGGGTTTAATACAAGTATTTACATTAAAATACATTATTGTACATAAATACACATAAGTGTATCAAAAAATACATAAAATGGCTAAAAAGCAATTAACCAGAAAATTAGTCAGCGTAGAAGAAAAAGAAGCCGCGCTTGAAGCGTTAGAGCAAAAGAGGGTGGTCGAGAAGCCGAAAATTGCGGCACCAATTATAGCCGCCGCACCAGTTGAAAAACCAATAGTGAACCCCGCAGCTAAACCGACCCGCGAGGTGCATCGTTTTAATATTGAATTACCTATGGATTTATATCAAGATATTAAAATTCATATTGACCACTCAGGTCAAACATTGAAAGGATTCCTGTGTATGTGTGCTAAAGAATATTTAAAAAATAAAAAATAGAGCAACAGACATGTTTTGTGTGTTTTATAGTTTTATTAAGTTTTAACTGTTTATATGTTTAGGGCTGCTTAACTCATTGGTTATCAGGTCTTTATATGTGCTTAAAACTACCAAATGTACACACTATAGCTACTAAATGTACATCTTAAAACTACCAAATGTGCACCGTATTGCTACTAAATGTACACGAAAACACTACCAAATGTACATTCTATCACTACTAAATGTACACTTCTTGAGTTAAAAGCTACTAAATGTACACCTGCTATTGGCTAAATCCTCACTTTTGCTCCATTTTCTCGCTATTCCCTTCGTTTTTACTTATTCAGCCCTTTAAAAATCAAGTAGTTTTGTATTAAGTTCATTGAGAAAACCTAAAAAAGTATACTTTTGGTGTACATTTAGTAGCTTTTTAATTTAAATTCAATCCTCGTGTACATTTAGTAGCTTTTTTAAAAAAGGTCAAAAACTACTCACTTATAAAGAAGGTATTTTTTATATTTACACAAAAAATACTTTTCATGGAAACTACCAAAGAGGTATTCCTCTATAATTCCGAAAATATAGTTGTTCATTCCAACGATTTTATTCAAGCGCGCTATAAGGATAAAGTCACTTTTTGGGAGATGGTGCTCTTTGGGCGCATGTGTTCTATGATTGACCCATACGACAAAGAGTTTCGAGATTATGAAATTCACGTGAAAGATATCATCGAGTCTTTGGGCTTAGAGCGCAGCGGCAAGATTTATGAATACGTGCTGGATGCTGCCCAAAGGCTACTCGATAGGAAAGTGGTTATCTATTTTAAAGATGAAAAAGGCGAGCAAAAAGAACTTGAAACCTACCTTGTGACGAGTGTGGAACGCTATACAAAGCGCGAATCCAACGATAAATTGGTCATAAATCTCACTTTTCACCCTAAACTCAAGCCGTTTTTACTGGAATTGTCAAGGGATTTTACGAAATTGGATATTAATAATTATAAGTTTTTGCATACGGGCTCGGGTATTCGTATTTACCAAATTTTGAAACAATACTTGGGAAAACGCCAAAAAATAGTGGAAATCAAGCTGGATGATTTAAAAAATATGCTTGGGGTAGGGGATAAGTACGAGTCATACAACCGTTTTAAAGTAAAAGTGCTGGATGAAGCCCAAAAGAGGTTGGAAAAAACCACGGATGTTAAATTTACCTACACGGAAGTCAAGAACTCTAAAAAAATAGTGGCGATTAAATTTCATATCATGGAGAATAATCCGCCGATTCTATTCGATGATGATATTTCGGCTGAAATACCAACCCCCTCAGTATTGCACGATAATTCTGCTATATCTATGACAACTGCCAGTATTATTACGCCCGTGCACGATTCACCGAATGAAGAAAAGGCAATTGAGCAACTCTTTAGCGAATTATATCCATTAGTCGGCTTAAAATGGAAGGTAAGCCCTAAGGTTTTGATGGATCTAATAGAAAAACATCCTGCAAATGACATTCAACAAGCCATAAGAGTAACAGAACGCGCTTTACAAGCCAATAAAATTAAAGATAATGTTGCAGGTTTTTTCGTGAAAGCTGTACAAGAAGGCTACAAAGATAATATTGAACAAGTTTCACATAAAAAGACCGTTCAAAAAGCCAAAACGGAAACCCAAATACAGGTAGAAAAAGATAAAACGCTTCAAAAGCAACAAAAACAATTGGATTTATATCAAAAAGAGGAAGCTATTTTTCTGAAACTCATAGAATCTGATAATGCTTTAATCGCAGAAGCAATCGAAAAAATTCAGTACTCTATGTTTAGAAGCTCTTATGACGCTATAAAATCCATTGATGAAAATTTAAAGAATAATGCCTTTAAAGCAGCCTTATTCAATACTATTAAATCCCTTAGGCCAGATAGTTTTATGTAAATTTATGTACAATAAAATACACTAATTTACATAATTGTACAATTTTGCTTAATTGCTTCCATTATCTCATTCCCTTTTTTATCATAAAAGATAAAACAAAAAGCAAAATAGGTAATATCCAATTACTGAAAATCAACTTGTTTTGAACATGTAAAGCGGAACTCCAGTTCCGCATATTTCTTTACGTCTACTTATACAGAACTTAAAAATGAAAAGAGTTGCTTTTAAAATGCAGTTGCACTGTGGGCAGGCTGCAGAATATAAAAAACGCCACGATGAACTGTGGTCAGATTTAGGTGATTTACTGAAAAGCATTGGCATTAATGACTATTCAATTTTTTTAGATGAAGAAACGTATGCTTTATTTGCCATTTTAAAAATCGGAAATCCTGACCTTTTGGACA
This sequence comes from Saprospiraceae bacterium, assembly GCA_031424515.1. GTDB lineage: Bacteria > Bacteroidota > Bacteroidia > Chitinophagales > Saprospiraceae > JAAFJT01. The sequence continues at coordinate 3,467 of JANPHO010000110.1, forward strand.
CACTTCCTGCGCATGAAGTCATGCAGCGTTGGTGGAAATATATGGGTGACATCATGGATGCAAATCCCGATAACTCGCCCGTCGTGAAGCCTTTGACTGAGGTTTTTCATCTGGCGTAAGTAACAGCTTTATTGAAAATCCTCATTTGATAAATTTAAACTTTTGACTATCAAAAATCAAACTATGAAATCTGTTTTTAAATATTGGGTGGTACTATTATACCTAATTGCGTGTGCGCAAACCCTCCACGCACAACGCAACGAAACCAAGGCTAACGATTCTAACACGCCGCTACACCTTTTGCAACCCGATTATCCTACTCCTTATGGCAAACCTTCGGAAGGGGATATAAAAGCTACAATTAACCGCATTTATACATATTTGAACGAAGTGACCCCCCCTCAGTATGTGCACTCAAAAACGGGTGAAATCATCACGGATTACGCAAAAATTGACACCAATACGATGCTGAAAAAAGGTGATTTTCGCATTGTGAGTTATGAATGGGGCGTGACTTACGCTGCAATGGTATTGGCAACGGAAGCAACAGGAGACAATCGTTATAAAGAATATGCTGATTTACGCCTTAAATTCTTAGCAGAATCAGCGCCGTCCTTCCGCAAATTTTCGGCTGAGCACGACGATTGGGGCTCAAAAACGCCTTTAAGAAACTTGCTCTTGCCTCGTGCTTTGGACGATTGCGGTGCGATGTGTGCGGCTATGATAAAATCAGTGCGCGCGGGCAACAAGGCTGATTTGCGCTCGTTGATTGACATACACATCAATTACATCATGAACAAAGAACACCGCTTGGCGGATGGCACTTTGGCTCGTATGCGCCCGCAGCCGAATACTATGTGGCTCGATGACCTGTTCATGGCAATCCCCGCTTTGGCTCAAATGGGCAAATTGACGGGCAATAAAAAATACTACGATGAGGCTTGCAAACAGGTTTTAGCCTATTCAAAACGCATGTTTAACAAGCAAAAAGGCGTTTATATGCACGGTTGGGTGGAAGGCATGAAAGAACACCCGCAATTCCATTGGGCGCGTGCCAACGGTTGGGCGGTCATGACCGAGGTGGAACTTTTGGAGGTTCTACCTGTAACACACCCGCAACGCCCAGCTATTTTACAGCTTTTAAAAGACCATGTAAAAGGACTTTTATCATATCAATCAGGTTCAGGTTTTTGGCATCAATTGCTTGATCGCTCCGATTCTTATCTTGAAACATCGGCTACGGCAATCTATACTTTTGCGTTTGCAAGAGCCATAAATCGAGGTTGGATTGACGGTTTGGCGTATGCCCCCGCCACGCTTTTGGCTTGGAATGCAGTGGCAACCAAAGTGAATCAAGCGGGTCAAGTGGAAGGCACTTGCGTCGGTACAGGTATGGGATTTGACCCTGCTTTTTACTACCACCGCCCGATAAGCCCCTATGCGGCGCATGGTTATGGACCAACAATTTTGGCAGCAGCCGAGGTTTTACAGCTTTTAAAAAATAAGCAATTTGAGATAAATGATAGCTCGTTGCAGCTCTTACAAAAGAAGTAACGCGGAACTCCAGTTCCGCACGAAACCTCAAAATACTGAGGGGTATAAATGAAACTCCGGAGACTGCAAAAGCCTTCGGAGTTTTTAATAAAAACATGCTTTTAAAACTCGAAAATGAAAACTAAACTCATCTCTCTCCTTTTTTTATTAAAAACAGCTTTTCTAATTGCACAAAATCAACCCATTGCGCTGCATTGGTTGGGTCAATCTACCCCCTTAGTATCAGCAAATAAAGTAGGCATTAGTTGGGGTGTTCCTTTTGAAAAAGGTAAGGTGAAACCCAATTCAGCTTTTATTTTAAAAAATAAAAATGGTGAAACGTTGCCTTTACAAACGTGGACAAATGCCTATTGGGACGATGGCTCGTTGAAATGGCTCGGCTTGGCAACGGCAACTACGCCACAAGCCGGGGATTATTTTAATCTCTCTGAAACCACAACGCCCAATACCCAATCCTCCGCCCTAATTATCAAGGAAACGTCGAGTAGTTTTTTTATTAAAAACGGTAAAACTGCTTGTAAAATTCCCAAAAAAGGTAATATTTTAATAGATTCACTGAGCATTAATGATAAAACAATAGGTATAAATGGGCATTTAAAATGCCTTTGGCAAAACGCTCCCGATGGCGATTTTATAGGAAATATTAAAAAAGAAACCCTCAAAAGCACCATTAAAAAAGTAGAAATAGAGCAAAAAGGGGATATTAAAACGGTCATTAAAATAGAAGGCGCATTCACTGATAGCCGCAATCCGAAATCCACCCCTCGAAATCCGTTCATTGTTCGCCTTTATTTTTACGTGGGTGTAGAGTCTATTAAAATTGTGCAAACGCTGATTTATGATGGCGTGGCTGAAAAGGATTTTATAAAAGGTATCGGTTGGGAATTTGGCGTGCCGATGCGCGAACAGGCCTTGAATCGGCACGTTCGTTTTGGTGGTGAAATGAGTGATAAAGGCATTTTTTCAGAACCGATACAGCCCGTTACTGGCAGAAGGGTTCTAAATTTTAACAATAAAAATGTGTATGAAAATCAAGTCCTCGGCGCTCGTATTCCGAATGCAGAAGAGTACGATAAAAAAAGTCAAGATTTAATCAAAGATTGGGCTATTTGGCGAGATTTCAGATTGACGCAACAAACTGCCGATGGTTTTGCAATCCAAAAACGCACCCACGATAAAGGCGCTTGGATTGATGCCAACGCTGGCGCAAGGGCAAGAGGTTTGGTATTTGTGGGCGATGTTTCGGGCGGTTTGTCATTGGGTATTCACAACTTTTGGCAATCGTATCCAGCGGCAATGGAAGTCAAAAATGCTGCTTCAAAGGAGTCCATACTGAGGGGGTGGCTATGGTCGCCTTACGGTGAGGCGATGGATATGCGCCACTACGATACGTTGCAATACGGACATGGTTTGGAGGCGAGTTATGAAGATGTGCAGCCAGGGTTTTCGACAGCGCAAGGCGTGGCTCGCACGAGCGAATTGACCGTTTTTTTCCATGAAAATGTGCCTTCCAATGCGGTTTTAAGTGAAATGGCAGATGTCGTGGAGAACCCTCCGCTCTTGATGTGTACCCCTCAGTATTTGCACGATGCGGGGGCATTGGGGCTTTGGAGTTTGCCAAATCGGACGACAAAAGGGCGTGATTGGATTGAAAATCAATTAGATACAGCGATTTCATTTTATCAAAAAGAGATTGAACAACGCCGTTGGTACGGCTTCTGGAACTTTGGCGATGTGATGCACAGTTACGATGCCGTGCGCCACACGTGGCGATACGATGTCGGTGGCTTTGCTTGGGCGAATACGGAATTAATGCCTGATTTATGGCTCTGGTACAGTTTTATGCGGTCGGGTAGAGAGGATATTTTTCGGATGGCGGAGGCAATGACACGGCACACAAGCGAAGTAGATGTGTATCATTTGGGTCGTTTTAAAGGCTTTGGCTCACGACATAATGTGCGGCACTGGGGTTGCGGTTCGAAGGAAGTGCGGATTAGTCAAGCCTCTTTAAAGCGTTTTTACTACTATTTAACGACGGATGAAAGGACGGGCGAACTCATGCGTGACGTCGTGAATGTGGATGAAGCCATGACAAAATTGGACCCGCTGCGCATGATTTTACCCAAATCCAAATACCCAACGCACGCTCGCATCGGGCCTGATTGGCTTGCTTTAGTGGGCAATTGGATGACCGAATGGGAACGCACGGGCGACACGCAATGGCGGGACAAAATACTGAGGGGTGTAAAAAGTTTGACTAAAATGCCTTATGGTTTCTTTTCGGGCAAAGAGGGCGCATTTGGATATGACCCCAAAACGGGTGAAATGTTCCAATTAGCACCCGAAGATATCGGCAAATCGCATTTGAGTATTTTGATGGGCGGCCCCGAAATTGCCTTTGAATTGGGTCGTTATTTCAAAGATGACGATTTTCAACGGCTTTGGTTGCAATATTGTCAACTCTATGGCGCACCCAAAGAGGAGGTTTTAAAAGCCTTTAAAGTGGATATTCAATTGGGTGATATGTCGCCACATTTTAGCAGAATGCCCGCTTTTTACGCTTTTCAAACTAAAGATAAAATACGCGCTCAAAAGACATGGCAAGACTTTTTGACGCCCAAATACTATAAATATAATTCCGCTTTTGCTGCTCAAAATATCCCAGCGCCCAATGTGATGCGCACCATATTGGAAGCGCCCAATGTTTCAACCAACAACACAGCGCAATGGTGCCTCAACGCGATTGAATTATTGGAAATGATAGGGGAGGAGTTACCGAAGGAGAATGATTTGTGGGATAAAAAGTGAGATTATGAAATCTTGATAGGCAACCATTAAGAGAGATACAAAGAATCTTAATCTTTGCATGTGTCTTTATTTTTTTAGCTATATTTGGAGCGTTTTAATAATATATTTTGACAACACATGAAATTCTTCATCAAATACATACTTATATTAACAGGCATTTGCTTTTTCCAGCTTCCCCTTTTTTCTCAAATTTTTTCCATAAAAGGGCGAGTAATTGATAAAAAAACGGGAAAAAGCATTCCTTATGCCAATGTGGGTCTTCCTACATACTCGATTGGTACATCCTGCAATGAAGAAGGAGATTTTATTATAAAAATATCGTCGGAGAGGCTAAACGATACTTTATGGGTATCGTCGGTAGGTTATACATCTTATAAAGCCCTGGTTTCCACTATTAAAAATGAGCCGAAATTGACCATTGCTTTGAACTCTACCGATATTAGCATAGATGAATTTACATTTAAATTAGTTGACGCAAATCATATTATTAGAAAAGTGCTTAATAACCGCCCCAAAAACTATGCTACCGAGCCTGTTATGATGCAGCTTTTCAGCCGTGAAATTTTAAAAGAAAAGGAAACTAATCGCTATTTTTTGCAAGCTGAAGGTATTTTGGAGATGTATAAATCGTCGGTTAAAAAAAATGAAGACCAAGTGCGACTGGTAAAAGGGCGTAAAAAAAATCTTCCTTTATACTTCATCAAAGATGCTAAAAAGTATTTAATTCCCGAAATTGTCAATGGGCCTAATGCAGGAATTATACTTGATGTTGTTAAAAATCCTGGCTTATTTATCCTTCAAAATCACCAATTTAGCTTTTCGCATGAAGGCTACGAAATGATTAACGATAGACCGACTTACGTTATAAATTTCACGCCTTATGATTCTACTCAGCGCAATTTATTGATGAGCGATACAGATTTTTACAGAGGTAAAATTTATATTGATAAAGAAAATTATGCTTTAGTGCGGGCAGTATATTCATTATCGTCAAAGGGTTTGAGAACAGCTAATAATGAATATTTAAACCGTAAGAGTAAAGAATTGAAGTTAAAAAATAGAGATTATACAGTTGATTATAATGAGTATAATGATAAATGGTATTTCAAAAGTGGATTAGTTGTGAATCAATATACCCATACGGCTACTAACCTTTTGAGCAAAATTGAAATTTTTACGACTAAAATATCCATAGATAATGTAAACAAGATTCCAGAGCGGCAGGAAATTTCTATTGACGAGATGCTGGCTAATAAAATCAATCACTTTGATGATTCATTTTGGGATGAGTACAATTTTATAAAATCTGTGGAAAGTGAAACTAATAATGAAGCGGATTCACTTTCTACAGATACTTTGAGTACCATAGAAACCCCTGTTAATGATAAAAAAGTAGATTTCAATAAAATTTCGTATATACATAACGCCACACCCCTATCTGCCACGGAGGTCGCTTTTTTTAAAGGCACATTTAGTCAAGCAATTAACAAAGCTACAAAACAAAAGAAATTTATTTTTTTAGCTGTTTATGCGGAGCATTCTGAAGAGAGCAAAAAATTAGAAAATGATATTGCGCACAATACCGAAATAGCTGAAATGCTCAATGGTTTTTTTATTAATTTTAAAACAGATTCTGAAAGTTCAAGGCGAAAAATTATTCGACAATATGGTGTTAAATCATTTCCTCATATTTTATTTCTCACCTCAGATGGTGACATTATTGAAAGTTGGAGAGGTGATATAGGCATAGATTCAATCGCTTTGAGGATAAGTGCTTTTTTGACTATGACTGATTATGGTAAAGCTTTTTGGAATTATCAACGATTTTTCAATGGGGGTTATCGAGATTTTAATCTGATTTTGTCGTATGCTCAGATGCGTAAAAAGTTGGGTGTTTCAAATGAACCGTTACTGGCTTCCCTTATCAATGAATTGCCAAAAGATACTTTGGATCAAATATTATACAAGCAATTTATCTCCAATTATGCCCACGATTTGCAAGGAGCGACATTTGATTATGTATTTAAAAATAGGAATCAACCTCTTTTTGAAACCACTTTAAGGCGTTTAATACAGACCAATGTATTTGAAGCTGCGACTGAAAAAGATGAAAACCGCCTCGAATCAATCCTTAAAGCCAATGCTCAAATAGAAACGACCCCCTCAGTATTGGAGGAAAAAAATGAAGAATTAAGGCTTTTATTTTATGAAAAATCGAAGCAAATCAACCTCTATCATGAATGCATTTTA
>JANPHO010000111.1:0-8964 GCA_031424515.1 Saprospiraceae bacterium
CGGCTTGTAAGGGGGCAAGTGCTGTCATTAAAAGAGATTTCGTTCGTGGAAGCCGCTCAAAGTATGGGCTTTAGTACTGGGCGTATTTTAATGCGGCATATTTTACCCAATATTTTAGGGCCAGTGATGGTAGTAGCAGCCTCGAATTTTGCAACGGCAATTCTGATTGAATCTGGTTTGAGTTATTTAGGATTTGGTATTCAGCCACCTACACCCAGTTGGGGAACCATGCTTAATGAAAATTACGGCTATGCTATCGGCGGAAAACCTTTTTTAGCCCTTGTTCCAGCGGTAGCCATTATGGTGATGGTGCTGGCGTTTAATCTTGTTGGGAATGGATTCAGAGATGCTTTGGATGTAAAAAGTAAAGATTAAGGCATCAGAATAACACCCCCTCAGTATTTTAATGAAATTTGTTATTAAAATCGCTCAAATATTGATATTTTCACGAAATTTTTAATTCTATTTAACTGAAAATTTAGCACACCTTGTCTAACGAAGATTTAGAACGTCAATTATTCCTCAAACAGTTGCAGATAAACCGTTTGTTGGATATAACTCAAGCTATCAATAATAATGTGAAAGCGGATGGGCTGTTCGAAATGTATAAGTCATTTCTGAATTGGGAGTTGGGTGTGCGCAAAATGGCTCTTTTTATCGAAAAAGAAGATGATTGGTATTGTGCCTGCTCGATTGGTATTGAAAATCATTATCTGAATTACGATATAAAGCCCTCATTAGTATCATTTGGTGTAGCCATCAAAAAGCTAAAAGGTATTACCGATGACCCATTTATAGAGCAATTTGATATGGTTATCCCCGTTTTTCACAAGGATGAAGCCATTGCTTACGCTTTCGTGGGGGAGTATGAATCAGGAGATTTCAGTAAAATACAACTTATCACTACTATCACTAATATCGTATCTGTAGCGATTGAGAATAAAAGGCTCTTCAAACGTCAAATTGAACAAGCTCGTTTCAATCATGAAATGTCACTTGCTTCTGAAATGCAGCGTTCTCTTGTGCCTAATGTACTGCCTAAAGAAAAACTATTTGATTTGGCCGCAGTCTATCAACCCCACTTCGGCGTAGGGGGAGATTATTACGATTTTTTCAAATATAGAGAAGATAGATACTTATTAGTAGTAGCCGATATAGCGGGAAAAGGCTTGGCAGCAGCTTTGTTGATGGCTAATTTTCAAGCTAATTTGCACGCCATAATCCGGCGCACCAATTCTCCAGAAGATTTTATAGACCAAGTCAATAAAGCGGTGGTGAGGATAACAAAAAGCGATAGATACCTCACGCTATTTGTGTGTGATTTGGATATTAAAACCAATCGTTTACGCTATATCAACGCTGGACATATCCCTCCAGTGCTTGTGATACAGGATAAAGTCCAATATTTGAGTAAAGGTTGCACTATTTTGGGCTATTTTAATGAGCTACCCAGTATGGAAGTGGGTGAAATATACCTTGAAGAAGATGCTTTATTGTGTGTTTTCACCGACGGCATTACGGATGTACGCGACCCAGAAGGCAGTTATTTTAATGAAAAAATACTGGGGGAATTTGCCATCAGCAACGCACAGCTTTCTGCAAAAGATTTTAATGAAAAATTGATGAGCAAAATTGAAAAATTCAAAGGGGATGAAGAATTCCCTGACGACATTACCGTGCTTACTTGTAAGTTCCTCAAGAGTGGTATGAAGAAAGACCCCTCAGTAAAAGAAGAGGTTGAGCAAAAAGTGAATGCTTAATTTAGGGCAAAAAAAATGGCGACTATCTCAATAATAGCTGCCACTTAACAAATATAGAAGGACACAATTTTTTGCTTATTTATTTTGTCTTTAAATGCACTTTAAAATAACCGATGACATCCACGATATCATCGGTTATTCTTTTGGATGATTAGTGATTTGCTTTTTTCACAGCTTCTTTAGTCGCTTCGCCCGCTTTTTCCATCTTATCATCTACTTTCTTAACAGCTTCACCTGCTTTATCCATTGCAGCGCCTGTTTTTGATTTGATAGTGTCTCCAGCAGCACCTGCTTTAGATGCAATAGAATCTTTCATCATTGCAGCTTTTGCAGCAGCAGAATCAGCAACAGCTGTAGCAGCACTTGCAGCAGCAGAAACAGCGTTAGATGCAGCATTTGCAGCGTTATCAACAGCTTTAGGAGCTTCAGAACATGATACTACACCAAATGCAGCAAGAACAATAAGGGTTTTTAAAGTGCTTTTCATTTCAAAATGTTTTAATAAATTTTTGACTAAATGAATGTTTTTTAAAGACAAAATAGAGACGAGCATTATTTCATTCGTCACACAACTTTTTCAGTTTTTCAAAGATTATTTTATCCGTAAAATATGAGCTGTATTTTTGTTTGTTTAAAAACCTATTTCAACAATTTTGATACTGTTTCTACGTATTAAAAGTTGAAATTAAAGAATAAAAAAATCGGCAGCTCATTGTCTGAACTGCCGATTTTAGGTATCTTTTTGCTTGATTTTAATTAAAATCAAGCATTAATTTACATTTTAAATATCCACTTTCGCATATTTTGCATTGGCTTCAATAAATGCCCTGCGCGGAGGGACTTCGTCACCCATAAGCATCGAGAATATTCTATCTGATTCAATTGCGTCGTCAATGGTTACTTGCTTCAAAATGCGCTCTTGAGGATCCATTGTAGTCTCCCACAATTGCTCAGCATTCATTTCACCCAAACCTTTGTATCGCTGCGTTTTCACAGAATCATCATTTTCACCTTTTGAGTAAATCCCTATGGCTTCACGGCGCTCTTCTTCGTTCCAACAATATCTGAATTGTTTTCCTTTTTGAACTTTATAAAGCGGTGGTGCAGCTACATAAATATGCCCATTTTCAATTAAAACTTTCATGTAGCGATAGAAGAACGTCAAAATTAAAGTAGTGATATGGCTACCGTCAATGTCGGCGTCACACATGATGACTACTTTGTGGTATCTCAATTTTTCGGTATTCAAATAACGCTCCCCCTCAGTATTTTCGGCAATACGAACACCTAAAGCTGTGAAAATATTTTTAATCTCTTCATTTTCATAGATTTTATGCTCCAGCGCTTTCTCTACATTCAATATTTTACCACGCAATGGTAGGATAGCTTGAATATTTCGGTCACGGCCTTGCTTGGCTGTACCACCTGCTGAATCCCCTTCCACTAAAAACAGTTCCGAGGTTACTGGATCTTTTGAAGCACAATCCGCCAATTTACCGGGCAATCCTCCGCCTGAAAGTGTCCCTTTGCGCTGAACCATCTCACGAGCACGTTGTGCAGCGTGGCGGGCAGTAGCAGAAAGGATAACTTTATCAACTATTTTCTTAGCCTCATTGGTATTCTCTTCAAGCCAATATTTCAATGTTTCACCCAAAACTTGACTAACTATAGCCGTAACTTCAGAGTTACCGAGTTCGCCTTTAGTTTGACCCTTAAATTGTGGCTCGGGTACTTTTACTGAAACGACTGCGGTCATACCCTCGCGGAAGTCATCACCAGAAACAGTTTCCTTTATTTTTTTAAATAATTGATTGACTTCACCGTAGTTTTTAAACTCACGCGCTACTGCACGACGGAAACCATTCACGTGTGTACCACCCTCACGTGTCGTGATATTATTCACAAATGAAAAGACGTTTTCGGTATAACCTGTGTTGTAGGTAAAAGAAATTTCTACTTCTACATCATCTTTTTTGCCTTTTACATAAATCGGCTCAGAGATAAGCTGAGAGCGGGTTTCATCCAAAAATTTCACGAAACCTTTCAAACCTTCTTCTGAATAATAATCTTCGGTGTGGTAACCTTCTCCCACTTCGTCTGAACGCTCATCAATGAGTCGAAGTTTTAATCCACTATTCAAGAATGCCAACTCACGCAAGCGATGTGCAAGCGTCTCGTGCTTATAGACTAATTCTTCAAAAATTTCACCATCGGGCTTGAAAGTGATGATAGTGCCTGTTTTATCAGAATCTCCAATGACTCTGACATCTCCCAAAGGTTTACCTTGAGAAAACTCCTGTACGAAAACTTTACCTTCTCTGTGAATCTCTGCACGCAAATAGATAGATAAAGCATTCACGCATGATACACCCACACCATGTAAACCACCAGATACCTTATAAGTATCCTTATCGAATTTACCTCCGGCATGAAGAACCGTTAAAACGACTTCCAAGGCAGATTTTTGTAATTTTTGATGCATTCCAGTAGGAATACCCCGTCCATTATCTTTTACTGTTATGGAATTATCCTTGTGAATAATAACTTCAATGTTATCGCAGTGCCCAGCGAGGTGTTCGTCAATAGAGTTATCCACAACCTCCCAAACTAAATGATGCAAGCCTTTAGTATCCGTACTTCCGATATACATGCCCGGGCGCTTGCGAACCGCTTCGAGACCTTCAAGGGCGGTGATATTATCCGCGCCATAACTGCTCGTTTTAGGCTGTAATTCAGGTGTCTCTAATATATTTTCCATAAATGCAAAGATACGATTTTTTTACCTTAATCGAAACTTTTAAACGGTTTTTAGCACCTTTTGTTGGGTGTTTTTAATAAAAAAAATACCTTTTAAGGGGTTTATACTGAGGGGGTGCTCGGTATTACAAATAATCAAATAAACGAATAGAATAAAATTGGTTTTACCTCATTTTTATCTCTTTTTTTAATAGTAAAAATATTGTTTGAGTCCTCGATGCAACATCTTTTTTTATTTACAGTAATAAAATACTACTGTATCCATTTCATTATCTAATTAAAACAATCTTTAAAATCATGAAGAAACTATCTCTAACACTTCTGTTGTCTATTTGCACACTCTTACTATTTGCTGAAAAAAAACCAAAGCCCATTGCTGAAGTTGTAGATAGCACTCAAATCATGCTCGAATCCATTGAAAAAAATTTAAATTATCAAATGGGCGATATTGTGGTGGGTGATAATTTGGCTAAAATAAAAGTACCCGCTGGATTTCGTTTTTTGGATGCTAAACAAGCAGAATATGTTATTTATGAAGTATGGGGAAATCCTAAAGGGGAGAACGATAAGCTTTATGGCATGATAGTCCCTGAAAATATGGGCGTAACCGATGCCGATTGTTGGGCATTTGTTGTCGAATATGACGATATGGGCTACGTAAAAGACGATGATGCCGACAAGATTGACTATGATAATCTTTTAAAAGAATTGCAAGAAGGTGAAAAAGAGGAGAATGCGGAACGCGTCAAACAAGGTTATTCTTCCATCCACATGGTTGGCTGGGCTCAGAAGCCCTATTATGATAAAAACAGGAAAGTACTACACTGGGCAAAAGAAATAGCTTTTGGTACTGATACAGCCCATACCTTGAATTATAATATCAGAGTATTGGGTAGAAAAGGCGTATTGGTTTTAAATGCAGTGGGTAATATGGATAAACTACCTGAAATTAATCAAAAAATTGATGGAATGTTGAACAGCGTTGAGTTTAACCAAGGAAATAAATACTCGGATTTTAATCCTTCAGTTGATAAAGTCGCGGCTTGGACTATCGGCGGATTAGTTGCAGGTAAAGTGCTGGCAAAAGCAGGTCTGTTTGCAATAATTCTCAAATTTGGGAAAGTTATCATTCTGGGGTTAGCCGCCGTAGGAGGGACTATCTGGAAATTTATTACGGGCAAAAAAGGCGAAGAAAACGCATAATTAGGCATAAAAAGAGTTAAAATACTGAGGGGTATTCTTCTTTCCAATTCGACGGAAATGAATGAATACCCCTCTTTTATATTCTTAGGGACAAAGTAAAAAATCTATTCAAAAGCTGCAATAACTATTTGCTCTTGCTCCTTAGTATGAACTTTTACAAATCCCGATGCAGGAGATGCAGACGCTTTACGTCCTACGTATTTTAAGCCCAAATCATTATGGAATGTAGCTAAATGGAACCATGCGCCATTGTTTTTCGGCTCTTCTTGTACCCATAAATATGCAGCTTTAGGATATTTACCTAATATAGCTTTCACTTGTTTTTCAGGGAAAGGATAAATTTGTTCAATACGGACTACTGCCACATCCGTAATATTATCAGCCTTTTGCTTATTTAAAAGATCATAATAGACTTTACCTGAGCAGAAAAGAACTTTTCTGACCTTATTCGCAGCAGTAATCGTGCTATCATCTATCACTTCTTTGAAACGATTACCCGTTTCAAAGTCATTAATATCTGATACACAATCAGGATAACGCAATAAAGACTTCGGTGACATCACAACCAAAGGCTTACGGAATGGTCGAGCCAATTGGCGGCGCATCAAATGGAAGAAGTTAGCTGGAGTAGTGACATTCGCCACAGTCATATTATTTTCAGCGCACAGTTGTAAAAATCTTTCAAGACGAGCCGATGAATGTTCTGGACCTTGCCCTTCGTAGCCGTGTGGCAACAATAATACCAAACCATTCTGACGCTGCCATTTGGATTCTCCCGCCGCAATAAATTGGTCAATAATGATTTGAGCACCATTGTTAAAATCACCAAACTGCGCTTCCCAAATAATCAGCGGATCAGGCGAAGCAAAAGCATAGCCGTACTCGAATCCCATAACGGCATATTCTGAAAGGAACGAATTATAGATATAAAATTGCCCTTGTTTTTCTGCAAGCGTATTCAAGCGGTTGTATTCAGCATTCGTTTCAGCATCAAAAAAACTGGCGTGGCGATGGCTAAAAGTACCTCTTTTTACATCCTCACCGCTCAAACGCACATTTTTACCTTCTACCAAAATAGACCCATAAGCCAATAACTCTCCGTAACCCCAATCCAATTTATTAGCTGCCAACAGCTTTTTCTTACCTTCTAAATAACGTAGAATATCTTTCAATGGCGAAAACCCAGCTGGCAACGTCATCAAATGTTCTAATATTTTGTCAATACTTTCTCTTGAAATCCCGGTTTCTGGAGACACTTCAAAGTCTTCATCCTCGGGGTCTTTCTTCAAACTGCGCCAGTTTTGATCAGATTCTTGATAAGCGTAAGGTAAATTCCCTTGTTTTACACCGGCTAAACGCTCTTGAAGGAAATCATCATATTCTTTCTTTAATTGCTCTGCAATATCCTTAGTGATTTCACTATGATCCGTCAGTTTTTGGATATAAATATCGCGCGGATTCAAATGGTTTTTAATCGTTCTCCACATCAAAGGTTGTGTAAATTCAGGATTATCACTTTCATTATGACCATGTTTGCGGTAACAAACCATATCAATAAACACATCATTATTAAACTCTTGACGGTATGCCACTGCCAACTCGCACGCAAAAACAACGGCATCAGGATCATCACCATTCACATGGAAAGTAGGTGCTTGAACCACATTGCCTACACTTGTTGAATATGTAGATGAGCGCGCATCATCAAAATTAGTCGTAAAACCGATTTGATTATTGATGACAAAATGTATCGTTCCGCCTGCATAATAACCTGGTAATTGGCTCATTTGTACTACCTCATATACAATACCTTGACCAGCCGCTGCTGCATCGCCGTGTATCATAATAGGTAATATACTGTCGTAATCGCTGCCATATAAAATATCCGCTTTAGCTCTCGCATAACCAACAATAACTGGATCCACGGCTTCCAAATGTGATGGATTAGGCAGCAATTTCAAATAAACAGTTTTCCCTCCTGTAGTTTTGACTTGTGATGAAAAACCAAGGTGGTATTTTACATCTCCACTTCCATGACTTAGTGCTGGTACTGCTTCATCAAATTCATTGAAAATATTATCGTAGGTTTTACGCATAATATTAGCTAAAACATTCAAACGACCTCTGTGAGCCATTCCAATCACCACTTCTTCCACATCGCTATCCGCACCCGTATTAATTATGGCATCTAAACCCGGAATAGTTGACTCGCCTCCTTCAAGAGAGAAACGTTTTTTTCCTACGAATTTTTTACCCAAAAACTCTTCAAAACCCACCGCTTCGTTGAGTTTCTCTAAAATACGGCTCTTTTTTTCTACACTGAAACCTTGACTATCAGATAAAACACGTTTTTCAATCCGCTCTCTTAACCAATTGCGTTTTTCATGATTTTCGATGTGTGAATACTCAAAGCCCATATCTCCACAATAAACTAAATTTAATTGCTCTACGATTTGGCTCAAAGTCGCATTTTTCAAGCCCAATACTTCCCCCGCATAAAACACTTTTGAAGAATCAGCGTCTGTAAGCCCGTAGTCAGCCGGGGTTAAGCGAGGCTTATGGTCACGGCGTTTTTTAATCGGATTAGTGGTAGATAACAGATGCCCTCTGTGACGATAACCATCTATCAACATCATTACCGCTACTTCCTTTTGAGGTATAGTACCTACCCCCTCAGTATTGACGGCTGTGGTAGTGCCATTGCTATGCCCGTTGCCGTTAGTGCCGGTACCAGCATAATCAAAACCTTTAAAAAACATTGCCCACGATTGGTCTATCGAAGTGGGGTCATTTGCGTAGTCTTTGTACAATCCTTCAATATAAGATGGATGTGCATTTGCTATAAATGAAAAATCGCTACTCATCTATGATGAAATTATGAATGATTTAAAATGAGACTTTTCATTAAAAGTCCTTTATTTTTTACAGTTTTTGTTACCTAAATCTATCCCAAATCAAATACATATAGAAACCTATATGTAAAGGTATTACAATTTCCTTAAAAGAAAAATTATAAAACGGGCTTGCAAAGTTAATCGCTTTTTAAACGTATAAAATAGAAAAAATGATGAATTTATCAATATTACTGTACAAATTGAGAAGCCAAGCTAAAAAGTAGTGGAAAAGAGCATAAATTTGATTAACCACAATCAAAAAAAGCATGCTCCAACCACTACACAACAAACTTAGTACAATACAAGGTCGCTACCAAGCCTGTGTGCTAAAAAATATTGAGATATTATTC
>JANPHO010000112.1:0-8630 GCA_031424515.1 Saprospiraceae bacterium
CTCCATAAAAGTGTAATATTTTAAGGGGTCTTCTAAGCATTTTTTTCTTTCAAATACAAACGACTCAGTCCTTTCAGTTTTAAAACCTGGAAGGACTGAGTCGTTTTAAAGCTCTTTGCCATTTTTTAATTAAAAAAAAGCGATTTTCATTTGTTTTTTTTATTAAAAACTGTGAAATGCACATTAAAACATGTACCTTTGCACCGCTTTTTAAAAAGCTGCCTAAATGTACGGGCTTGGTGTGTGCACTTCGATGGTTAAACCATTAAAACTTTTAAAAACTCATCGGTCTATAGATTATTTTCCGTAGGACAATAATTTTGTTGAAATTTTTAAAAGACAATTTTTATTTTAAATGAGTAACGAAGAAAACAAAGATCAGGAATTAGATAACATTCCTGGAACAGAGGAAACTACTCCCGCAATTGAAGAAACTGTAGCTGCTGCTCCCGTAGCAGAAGTAAAAGCACCTGTTGTTAATACAGTTATTGATGATTCAGCAGAAGAAGAAGAGCCGATTGAATTAATTTTGGATTCAGACTCGCTTACTGTGGGTTCTGGTCATGATGAATTTGATTGGGCAAGAGGAAAGCGTGGTCAAGTGCTTTATTCAGCAGAAGAATCAAAATCATATCTTGAGCTATACGAATCGAGCATGAGCAGCTTAAATGCTGGTGAAATCGTGAAAGGTCGTGTATCTGCTATTACAGGAAGTGATGTTGTTTTGGATATCAACTACAAATCAGATGGTTTAGTTGCTTTAAGTGACTTCCGTGATATTCCTGATTTGAAAATTGGTGACTACGTAGACGTATATGTAGAAAGCCAAGAAGATGCGAAAGGTCAGTTGCAATTGAGCCGCCGTAAAGCGAAATTATTGCGTGCTTGGGAAGCTATCGTGGACTCTTTCCAAAATGGTACAGTTATCCGTGGTCAAGTTATCAGCAAAACAAAAGGTGGTCTTATCGTGGACGCAGGTGGTTTGGAAACATTCTTACCGGGTTCTCAAATTGACATCAAGCCAGTTATTGACTACGATCAGTACGTGAATAAAGTGATGGAATTCAAGGTTGTTAAAATCAATGAAACTATCAAAAATGCGGTTGTATCACACAAAGCATTGATTGAAAGTGACTTGGCTGAGCAACGTGAGCACATCATTGGTGGTCTTGAAAAAGGTCAAGTATTGGAAGGTACGGTTAAAAATATCACTGATTTCGGTGCATTCCTCGACCTTGGTGGCGTGGATGGTCTCCTTTATATCACGGATATTTCTTGGGGTAGAATCACTCACCCAAGCGAAGTCCTTCACCTCAACCAAAAAATCAACGTTGTTGTTCTCGACTTTGATGAGAACAAAAAACGTATCAGCTTGGGCTTAAAACAATTGTTGCCTCATCCTTGGGAAGTATTAGCTGCTGAGGTTACTGAGGGGTCAACTGTGAAAGGTAAAATCGTAAACATCGAAGATTACGGTGCTTTCCTTGAAATCAAACCAGGTGTTGAAGGTCTTATCCATATTTCTGAAGTAACTTGGGCTAACGCACCAATCAATGCTAAAGAATTCTTCAAGTTAGGTCAAGAAATGGAAGCTCGCGTAGTAACTATTGACCGTGAAGACCGCAAGATGTCTCTTTCAATCAAACAATTGACTGGTGACCCTTGGGATAAAATTGAAGACAAGTATGCAGCGGGTACACGCCACATGGGTGATGTTAAAAACTTAACTCAATATGGTGTATTCGTGGAACTTGAGCCGGGTGTAGGTGGTATGATTCACATAAGCGACCTTTCTTGGACTAAGCGCTACTCACACCCATCTGAATACACTAAAGTAGGTAGCAAAATTGATGTTATTATCCTTGAATCAGATAAGGAAACGCGTAAATTGTCATTGGGTCACAAACAAATCGAAGACAATCCATGGGATAGCTTCGAAACTGTTTTCCCAATCGGTTCTACTCACGAAGCAACTGTACTTCGTAAAGATGACCGTGGTGCAATTGTACAGTTACCTCATGGTTTGGAAGCTTTTGCTCCAATCAAACATATCAAAAAAGAAGACGGTACTACAGCTGAAGTTGGTGAAACATTAAACTTCAAAGTAATCGAATTCAACCGTGATGATAAGCGTATCCTCGTTTCTCACAGCCGTATCGTAGAAGATGCTAAAAAAGTAGCTGACGATGCCGATAGAAAAGCAAAAGCTGGTGAAGAAGCAGAAACACGCAAAGCTGTAGAAGATACTCAAAACAAAGTAGAAAAAGACACTTTAGGTGACTTGGCTGCTTTGGTTCAATTGAAGGATCAACTGAATGACAGCAATTAATATGTAACTTAAAAAGTTAAACCATATATTTTGAAACCTCGATGGCTCTGCTTTCGAGGTTTTTTTTGTACCTCTCAGTATTTTGACGATTATTTTATATAAAACTCTTCAAAAACAATAAAATCCACATTCACTCTCATTTAAAAATACAGAAATTCATTAGCTTTGACCAAATTTTTCAAAAGCAACGCATGAAGAAACTCCTTTTCGCTACGATAGTTTTAATCCTATTCTCTTGTAAATCCAATAAAAAAGATACTCAAAATTTACTTTTTGAACCCATCGACCCCTCAGTATCGAGTGTGAATTTTAGCAATACACTGACTGAAACGGAGCGGTGGAATGTCATTCAATACCTTTATTTCTACAACGGAGGTGGCGTTTCGGTGGGCGATATTAACGGCGATAACTTACCCGATTTGTATTTCACGTCAAATCAAGGGGCAAATAAGCTATATCTCAATAAAGGCAATTTTAAATTTGATGATATTACTGAAAAAGCGGGCGTAGCCGATGTATCCGAAGGGCTTACTTGGAAAACAGGAACGACAATGGCTGATGTCAATGGCGATGGCAAATTGGATATTTATGTCTGTCATGTTTCTAATTACAAGGGTTTAACGGGTAAAAACCGACTTTTTATCAATAATGGCGATGGTACTTTTACAGATCAGGCTGAGCGTTTGGGCTTGGCATTGACGGGATTGTGTACCCAAGCTGCATTTTTTGACTATGATGGCGATGGTGATTTGGATTGCTATCTGATGCGGCATTCAGTACATTCTTCCCGCAGTTATCGCCCAGTTTCCGCCCGTTTGGACGATGACCCATTGGCAGGTGATATACTATTAAAAAATTATGGCGGTCGTTTTGTGGATGTATCCAAAGAAGCGGGCATCCACGATGGTTCGTTGGGCTATGGATTGGGGTTGGCAATCGGTGATTTGAACGGGGACGGTGCGCCCGATATTTACGTGGGGAATGATTTTCATGACAATGATTATCTCTACTACAACACCAGTACGCTGGATAAATCGGGTAAAACCACCACTTTTACTGAGGGGATGAAGGAAAGCATGGGACATAACTCCAACTTTTCGATGGGTAATGATATTGCGGATTTTAATAATGATGGTCATTTGGATTACGTAGGCGTGGATATGAAACCAGAGGAAGAGAGCATTTTGAAATCGTCATCGGGCGTAGAGGCGTATAATGTATATGATTTTAAAAACAAGGAATACGGCTATCATTTCCAGTTTCCTCGCAATATGCTGCAACTGAATCGAGGGAACTTATCAAACCCGACTAACTCATTTGCTTCTTTTAGTGAAATTGGTCAATTTGCGGGTATTGCTACTACTGATTGGAGTTGGTCGCCCCTTTTCGCCGATTTGGATAATGATGGCTGGAAGGATATTTTTATCACCAATGGCATCTTTCGCAGACCCAATGATTTGGACTACGTGCGGTATTTATCCAATCAAGAGGTTCAAAAAAATGCATCAGATTTGAGTTTAGCCAAACAAATGCCTGAGGGTAAGGCTTATAATTATTGTTTTAAAAATAGTGGTGGATTAGGCCTTAACTTTGAAAATGTCAGTGAAAATTGGGGACTGAATCAGTATAGTTGGAGCAACGGAGCGGCTTATGCAGATTTGGATAATGACGGCGACTTGGATTTAATAGTGAATAATATCAATGAAAAAGCCTTCATTTTAAAAAATAAAACGGAGTCATTTTTCAAGAATAACTATTTGAAAATCAAGCTGTTAGGAAAAGGCTCAAATACTGAGGGGGTCGGTGCAAAGGTCATTGCTTATACTTCAAAGGGCATACAGATGCAGGAACAATCGCCTACGCGCGGATTTCAATCATCCGTGGAATCTATTGTTCATTTTGGTTTTTCAAATCAGCCCAATCAAGAAGTAAAAATGGTGGATTCATTGCGAGTAATTTGGCGAGATGGCTCTACCCAACTCTTGAAAAATGTAAACGTTAACCAGACTTTAAAAATAAACCAAAAAGAGGCCTCCGCTAAATGGGATTTTAAAAAGCCTTTTTTAAATGAAAATCTGAATCCAACTTTTGCTTTTCAAAATATTACAAATGATTTAAATTTAAAATATAAACATCAGCAGAATGCAATTGCTGATTTTGAAAATGAGAAACTTTTGCCGCACGCCATCTCCACAGAAGAGCCTAAAATAATGGTGAAAGATGTGAACGAGGACGGTTTAGAAGATTTTTACCTCTACAATTTAAATGGAAAAATAGAACAAGTTTTCGTACAGAATAAAAACGGATTCTCAGCTGTGAATGATCCCGTTTTAGTAGAAAAACTGGAAAAAGAGAGGAATAATTTGGGTTCCGCAAATGGTTACGTTTCAACTTTTCGCCAGTGTGATTTTGACGGTGATGGTGATATGGATATATTCGTGGGTGGTCGGTCAGATTTAAGAGATTATGGCATTTCACCCCAAAGTTATTTATTTCAAAACGATGGTAAGGGAAGTTATAAAAACGTGACCCCTCAGTATTTTGACAATAAAGGCTTTATGGGCATGGTCAACGATGCAGTCTGGACGGATTTGAATGGTGATACAAAACCAGACCTTGTAGTAGTGGGTGAGTGGATGCCGATTACAATTTTTTATAATAATGGCGACCATTTTGAGCAAACTGACATGGAAAATACCAGCGGATGGTGGAATTGTGTCACCGCTGCGGATATGGATAATGACGGCGACGAAGACCTTGTATTGGGTAATATGGGTTTAAATTCCAATTGGCAGGCTTCTCGAACTCAACCGATGAGTTTATACGTCAAGGATTTTGATGGAAATGGCGATAAAGAGCCGATTATCAGTTATTACCGACAAGGCATTGAATGGTGCTATAATTCAAAAGATGAATTGACTGCCCAAATACCTGAATTGAAAAAAAGATACCCCGATTACGCACCTTTTGCAAAAAGTCCTTTTGAAACCATTTTTACTAAAGCCATGTTGAAGGAGGCTATCAAAAAGCAAATCCAAATGTTTTCATCGGTCTATATTCAAAATAATGGAAATGGCGATTTGGAAATGCAATCTTTGCCCATAGATGTGCAATTCTCTACGGTCAATGCCATTTTAGCCGATGATTTTGACGGTGACGGGCTAAAAGATGTGGCTCTGGGGGGCAATTTTTACGAAATGCAGCCTTCCATTGGGCGTTTTGATGCTTCTTTTGGTTCTATCCTTTTGCAGAGGAAACCTTCGGAAAGAGGAGATGGTAAGGGTAATTTTAAATCATTACCACCCTCTCAAACGGGCTTTATACTGAGGGGGGCTATCAGAGATATAAAAAAAGTGGGTGACAAAATATTGGTGGCGTCCAATAATGAACCTTTGCAAGCATTTGAAGTAAAAAGAAAGAAAAAAGGTATGTGATTTTGAATTTCAAATCCCAAATTTCAGATTTCAGATTCCAAATTCCAGATTTCAGATTCTGTAATTAACGCTTGGAATTTCAAATCTGAAATTTGAAATCTGAAATTTGAAATCTGAAATTTGAAATCTGAAATTTGAAATCTGAAAATAAAATTAAAAGAATGACCTTAGCTATATATAAAAAAGAAGCAAAAGCGATGATTCAACTGGGATTACCGATAGTGGTGAGTCAGTTAGGAATTGTTGCGATGGGTGTCGCAGATACCATTCAAGTCGGTGGTATCGAGGGTAAAAGTGCTGTTTCAGTGGCGGCTTCTGGATTATCAAATAGTTTATCATTTACTATTGCAATCATAGGGATTTTGACTTTAGGGGTGGTAGCACCTATGATATCCAAAGCTGAAGCTGAAAAAAATGGAAAAATGATTGGCCTTTTATTCAAAGCGACCAAGAGAGTAGCCTTGCAGTTGGCTTTAGCAACCTTTGTACTCTGCTTGATTTTAGGCTTTTTTTTAGATAAAATAGGTCAAGAACAAGAAGTTGCCACTATTGCTCAACCTTACAATCTCGTAATAGCGGCTTCTATGATTCCTCTTTTCATCTTCGTAGCCCTACGTCAGCTAAGTGATGGCTTGGGTCGAACTCAGATAGCTATGACTGTGACATTGGTAGCTTTAGGGTTAAATATTTTTTTAAATTGGCTTTTTATTTATGGTATTGGCTTTTTTCCACGATTGGAATTATTAGGGGCAGGTATTGCCACACTTCTGAGCCGTATTTTCATGGCTGTAACACTTTGGTGGGCGATTAGTAAAGAAGCCCTTTTTAAGCCTTATTTGGCAGATAAAACGGATGAATTTAAGGATTTAATCAATAAAATATTTAAAGTAGGACTACCTTCTGGGCTTCAAGGTTTTTTTGAAGTGGCGGTGTTCGCTGCTGCGGTGGTAGTGATAGGCTGGTATGGCAAATATCAACAAGCATCTCACCAAATTGCCATTAATATGTGTTCAGTGACGTATATGATGATAACGGGTTTGGCTTCGGCTGGTGGTATTCGCGTGGGACACTATTGGGGTTTACACGATAGAAGACAAATTTTAGTGGCTGGGAATACAGCTTTGGGTATTTCAGCGGTATTTATGTTTTTCTGCGCAGGTATCTTTTTTGTATTTCACGATTTTTTAATCAGCCTTTACACTTCTGACGCTAATGTAGTACCTATTGCTACCACACTCCTAATAATTGGCGGTTTTTTTCAAATATCTGATGGTTTGCAGGCTACAGCGCTCGGAATACTGAGGGGCATCGCGGAGGTAAATATTCCCACTGCAATCACTCTCTTTGCGTATTGGGTAGTGGGACTACCAACGGGTTATTTGCTCGCCCAATATTATCACCTCAATGCAGCAGGTGTATGGCTGGGTTTGACTGCAGGTTTGACAGTATCCGCCATTTTACTTTGTTGGCGGTTCTACACAATGGTTAAGAAAATTGACGTTTAATACCTGCCCAAAGTTGTAAAATTTTTCTAGTAAAGGATTGTTTAATTAAAATTTTTGTTTTAAATTTGATAGTATTTTAAACAAATTTTTTAATTATTAAAACTCTCTATCATGAAAATTTTAAAATGGATATTGGGGATAGTGTTACTCGCGGTGGGTATTGGCTTTTTTATGCCTGGTACGACACATCTCGAACGCACTATTGAAATCAATGCACCTTCAACACAGATATATGAACAAGTCAATGAATTAAAAAACTGGATGAACTGGTCGCCGTGGTCAAAACTGGACCCGAATACGGTATGGAAATATTCAGAACCATCCTCAGGCACGAGCTCATATTACACGTGGGCAAGTCAGGATAAGAACGTAGGAAACGGCAAATTAACTATAATGGAAGCAAAACCCAATGAATCAGTACGCTGCAAAATGGAATTCGATGGTATGGGCGAGTCAATGGCAGATTTTAAATTCATAGCTAAAGACAGCACTTCCACTAAAGTCATTTGGGCTTTCGACAATGATAATGGATTGAACCCCATAAAAAGGTGGTTTGGTCTTTTTATGGATAAAATGATAGGGCCCGATTATGAAAAGGGGTTGGCTAATTTGAAAGCTTTTAGCGAGACTAAAAAATGAAGTTAAATGTTGTGCCTACTTGTCTAAACGAGTAGGCATAACATTTTACGCTATATTAGCTGAATCTTCCAAATTAGGTTCGATACTGAGGGGTATGCTTTTTTTATTTAAAACACGTAGTAAAATGATTGATAATACACCAGCTACAATGTTATAAAATATCTGAATTGAGAAAAACATGATATTTGCAAATGAGAAAGCATCATTACTGTTCACTCCATGAATTACGAGGGCTGCCGTAGCCAACACATGATAAGTTCCCATACCTCCCGGCGACGGAATGACAATACCAAAAGTACCAAATACAAATACCGTAAGTGCAGCAATGGGTGCTAAATCGGCAGTGGGTGCAAATGACTTAAAACATAAATAAGTCATCATATAATACATTACCCAAATATTGATAGAGTGGAATAAGAAAACAGGTAAATTATCAATTTTTTTAATCGTCTTTAACCCCTCAGTAAATTTCTCTACGATATGCCATATTTTATCCACAAACGGAATAGCCATTATTTTTTTTCTAAAAACAACGATTAGAATTAACGAAACTACACCAAAACCCATTACACCCAAAAATAAAGGATTTTGTAAAAGACGGAATGAACCATCACCTTTTCCAATATTTTTATCCAAATAACCCCATAAAACATCATATTCTATCAAAAAACTAAAAGCCACTATAATGAGGAGTGTTGCCATATCTATAATTCTATCGACCAC
>JANPHO010000113.1:0-3058 GCA_031424515.1 Saprospiraceae bacterium
TATGAAATCTGTTAGACCAAGTGTAAATCAATTGATTCCTATCTGAAATTCTTTTAGCCCAAATTATATTTTTAGAATTTAAATTAGCTTTTCCGCTATGGACTTTCATCCAAAACAATTCTTTTTTAGCTAATATATTGCCTGCTTTATCATAAATTCTATAAAGGGGAGCCATACCTAAAATTTCTGTATTCCAATTAGCTTTTTTGTTGTCATAATATACAATATACCTTAATCTGTATTCATATAAACTATCAAAATTTATCGTTGCCGGATTTATATCTTTGGAAATTCCGTTGGGTTTCGTATAAATATCACTGTCTTTAATAAAAGAAGTATCTACTTCATGTGCCAAACTGCTATCTGAATATATCTTAATTTGCTTATTAAAAACAGCTTCGGTAATCATTTCACACAATGAAAGAGATAATTCATCACTTAACCAAGCTTTCATACCTATCTTTTTAAGAGTGTAAACTCTGTTAATCTCGCTCTCCCCAGCTTTCTTGTAATCGTCTAAAACATAATCTTTAGTATTTTCAATTGCCCAAATAATATCGTTATTTTTAAGATATTTTTGTTCATGATTTAGTTGTTGACCAGATAGATTGAAAATGTAAAATACAATGCAAAATATAATAAAAGATATTTTCATATTTTAGAAAGATTTTAAGTTCAAGATGTTGTTTGCAGTTTCTTTATGCTATTTGCACAAAAGGTGTTATCGCATAACGACAACACCTTTTGATGAAATTGAATTGATTCAAAAAATAATTAAGCTGCCTTCAGCTTAATCAATTTCGATTTGCCCAATTTTTCACGAGCATACGTTCTTGTTACTTCAAACTCTTTGATGTCTTCAAAAGAAGGAATTTCAAACATCAAATCCGTCATAATGGCTTCACAGATTGAGCGCAAGCCACGCGCTCCAAGATTATATTCCAAAGCTGTTTGAGCTATAAATTCAATGGCATTGGGAGTAAAAGTCAATTTTACGCCTTCCATATCAAATAATTTCTGATATTGCTTCACAAGAGAGTTCTTCGGAACAGTTAGAATGCTCACAAGTGTCTCTATACTGAGGGGGTCGAGATGCGCCAAAACAGGCAATCTACCCACTAATTCAGGTATCAAACCAAAGCTTTTAACATCTTGTGGCGTGATGTATTGCAACATGTTTTCTCTATCAATTTGAGCTTTCATATCACCATTAAAACCGATTACTTGCGTATTCATTCGGCGTGCAATCACTTTTTCAATGCCATCAAAAGCACCACCACAGATAAATAAAATATTATTGGTGTTGACAGTAATCAGCTTTTGTTCGGGGTGCTTACGTCCGCCTTGAGGTGGAACTTGTACATCCGTACCTTCCAACATTTTTAACAAACCTTGTTGAACGCCTTCGCCTGATACATCGCGTGTGATGCTTGGATTATCGCCTTTTCGAGCGATTTTATCAATTTCATCCACGTAAACTATGCCTCTTTCGGCTGCTTTTACATCATAATCGCAGACTTGCAAAAGCCTTGACAACATGCTTTCAACGTCTTCACCCACGTAACCCGCTTCTGTGAAAACAGTAGCATCTACGATAGAAAAAGGCACATTGAGCAATTTGGCAATGGTTTTTGCTAAAAGCGTTTTACCAGTACCTGTGCGACCGATAAAAAGTATATTGGATTTCTCTATTTCTACTTCATTATTATCCGTATTCTGTTGACCCAATCTTTTATAATGATTGTAAACAGCTACTGATAATACTTTCTTGGCTTCATCTTGACCTACAACGTACTGGTCGAGATAATTTTTAATTTCGAGTGGTTTTCTACTGAGGGGTGTCCACTCTTTTTCATCTTTTTTGAGGTTACCTTTTTTCTTTTTTGCGGTAGCAGGATTGGTTGCACCGAGTTCTTGCTCAACAATTTCAAGCGCTTGTTCGACACATACTTCACATATATGACCTTCTGCGCCAGCAATCAAAATGCCCACTTGTGATTTATCTCTACCACAAAATGAACAATAATATCCAGAATTTTTTCGACTCATGTTGTTATTAATAAAAACTGAAAAATGACCCCGAAAAATCGGGGTCATTTTTTATTTAATTATGCTTTTTTAACGCCTCTAACCAAGACCTCATCAATCAAGCCATACTCTTTTGCTTCTGCACTTGACATCCAGTTATCACGGTCAGAATCCTTTTCAATTTCTTCAAAAGATTTACCACAATTTTCTGCCATAATAGCATACAATGAATGGCGAAGCGTTTTGATTAAGTTGTAGCTGATTTCCATATCAGAGAATTGACCTGACATGCCACCCGAAGGCTGGTGAATCATCACTAAGCTATGTGTCAAAGCACTGCGTTTACCTTTTGCACCTGTACACAATAAGAAAGCACCCATTGACGCCGCCATACCCGTACAGATAGTAGCAACATCTTGTGATACGTACTGCATTGTATCATAAATACCCATGCCATCAATTACTGAACCACCCGGGCTATTAATGAACATCTGTACATCGCGCTTAGGGTCAGTACTTTCCAAGAAAAGTAATTGCGCTTGAATCACATTCGCCACGTAAGAATCAACGGGCACGCCCATAAAAATGATTCTATCCATCATCAAACGGCTGAAAACGTCCATTTGAGCCACATTTAACTGACGCTCTTCGATAACGGCTGGTGTGAAATTGGTAATTGCTGGAGCAGAAACGCCTTGTACACTTTTTTCCATGTATTTTTCAAGGTGCATTGTGCTCATGCCCATGTGTTTTGTGGCATATTTTTTAAACTCATCTTTAGAAAACATATCGGTTTCTATTTAGTGTAATTTTTAAAATTGTTTTAAAATTTAGGCCCTTTTAGGTCAAGGAATGATAGAACAGATTTTTTCTCACAAATGTTCTCATTCAAAATAGGATACGCTCTTATTGACGAAATGGTTGTTATTTTATTTTAATTAAAAACTACCCCCTCAGTATTAAACTCTTCAAAGAGCCTCAAAAAAGCAGCGCAATATAACAACGTTTGTTGAAATTCCAATAATAAAAC
>JANPHO010000114.1:0-3891 GCA_031424515.1 Saprospiraceae bacterium
TCCCTACCCGAAGCAGTTGAGGAATACCAAATCTGGTCATTAATTTTGGCGGCAACCCCTTTGTTGTCACGAGATGTAAGCAATTTGAACTCAAGCACGGCAGGCTTCGCTTCTTCCGAAGTACTATTTTTAGTGCAGCCATTGAAAGCCAAAATACTTAGTAAAAACACTAATTTTTTCATGAGAAAGATGTTTAAAAATGAAAAACAAATTTGTAGTTGAAAATATCTAAATCTCAAAAAGGGTGCTTTTTGCGCTAAATTATACTTAAAATGCCACAAAATAAATAACAACCAAGTTATCAATCAAATCAATTCAACCAAGCGTTTATATTTTTCAACCAACTGTAAAATCTAACTTTTTGGAAAATCTTTTAATCCTAAAAAACGGGTTTTAGACGCCTTGATACTGAGGGGGTAGTCAAGCGTTTTTAAGTTAAAATAGGTGAAAATACTGAGGGGGCACTAAACCCACAAACGCTTGATTATCATACAGATAGCCAAGCGTTTTGGCTTAAAAAAAAGGGTGAAAATACTGAGGGGTATTTAACTCTAAAATCACTTTACTGATATAATATTTTTGTCTTGATATTCCTTCTATATTTGAGAATATCTCTACATTTATCTTTCAATTGAAACATTAAAAAACAAAAGTAGGACATGGAAATACTATTCAGAATTTCACTTTTATTAGCGGGTATTATTAATTTAATACCTTTCTCATTAGCATTTTTCCCAAATAAAATTAATGCCTCCTATGGTATTGATGTAACAAACATCAACCTTGAACTTTTAGTCCGCCATCGAGCCGTTTTGTTCGGTATTGTGGGTGGTTTAATGCTTTTTTCAGCTTTCACCAAGAGATATTATGACCTATCCGTTGTTTTTGGGAGTATCAGTATGCTGTCTTTTGTTATCCTTTATTTCAGTATTGGTAATATAAATAGTGAACTCAAAAAAGTCATGTTATTTGATGTGGCAGCCATTGTGATTTTAGCGATAGGCTGTTTTTGTTATTATATTTGGGGCAAATAAAGTGGGGATAAAACCTACAAACGCTTGATTATCAAACAGATAGTTGAGCGTTTTGGCGTTAAAAAAGGCCAAAATACTGAGGGAGTAAATATTTCAAGCGAATTTAAGAAATTCCCTAAATTTGCTTTTATATTTAAAAACTATGTCTAAAAAAACAAAATCGATACCTGTCAATCATTTTGGCGTTGAGCCTATTTATATTGAAAAAATATCTTTTAAAGATTTTCCTGTTTTAGCGATTTTAGATAAGGCAGAACGGCATGTATGGGTGATTCATTAGCTATAATCCGTGCTACTGCATTGGCAGATGCTTTACAAAAATACAACGGAAATTTTGATTTAGCTTTTCAAGATTACAACAAAGAGTTGCGCCCATTTATTGAAGAAGTGCAAGAAGTTAGCAGTAGGTATGTTAGACGTTTTGCTTCCAAGAACCGAAGAAGAAATTCACAAAAGAAACACAGAGGGTTTTATGAATTTTTAGGTACATCATAAGCGGAGCGAGCCGTTTAATTGAGCGAAAATACTGAGGGGGTATTCAATAAAAATCATTAACTCCATTTTGGATACAATGCACCCCGTTTTGGACACAACCAAACTTTATAAACTTCTCACCTTTGCACTTCACAATTAAATAAAAAAAGATGAAGTACAAAATTTTAGGAAATACAGGTTTGAAAGTTTCAACCATTTGTTTAGGAACAATGAACTATGGCGGAAAAGGTTTTTTCGGTTATATGGGTAATCTTGACCAAAATGCAGTTGATGAACAAATTAAAACCGTCACAGACGCAGGCGTTAATTTTATTGACACCGCCAACATTTATTCCGAAGGGCTTTCGGAAGTTATGATAGGACAGGCAATCAAAAACCTTTCTATCAACAGAGACGATTTGGTTTTGGCGACAAAAGTGAGAGGCACTATGGGTAAAGGACAAAATGATTTGGGTCTTTCAAAAAAGCACATTATCCAACAAGTGGAAGCCAGTTTAAAAAGACTTGGAACGGATTATATTGACCTCTATCAAATCCACACGGCAGACCCCTTAACGCCAATTGAAGAAACAATTAAAACCTTAGATGATTTGGTGCGAAGTGGAAAAATCAGATATTTTGGCGCAAGCAATATTGCCGCTTGGCAATTGATGAAAGGTTTGGCTTATTCACAATACAATCATTTAGATAGGTTTGCTTCCCTTCAAGTTAATTATTCATTGGATGTTAGAGATGTGGAACGTGAAATTGTACCATTATTGCAAGACCAAAAAGTGGGCATGATGGTTTGGAGTCCGTTGAGTGGCGGATTACTTACGGGCAAATATAAAAGAAACGGTCAAAAAGAAGAGGGAAGACTTAACAACTTTCCATTCCCGCCTTTTCACGAAGAAAGGGCATACAACGTTTTGGATGTACTTACACCAATGGCAACGCAAAAAAAAGTCTCGGTTTCTCAATTAGCATTGGCTTGGTTGTTACATCAGTCAGTGGTGAGTAGTCTCATTATTGGTGCTACCAAATTACACCAACTTCAAGACAACTTAAAATCCGTTGATGTTGTTTTTAATGCCAATGAATTAAATCAATTGAACGAAGTAAGCAAATTGCCAGTTGAATACCCTGCAAATGTGCTTGAAATAATGACCATGGACAGAAGTAGTGCAGGCGTAGATTTTTTAAATGCTTAAATTTACAAACTAACGATGTAGGCAGCACAATACTACTGCCTACTCATTTTGCTTATGAAAAATATAGACCAAAATATCAGAAAAATAAGTTCAGTAAAAGAATTACATTCTTTTATGGGTTTACCAAGCCCGTTAAATCCTTTAATTACAATAATTGACCATTCGCAGACAACAAACTCAACTCAAACTCAAAAATTGCTTTTAAATTTTTATAATATTTCAATAAAAAGAAGTTTTAAAGGAAAATTAAAATATGGTAAAAACCACTATGATTTTGACGATGGCACAATGTCTTTTATTGCTCCAAACCAAATAATCAGTATTGATAGTGACGAAGATAGAAATAATGATGGTTGGTCATTATTATTTCATCCAGATTTAATCAGACAATATCCATTGGGTAAAACCATTAAGAATTATGGCTTTTTTTCTTACGCCGTAAACGAAGCATTGCATCTTTCAGAAGAAGAAGAAAAAACGATTGAAGCAATCATTCAAAATATTCAAAAAGAAATAAATTCAAGATTAGATAATTTTAGTCAAGATGTAATCGTGTCGAATCTTGAATTGCTTTTAAGTTATTCCAACCGTTTTTATAACAGGCAGTTTATCACAAGGAAGATGGCAACAAACGACTTACTAACAAACTTTGAAAGTATTTTAAACATTTATTTAAGCAACAATTTGGATTTTACATTGCCAACTGTTGAAAAATTAGCGACTGAACTAAATGTTTCATCCTCTTATTTAAGCGATATGTTACGAAGTGCAACAGGACAAAATACACAACAACACATACACAATAAATTGATTGAAAAAGCAAAAGAAATCTTAACAACCACCAATTTAACAGTTAGTGAAATTGCGTACCAATTGGGCTTTGAATATTCCCAATCTTTCAGCAAACTATTTAAAAGTAAAACCGATTTGACACCCTTAGAATTTAGAAACTCATTTAATTAAATGTCGAACATCTTATGAAACTACAATTATTTATTCTTACATATTCAGTCCTATTTTTGGCAAGTTGCACTAAAAAAAATATCCTTACGAATGATGATATTAAACAAATTATTGTCAAAATGAATGAAAATGTGCGGACGACATTAAAAAATGGCGACCCTAATTATGTCCTCAATATGCACACACAAGATGCCATTCAATTTCTACCA
>JANPHO010000115.1:0-11287 GCA_031424515.1 Saprospiraceae bacterium
CTTGCTGAACGGTTGATGCAATTTATTCAATATTTCAACGCTGTACTTTCTAAACCATTCAAGTGGAATTACGGCGGAAAACCTTGTTACACTTAATTACTATGTTATTTAATAGATGTTGCACTAGCACCCAATAACTAACATCCAATAACCTTCTTTTTAAACTGCAAAGGATTTTCTCCCACCACTTTTTTGAAAGTCCGATTAAAATAGGAAAGGCTTTCAAATCCACATTCGTAGCACGTTTCAGTGACATTTTTATCCAATATCAATAGTTTTTTAGCTTGGTCAATGCGGTATTGATTCAGAAATTCTGTGAAAGTCATCAAAGTCATTTTTTTAAAATATCGACAAAACGCAGCGTTGGATAAATGCGTCAGCTCCGCCATTTGTGAAATGTCAATTTTTTCTTGATAATGGTCTTCGATATAGCGGTGCACACTTTTGAGGCGTTGTTGCTCTTTTAAATTATAATGCTGTTCAATGGGTTTTGAATTGAGTAAAAAATACTCATTTGAGGTCGCTAAGTATTGAAAAATGCTTAAAATTTCCATAAATTGGTCAAAACAAGAGAGTTTTACTAAGTTAATCAATCTTTCCCCAATTTTTTCTTTCGTTTTTTCATTAAAACATATCCCATTTCGGGCTTTTAAAAAGAGCGATTGAATATCCGATAACTCAGGAAATTTTTTAAAACTGGTCTCTAAAAAATCCTCTTTTACGTGCACTACTATTTTTTCATAAGGCGTTTTAATGCCATAATCGAAATTTAAATGTGGAATGTGGGGACCAATAAAAACCAAATCACTGCCCTCAAAACGACTGATATGTTCTCCCACATGTCGCGTGCCGTCCGCACCCGTGATGAATACAATCTCATATTCTGGGTGAAAATGCCAATAGAAAAAATCGTGCAAACGAGGTCTCAGAATGCGAAATGAACTGCCGACATCAGGAGTAAAATTTTCAAAAATAAGCTTCATTTTTACCTTATAATGTACTTTTGAACATAAAATTAAGCTAATAAGTCAATATAGTTCAAATTTAAGTAATTATTGTGGTAGTTTGGATACCCCTCAGTATTTACCTTTGTTTTATTATTAAAATTTAAAACAACAGAAATACGGAAATGAATGAACCGACAATGGTGCCTACTATGACGCCGACAATGGCAGCCAATAAGAACCACAATGATATACCGGGCAATCCTTCGACAGCTACAAGCAGTAAAATAAAATTGAGTGACCGCTCTAATGGTGCACCTCTCCGAGTGCTTTCTGAGGAAGATTGGAAGTTTTGGGTAGAGAATGGTTATATTGTTATTAAAAATGCTGTGCCTAAGGACAATGCAAAGAGGCTTGCTGATTTCCTTTGGGAATTTGAAGAAAAAGACCCTAAAGACCCCGAAACGTGGTACGCTCCGCCGCGCGCTGAAATGCGCATGAAGGAACTTGGCAATAGCGGTATGGTGGAAGTGTATAACCATCAATATCTTTGGGATAATCGCCAAATGCAAAGGGTTTATGATGCTTTTGTGGATATTTGGGGGACTGAAAAGCTGTGGGTAACGATTGACCGTTGCAATTTGAATTTTCCAGTTCGTCCTGAGTACCCTTTTAAAGGCTTCATTCATTGGGATTATGACCCCGAAACCAGACCTCAAAATGTGCAAGGCGTATTGGCTTTAGCAGACCAAATGGATGAAAATATGGGTGGTTTTCAATGTATTCCAGAGCTTTTTCGTACCTATGATACTTGGAAATTGACCCAGCCCGAAGATCGCAACCGTTTTCAACCCGATACTTCCGCTTTTGAAGGTCAATTTGTGAAAGTGAAAATGGAGGCAGGTGATTTGCTCATTTTTAACAGTACTCAACCGCACGGTATTCGCCCTAATTTGACTAAAGATAAAGTGCGCATTGCTCAATACATTTCGATGATGCCCGCCGAGGAAGATAACGAAGCACAGCGTCAATGGCGCATCACCTCTTGGCGCGACCGCAAAGCTCCCGAAGGCTATGCCTTCCCTGGCGACCCGCGTGGCTGGGAAGTGAATAAATATAAAACGGCTGAATTAAATGATTTGGGTAAAAAGCTTTTAGGGCTTGAAAAATGGTAGAATTGGTTGTTGGTTATTGGTTATTACAACTTGGTTCAAGTTTTAAACTTGAACCAAGTTCTTGGGGTTTATTTTATGAAAAAACTAAATTTAGCGGTTCAAAAAATCTTTGTACTTCTTTGTGTCCTCTGTGGTGAGTAAAAAATGTACAGCCATATTTAAAATAGGTCAAAATGAATAAAAAACAACTTTATACGACGCTCAATAATGGTGTGAAAATGCCATTATTGGGTTTGGGCGTTTATGACATGTACAATCAAGAAGCTGAACAGGCGACTTCTTGGGCTTTGGAAATGGGCTATCGGCTCGTGGATACGGCTTCGATGTACGAAAATGAAAAGGAAATTGGCAAGGCAATTCGGGAGAGTGGTATCCCACGGAGCGACATTTTTTTAACGACAAAAGTAAATAATGCCGACCACGGTTATGACTCTACATTAAAGGCTTTTGAAACGAGTATGAAAAAGCTGAATTGCGATTATATTGATTTGTATTTGGTGCATTGGCCCCTGAAAAATACCCGAAAAGATACTTGGAAGGCTTTAGAACGGCTGCATACTGAGGGGGTTGTGCAATCCATTGGAGTAGCGAATTATCTTGAACCTTTTTTAATGGAATTGGAATCCTACGCGGGCATAGTGCCTGTGGTCAATCAAGTGGAATTTAGTCCATATTTATACCTTAAAAATCTTCTTGAAATCTGTGAAAATAAAGGAATCGTATTGCAGGCATATACACCGCTTGTGCGTGGAATGCGCATGAAAGACCCTAAATTAGTATTTTTATCAGAAAAATATGGTAAAACACCTGCTCAAATGATACTCCGTTGGGCAGTTCAGAAGGGTATTTCTACCATTCCAAAATCAGCTAATAAAATGCGTTTGGAAGAGAATTTTAATATTTGGGATTTTGAAATGAGTGAGGAGGATATGGCATCAATGGATAATTTCAATGAAAATTTGCGAATAGTGGATGACCCGATGGAGTTGCTTTGAGTTTATTTTCAATAAAAAAAGGCTGTCATTTCTGGCAGCCATTTTTTAAGATTCAATGAGAAGGAATCGCTTCCCAATCAATATCTTGCTCTGTGGTAACGGTTTTGGGAGTAGTAGAGTTAGTAGCCTTGGGCTTACTAATAAACTTAAAAAGGTTTTTAAAAGCGGAAAATTTCTGTGAGTTCATAATGTATAGGATTAATTTAAATTAATAGAATCGGATGATTTCGTTATCTCAAATATACTTGCATTGGCAACAAAAAGTCAAGTATTTTTATTTCAATTAATAATTTATTAACCCAACTTTAACATTTATATAACTAAACATTAGAGTTTTATTTTAATATAAAAACAATTGATTTTCAGTATTTTATATTCTTTTTCTGGTTTTAAAATTATAAATAAAATACGATACTCAAATTGAGGAAATAATTTCAAATAACGGTTTATTTTACATTAAATTTACCTTGGTTTCATTTTTAAAAGACAGTCATAATTCAATAACAGAGATTATGACTGTCTTTTGAAAGTCATTTTAATACTTGCAGCAGGAAAAATAACCACTAAAACAAGTAACTCTGTTTGAACCCGCATCATTGCCACATTGTGAAGATATACTTCCTGCACCACCAGCATCACAATTGCTAAATTCAGCTTTCCCAATATCATTTACTGCATTAAAACATCTCGCTTTAGGTACAATATCAATCATCTCCGAGTTATCGCTTCTCGCGGATAGATTGGCATATTTATCCGAAAGCATTTTATAATTCACGACATCAACTGACCTTATCAAGGCGAACCCTTCATATTGAGTAGTGATGCTGACGTTTTTAAACTTGTCAGGTAGATTTGCGTCTGGTAATTTTAAGAGATGAATAGTATTGTCATCAAGATTTTGAACAAGTATTAAATTGCCCAAAACCAGAACTTTTCCATTGGCAATTTCTTTATTGATTCTTTCATTTTTAAGTTGCTGTAAATAAAATATATTATTAGGTTGTGCAGAATCATCAACCCATACAATTATCATATTCTCCTTGGTTACATTAATGTAGATTTTACCATGTAAACTTTGTATTTTGTCATGTTCAAGTTTTCCAATATTATTTTCAGTAACGTATTTATCGAAATCCAGAAATACAGCTTTATTCTCTACGGGTGGATTACAAGCAATAAAAACAGTTAACGAAATAGAAAATAGGGTACTGAGGAGGAGATTTTGTTTCTTCATTGTGAAAGGTTTTAGGTTTTTAAATAATAGCTAAATTACTCGATTTAAATGTCAATAACAAGAGCTACAGATTTGACTGTATGAATGGAGGGTTTTATTGTGTGAGTGGTTAACCCCTCAAATCACAAATTTCACCTCTTTTATATCAAACTCTTCTAAGCCTTTTTTAGATTCAATTTCTAACTTGCCTGCTTCATTCACGCCCACTATTTTACCCGAAAAATAAGCACCGTTGAGATATTGGTAAAAGGCATCCTCGCCGAAGCGGTACAATTTTGACAGGTACTCATCGTGAATTTTGCCAAATTGTCTGCTTTTTAACTGTAAATAGCGACTTTCGATGCATTGGCACAATTTTTCAACTATATCAAATAACGGAAAAATTTCATTTTTCTCCAGACAAAAAGAGGTTGCGTTGGGTAAATCATTGAAAGCATTTTGATTGACATTTATGCCTACTCCGATGATACTTGATTGGATGCTATTTCCTGAAAGGGCGTTTTGAATGAGTGTGCCACAGATTTTTTTATCGTTAATGTAAATATCATTTGCCCACTTTATGGTCACACCTTTGGGCAAATAAGCAGAAATGGCATCATGAATGCCTAAAGCCACAGATTTATTGAGATAAAACTGTTCGCGAGGATTGAGAAAAGTGGGCGTGAGGATAATACTCACAGCGATATTTTTAAAAGGTTCGCATTGCCACTTGTTGCCATATTGCCCTCTGCCGGCAGTTTGGTTAAACGTATAGAGGACAGCACCTTCATTAATTTTCTCGTTATTCATTAAATCGGCAGCTAAAGCATTCGTGGAAGCAGCCGCTTCATAATGTTTCAGAACTTTTCCTATAAAAAGGGTGTTTGATATTGCAGTCAATTCCGTTTAATTTTAGTAAATTTGCAAATTTACAATTTGATTCAAAGCTAAATGAAATTAATTAGTTTTTTTTAGGTTTAAATACTTGTAAATCAATTGATTATAAAGTTGTAAGATTTAAATATTTTATATTTGTCTCATTTTTTTTAAAATAAAATTTTAATTTGAGTACAGTACAAGGAGCTTATAAGATGCAGGCAGTTCCAGCCGAGTTGTTAAACGACGTTATTGTTGACGCCATTCAAGACATCAAAGGTAAAAAAATCGTGAAGATTGACCTACGTAAATTGCACGATGCCCCAACCAATTATTTCATTATTTGTGAAGGCGATTCCAATGTTCAAGTAAGAGCGATTACTGATAGTATTTATCGGAAAGTGAAAGATACCTATCAGACAACGCCAACCCATATAGAAGGTGGCTTGCAAAGCACGTGGGTAGTGATGGACTATTTTGATGTTGTGGTTCATGTTTTCCATCGTGACACCCGTTCATTTTATGAATTAGAAGATTTGTGGAGTGATGGTATTATGGTGCAATATGAAGATGTTTAGTAAAACCATGATTTGAAATACAACATATATTCCTTAAATATTATTGAAATATCAGGTTTTAAGTATTTCAATAAAAAACACTATTTAAGAGCGTTTATACTGAGGGGGGTGTTTTAGTGATTTTATTTTTTATTTCAAAATTTCCTTTGAAATCCTTCGTAAATCACTGATTGATAGATTTTTATGAATAGTAATTAATTTATCTATTAAAATAAAAGTTTTGGAAAAAAAAGTGCTTTTTTAAACTTTTATTCAAGAGATGAATTTTATATAAAAAATAACTTGTTTATTAAAATATTATTGTTTTTAAATCGCCTTTAAAGAGGAATTTCAAAACTGATTGCCATCATAATTTTGGAGTAAAATTTTAATCATTGAAGAGATAGTTTTATTTACAAAACATCTTAAACTAATTTTTGCACTCTTAATACTGAGGGGTAGTATAAAAGTTGTCTGACAAAAAAAATGGAGAATAACGAATTTGATAACAAACCACGCAACAGCCCATCCAATGGATTCAGTTCTTATTGGATTTATGGATTGATTGCTTTGGTACTAATAGCCTTTAATATTTACAATTTTGGCACCATTGATAAAAAGGAGCTTGAATGGGAGAAATATGCTGAAATGGTCAAACAAGGCGATATTCAGAAGGTTATCATGGTGAACGAGAAGGTGTTGGAGGTATTTGTGAAGGATGATAAATTAGCTAAATACAATATTGCTAAGACAAAATTTCCGAATCGCCCACACTTTCAGATGGACATCCCTGCAAAGGTTTATGAAGAAAGAATCAATGCATTGTGGAAGGAAAGTCCGGCAACAGCACAAATCTTCGCTGATTATGAAGATCGTGTGAACCTTTGGCAACCGCTCTTGAATTGGCTATTTTTACTGGCTATTTTTGCTGCTCTTTGGATTTTTATCATGCGTAGAGTAGGTGGTGGTGCAGGCGGTCCTGGTGGACAAATTTTCAATATCGGTCGTTCAAAAGCACAAGTTTTTGATAATAACGCTAAAGTTAACATCAATTTCTCAGATGTTGCAGGTTTGGATGAAGCGAAAGAGGAAGTGATGGAAGTCGTTGATTTCTTGAAAAATCCGAAAAAATATACCACTTTGGGCGGTAAAATACCAAAAGGTGTATTGCTTGTAGGCCCTCCGGGTACTGGTAAAACCCTTTTAGCGAAAGCTGTGGCAGGTGAGGCAGGTGTACCGTTTTTCTCTATTTCGGGTTCAGATTTCGTTGAGATGTTTGTGGGAGTAGGAGCGAGCAGAGTTCGTGATTTGTTCCGTCAAGCGAGAGAAAAAGCACCGTGTATCATTTTTATCGATGAGATTGATGCAATCGGTCGTGCTCGTGGTAAAGGCGCATTTCAAGGTGGAAACGATGAGCGTGAGAATACATTGAATCAACTTTTAGTTGAGATGGATGGTTTCCCGACTGATAAAGCCGTTATATTAATGGCTGCTACAAACCGCGCTGATGTGTTGGATATCGCATTGATGCGTCCAGGTCGTTTTGACCGCCAAATTGGTATTGACTTACCAGATTTGAAAGGTAGAGAGCAAATTTTTAACGTTCATTTACGCCATATCAAAACTACTGCCGATGTCAACGCCGCGGCTTTAGCTGAAATGACACCCGGTTTTGCGGGTGCTGACATTGCTAATGTATGTAATGAAGCCGCTTTGATTGCTGCGCGTAGAACGAAAACTGGGGTAGAAATGGATGATTTCAACTATGCCCTCGATAAAGTTATTGGCGGATTAGAGCGTAAAAGTAAAATCATAGCGCCGGCTGAAAAAGAGATTATAGCTTATCATGAAGCGGGACACGCTATATGTGGTTGGTATTTGGAGCACGCAATGCCTTTAGTAAAAGTGACCATCGTACCTCGTGGAATTGGAACTTTGGGATATGCACAATATTTGCCAAAAGATGAATATATCACGCGTACCGAAGCAATCCTTGACCGTATGTGTATGACAATGGGTGGACGTGCCGCCGAGAGAATCGTATTTGATAAGATTTCGACGGGTGCACAAAGCGATCTCGACCAAGTGACGCGTATGGCTTATGCTATGGTGGCAGTGTATGGTATGAATGAAAAAGTGGGTAATGTATCGTATTATGGCATGCAAAATGACAGTTTTAATCGCCCTTACTCCGATGATACCGCTACTTTGATGGATAATGAAGTGCGTAAATTAGCAGATAATGCCTATGCCCGTGCTCAAGCTTTATTGGTCGAACGCCGTGCCGAGTTGGAGTTAATAGCTCAGCATTTACTTGAAAAAGAAGTGCTTTTGAAATCTGACTTGGAGAAATTGATTGGCAAAAGACCTTACGGTGAGCCTTCAATTATTGATGCCAATGCAGCCATTTTAGGAGATGGAAGACCGCCTCAAGTAGCCCCAATAGGATAATTTTATTCCTTTTTATAAAAGAAATACCCTCTTGTAGCATTTACAAGGGGGTATTTTTTTTGAGATTTATCCATTTCAAAATTGAATTTAGTATCCAATAGAGCATTATCTATGGATCCGAAAGAGATATAAAATTTTAAAATGATTGTTTTCTTAATTTAAAGCTGTTAACACTTCGTTTAGTCTAAAATCGAGTTAAAAACTTTGAATTTTGAAGAAAAGTATGAATCTTTGTTGACCAATTTGATATAACTTTTAGTAAAAACCAAACCTTTATTTTAACCTAAATGGAAACAATTTTCAGAGAATCTACTTCGGAAACGCCTGAAATTGCCTTTAATTTTGAGCAAGGTAATTTTCATTTGAAAGGGCGTTCATCTTTACGCTATCCCACATCTTTTTTCAAACCATTTTTGAAACCGCTTGAAAATTATGCCCATCATGCCGCTAATGTCACCATCATAAATATTCATTTTGAATTCGTAAATAACGCTTCCACTCGTTGGATTTTCGAAATTCTTAAAGTGTTTGAAAATATTCATAATATGGGAAAAACCGTTCTAGTAAAATGGTTCTTTGAAAAAGAATCGCAGCGACGTTTAGGCCAACAGTTCCAATCAGCAGTTAATTTGCCTTTTAAAATGATTTCAATGCATGTGAACAGTATTTAAATATAGTTGCAAAAATAAACGCTGTTTTCCTCATATTGAAAACAGCGTTTATTTTTGATCATATTATAACCTCATCGCCACACCTTTATCATCCAGATAGCGTTTCAAATCGTTGATAGCAATTTCTTTGAAATGAAAAATACTCGCTGCCAAAGCTGCATCCGCATACCCCTCAGTAAAAGTGTCGTAAAAATGCGCCATATTGCCTGCGCCACCTGAAGCAATAACGGGAATAGAAACAGATTTTGAAATACGGGCTAAGGCTTCATTCGCAAAACCTTGCTTCGTACCATCGTGATTCATGGAGGTAAAAAGAATTTCACCCGCACCTCTGTCCGCTACTTCTTTGGACCATTCAAAAAGGTCTAATTCAGTTTTTAAGCGACCGCCATTCAAGTAAACGTTCCATTTACCATCCACTTCGCGGGCATCTATTGCCACCACAATACATTGACTACCAAAGGATTGTGCAATTTCGTTGATTAAATCAGGGCGACGAACTGCCGCAGAATTTACGGATACTTTATCCGCCCCAGCATCCAATAAACGCGTCACATCAGCTACAGAACCAATACCGCCTCCGACTGTAAAAGGAATGTTTAGCACATGAGCAATGCGTGTAACCAGTTCCGCAAAGGTTTTACGCTCCTCATGCGTGGCAGTGATGTCTAAAAAAACAAGCTCATCCGCCCCATTTTCTGAATACCATTTACCGAGTTCCACGGCATCACCTGCATCCCGTAGGTTTTCAAAATTAATACCTTTAACGGTGCGTCCGTCTTTAATATCGAGGCAGGGAATAATACGTTTTGCGAGCATTCTATTGTTTTTAGTGTTTAGTATTTAGTTTTTGGTGTTTAGATTCTAAAAACTATACACTAAAAACTACACACTAAAAATTAACTATTAAATTTTTCCAATTCCTTTAAAGTGACTTTTTTCTCATAGATAGCTTTTCCCACGATAGCCCCATAACAGCCAATTTCACGCAACTTATATAAATCATCCATATTAGAAACACCGCCCGAAGCAATGAGTTTTAATTCAGGAAATTCACTTAAAATGGAGGCGTAAAGGTCATTGGATGCGCCTTCTAATAAACCATCTTTTGAAATATCGGTACAAATGCAATATTTTACCCCCCCCTCAGTAATAAGTTCTCGGAGGAAGTCTTTGAGCCAAATATCGCTTGTTTCGAGCCAACCATGAACGGCGATTTTTTCATTTTTAACGTCTGCACCTAAAATAATTTTATCGGCACCATGTACACTGAGCCAATTTAAAAAAACTGGACGATTTTTTACCGCAATAGTGCCGCCTGTAATCTGCTTCGCCCCACATTCAAAAGCTATTTTTAAATCTGAATCTGACTTCAATCCACCGCCGAAATCAATGTGTAAATGGGTCTTTGAAGCAATTTTTTCAAGCACTTTATGGTTCACAATTTGACCTGCTTTTGCACCATCCAAATCCACTAAATGCAGCTTTTGCAAACCCGCATCTTCAAATTGTTTCGCTACTTCGAGTGGGTCTTCGTTGTATATTTTTTTCTGTTCGTAATCACCTTGAGTAAGGCGAACACATTTGCCATCAATGATGTCAATAGCTGGAATAATGTACATAATTAATTGATAATCAATAGTTTAAAACTCAAAACGACCCCCTCAGTGTGGGAGGTCGTTTCGTGAAGCGGAACTCCAGTTCCGCGTATAACTTACATTTTTATATATTTTACTGCGGATAAATATCCGACAAAGGTATCTCAATATTTAATTCCGAAAGAATAACTTTTTCAGTAATTTGAGTATAAATTTCTGATTCCCATACCCCCTCAGTATTTTTAGCCATACACTCAACAAATACCTTTTCAGAATCCACCAAAAGATAGTATTTCAAGCTTTCAATTTTTCTATATTGTATAAATTTATCGGTTCTGTCATAAACCCTTGTTGAAGGAGAAAGAACTTCTACGATAAGTGTTGGTTTTTTTAGGATATATTGACTTTCTTCTGATGATATATCGACTTGGTCAAAAGTCAAAACTACATCAGGATATGTGTAGTCTTTTTCATGTGTGATTTGTACTTTGACATTTTCTTGGAAAATGGCGTATTTTTGACCTTTTAATTGATTTAAAATCATGTTTACAAGCCAAATACAGATAAGATTATGAGTTTTAGATGTTCCTGCCATAGTATATAGTTTTCCGTTTATCATTTCATGCCTATCTTGTGCTTTTTCTTCAAAAGCAATGTATTCGGCTTCGGTCATATTTTTCACGTTTGCAGCTGCTTTCATTGTCTATTCTTTTTTACAAATATAGCCTTTTTTATTAAAAAAACATAGTTTCAAGGGCGACAGGCGAAAGTCATCAGACGGCAGTAAACGGTGTCTCATGGCTATCG
>JANPHO010000116.1:0-18751 GCA_031424515.1 Saprospiraceae bacterium
CAACAATACATACCGCACAGGCCAATATACTCCAAAATATAATAAATAACATAACAATGTGTTATTCGAACAAATACAAGCTGAAAAACAACAAAAAAACCCAGTGTCATCAGTAAAGGCAGACATGTATTTACGTAACATGCACAAAACTTAGTTAATTTCATTAAAAATGCTGTATCTTTCATCACTAATTCTGCACCAAGAAGGCACGTTTAATTCACTAAATGAAAATTGTACAATCCACTCATTATCAACGTGTTATGATTAAAATCAATGCTTTTACCTCTCGCTTAATCCTTTTTGGATTATTAGCTCTTTCTGTCGTCGCATGTAAGCGCAACTTGGTTGCGAAGAAGATGACTAAAAATATGGCTGCTTACGTTTATGCCTACACTTCCGGCACGATTTCACGAGAGCAACCCGTATTTATTCGTTTCACATCAGCGCTTGTTAAGCCCGAAGATGTGGGCAAAACAGTGGAAAGTGGGGTCTTTAACTTGACCCCCTCAGTATCAGGCACTGCCATTTGGGAAGATGCAAGCACGATTCGTTTTACCCCTGAAAAAAACTTTAATTCAGGGCAAATTCATGTTGCTTCTGTGAAGCTCGAACGGCTTTTTAAAAATGTGCCGACCGATGCAGAAGAGTTTCAATTTGAGTTTAAAACAAGAGAATTGTATTTTGAAACCATTACAGATGGTTTGCAAGCGGAGAATAATAACGACATGAGCAAGCAAACTCTGGTCGGTGAAATTTCTCTATCTGATAGAGCTGATGAAAAAGCTATTGAACAAATTTTAACAGCCAATCAAAACGGCAAGTCATTGACTATCAATTGGTTACATGCCGATGATGGTTTAAAACATACGTTTCGAGTAAAAGACGTCGTGCGAGGGCAAATGGCATCAAAGGTCGTTTTAACCTCTAATGGAAAGCCCATCGGTGTGGATTTAAATGAAACAAAAGAAATTGAAATACCAGCAATTGGAGATTTTACGGTCATGAATATGCGCTTGGTTCAAGAAGCTGAGCAGTATTTAAAAGTCAATTTTAGTGACCCCCTCAGTACAACGCAGGATTTAAATGGTTTAATTAAAATCAATGATTGGTACGGCACATTGCGCCAATCCGTTGACGGAAACAGCATTTTAGTCTATCCGAGTGAGCGCGTTTCGGGCGATAAAAACGTATTTGTGGACGCCGCTATTCAAAGTGCTCAAGGTAAAAAACTGAAAGAACCAGTGAGTTATACCCTATCTTTTGCGGACATTAAGCCTCAAGTGCGCTTGGTCGGCAGAGGGGTTATTTTACCCAATTCTGATGGTTTAAATTTCCCTTTTGAAGCCATAAATTTGAATTTTGTGGATGTCGAAATAGTTAAAGTTTTTAATAATAATATTCTTCAATTCCTCCAAACAAATGATTTGGATGGCAATGGCGAATTGGAACGCGTGGGTAATATCGTTTTACAAAAACGAGTAGCTTTAAAAGACCTCAATCCATCGGCTTCGGCAATGCGTTGGACACGTTATGGGTTAAATTTAGAGGAATTGGTAAAAAAAGACCCAACAGCTATTTACCAAATTCGCATCGGTTTTAGGCGCGGTTACACCAATTCTTCGTGTGGTTCTACGGCTTCAAAAGACGATTTGAACGGTATGACCATCATGCAAAGCGGCGATTTTGTAGAAACTGAAACCGACGAAAGTGATAGCCAAAACAATTGGGAAAACCGCGCATCAATATTCCGTTACAACTGGAATGGTGGCGAAGGCGTCCATGATTATGAATGGAATCAGCGTCAAAATCCCTGCAATCCTTCTTATTATAACAGTGATAATTTTGCCCGCCGAAATGTCTTTGCTTCGGATTTGGGTATAATTGCTAAAAAAGGTGGCGATGGTTCCATTTTTGTAGCCGTTTCTGACTTAAAAAGTACATTCCCACGGGGCAACGTGAAATTGGATTTTTATGATTATCAAAATCAAATATTGGCTACGGCCACTACCACATCCGAAGGCACTGCCATTGTAAAAGATGTAAAAGGTAAGCCGTGGGTTGTGGTGGCTTCCGTAGGCAGCGAGCGGGGTTATCTACCCCTCAGTAACAATAACTCATTGAACCTCAGTAGGTTCGATGTGGCGGGTGCGACAATTCAAAAGGGTTTAAAAGGCTTTTTATACGGTGAAAGAGGCGTTTGGCGCCCTGGTGATTCTTTGAGTTTGAACTTTATTTTAGAAGATAAAGAACAAAAACTACCCGATGATTATCCCATCACGCTTGAATTGTACGACCCAAAAGGCGTTTTACAAACCAGAACGACAAGTATTGAAAATGTCAAAGATATTTATCCTTTTAAAATAGCGACTCG
Organism: Saprospiraceae bacterium; assembly: GCA_031424515.1. GTDB lineage: Bacteria > Bacteroidota > Bacteroidia > Chitinophagales > Saprospiraceae > JAAFJT01. The sequence goes on from JANPHO010000116.1 coordinate 2,372, forward strand.
TGCGGATGCGCCTACGGGTACGTGGAGGGCGGACATAAAAGCAGGTGGTGCGACTTTCACGCAACCGATTAAAATTGAAACTGTCAAACCCAACCGTTTGAAAATCAATATTGATTTCGGTAAAAAGGAAATCGCTGCGGGTGAGGAAAATTTGAGCGCGAATATGCAAGTCAATTGGTTGCACGGCTCGCCAGCGCGCAATGTGAAGGTGAAAATTGAAGCGACAATGGCTGCGTCGAAAACGGAATTTCCTAAATTTAAGGATTTTGTTTTTGATAATCCCGTTAAAAGTTTCAAGTCAGACCCCTCAGTATTTTTCGATGGAAGTGTGGACGATAATGGCGCAGTCCGCATCAATGGCACAATTCCCAAAGCTGAACAAGCGGCGGGTAAAATGAAAGTCGGTTTTAAAATAAGGGCATTCGAGCCATCGGGTGAATTTTCAAGCGATTATATGGCAATGGATTATTCTCCTTTTAAAACATACGTAGGCGTTTCAATTCCCAAAAATAAATACGGTGAAAAACGCTTGGACATCGGAAAAGCAGGCCCCGTTGAAATCGCTTTAGTGGATAAAAATGGTACGCCTTTGCGCAATCGCTCCGTCAATGTCAATGTTTACAGAGTAGAATGGCGTTGGTGGTGGGAAACAGGAGATGATGATGGCGCTCAATTTACGTCTTCAAAAGATATGAAAGCTCTTGTTTCTGAAAAAGTCACCACCAATTCGGAAGGGGTAGCGACACTCGATGTAAAAGTGGACAGGTGGGGACGCTATTTCGTTTATGCGGGCGACCCCCTCAGTAATCACTACTCTGGAGACTATGCCTACGCGGGTTATCCATGGGACGACAATGAAAATGCCGGCATGAGCCGCAATAATGCCTCAATGCTCAGTTTTAAAACAGGCAAAGAGAAATACGAAGTAGGGGAAACTGTGGAATTAAATATTCCGACTCCTGATGCGGGTAAAGCCCTTATTTCAATAGAAAATGGCTCAAAAGTGCTTGAAACCAAGTGGATTAATACTAAAAGTGGCATTACAAAATACACTTTTAAAGCTACTTCTGAAATGGCGCCAACCGTTTATGCCTTCGTTACCTTGATTCAAGAGCATAATAATAGTAAAAATGACTTGCCAATCAGGATGTACGGCGTTACGCCCATCAATGTCGAAGACCCTAAAACCAAGCTCGACCCCATCGTGACAGCGCCCGATGAAATGAAGCCAGAGCAAAAAGTCACCATTGATGTCAAAGAAAAAAATGGCAAACCCATGGCTTATACCCTCGCCATTGTTGATGATGGCTTATTGGATTTGACCCGTTTTACGACACCTAATCCATGGAACACATTTTATGCCCGCGAAGCTTTGGGCGTCCAGACATTTGATGTTTATGACCAAGTTTTGGGCGCTTATGGTGGAAAATTAGAGCGCATTTTAAATATTGGTGGAGATAAATCAGGTAAACCTAAAAATGCCCAAGCAGCCAATCGTTTCAAACCTGTGGTTTTGACAATGGGACCTTTTTACTTGAGCGGTGGCGTGGCACACCATACTATCACTATTCCGAATTATGTGGGTTCAGTACGGGCGATGGTCGTTGCTGCACATAATGGCGCGTATGGCAGCGGTGAAAAGACCGTACCCGTCAGAAAACCGTTGATGGTATTGGCGACATTACCACGCGTTTTAAGTCCAAAAGAGACCTTAAAACTGCCCGTAAATGTGTTCGCAATGGATAAAAAAGTGAAAAATACCACAATTTCCATTCAAGAAACGAGCGGTTTGGTGCAAGTGGTGGGTAAAAACTCTCAATCAGTCAGCTTTGATAAACCGAGCGATAAAGTTGTTGATTTTGACCTTGCTGTTACTGAGGGGTCGGGCATTGCCAAATTCAAAATCACCGCTGAAGGTGGCGGTGAAAAAACTACGCAAGATATTGAAATAGACGTCCGCAACCCTAATCCATTCGTGACGGATGTGAAACAAGTGGTCGTTCAAGCGGGTCAAAGTTTTACATTGCCTTACAATGCTGTTGGTTCAGCGGGAACGAATACGGCTACTTTGGAGGTTTCAACGATTCCGCCCATTGATTTGGCGAGCCGTTTGTCGTATTTGATGCAATATCCGTATGGTTGCGTTGAGCAAACAACGAGTGCCGCTTTTCCTCAACTCTATGTTGATAGATTGATGAATCTGGATGACGAGAAGAAAAAACAAATGGCAATAAATGTAAAAGCTGCCATTGACCGTTTAAAAATGTTCCAAACACCTACGGGTGGCTTTGGATATTGGCAAGGCGAAGATTTTGCAGATTCTTGGGCAACTAATTATGTCGGGCATTTCTTACTTGAAGCCAAAAATGCGGGTTATGCTCTCCCACCAAATATGCTCGAACGTTGGCAAAAAACCCAACAACAGGCTGCAAAAAGGTGGAATTCAAGTGTCAATACTGAGGGGTGGTTAGAAGAAAGCCGCGACCTCACACAAGCATATAGATTATACACCTTGGCTTTAGCAAAGTCGCCAGAAGCGAGCGCAATGAATTCTTTGCGTGAAAAAGCGAATCTTTCCACTGCTGCTCGGTGGTCGTTGGCTTCGGCTTATGCTTTGGCAGGAAAACCCGAAGTTTCACGTCAAATAATCAATAATATTCCTACTTCAGTCAATAAATATCGTGAATTATCCTATACCTATGGCTCTGAGTTACGTGACCAAGCGATGATTTTAGAGGCATTGGTTTTATTAAAAAATGACAATTCTGCGATACAAGTCGCTCGGGAAGTGAGTCAAAAACTGAGTTCAGGTGATTGGTACGGCACTCAATCCGTGGCGTATGGCTTGATGTCAATGGCAAAATTTGCCGGTAAAAATAAAGCGGGTGATTCATTTGCTTTTACGTATGATATCAATGGAAAAGGCGGTAATTTTACCTCCTCCTCGCCTATTGCTCAAATCAATTTGCCAACCAATGCTGCCAATAAATTGACTATTAAAAATACGGGTAAAACTCAGCTTTTTGTTCGAGTTATACTGAGGGGTAAACCCGCTGTGGGTCAAGCCAATGAGCAACCAATTGCGAGTAATATGAATATGAGTATTCAATATAAAACGTTAAAAGGTGAGCCATTGAATCCTCAAAATATTCGCCAAGGCACTGATTTTGTGGCTGAGGTGACAGTTACCAACCCGGGTACATTAGGTAAAAACTATAAAGAAATGGCTTTGGCTCAAGTTTTCCCTTCGGGTTGGGAGATATTGAACTCTCGCATGGAAAAGGTCGTTGGTTACACCAATACCAGCGTTCCACGCTATCAAGACATCCGCGACGACCGTGTGAACAGCTTTTTTGAACTTCAATCGGGCAAATCGCACACTTATCGCATACAATTGAACGCTGCTTACGTGGGTCGTTTTTATCTTCCATCACAACTTTGTGAAGCGATGTATGATAATTCGATTACAGCCCGTCAGCCTGGTACTTGGGTGGAAGTTGTGGCTGGTGATAGAAAAGTTATGTAAAGCGATACTACATTTTGTAATTTTAAAGCCGATATTTCATTTTGAGATATCGGCTTTTATTTTAAAACAGCAGTAAATTGTTAATTTTTACTATTTTTACTGAGGGGCATAAAAATATCCTTATTAGCAATTAATTTAAACTGGCTTCGTTTTTGAGAAGCACTGGGTAGTTTTACTCAAATTAAATCTATCTATAATGATACGCCTAAAAGTCTTTTTATTTGTCCTTACATACCTATTTTTAACGCAATATTTACAAGCTCACTCCATTTTTACTAACAATCCTGATAGTGTTTTCAATATTGTAAGTGCCGAATTTGATAATTCAATTAATCCTGATTACTATAAAATTGCTGAATCTTTGAACCTTTTGGATGAAGCCGACATTTTACGTATTCTCAGAAACAAAGGTATTTTAGTGGGTGAATATAACTACAATGCCGAAAAATTATGGCAGTTGCATCTTGCAGCTTTGTGCTTAGGTACGCATTCAAATATTGCGTTGTGTATCAGAAGAACCAATAAATTTCAAACTCATATTGAAGCTAAAAAACGTGTCAGAAATGAAATCTTAGACCATCTTTCTGCTCAAAACAAAAATCTACCTAAATGGTTGAACTTCAATGATTTAAACATTATTGAAAATAAAAAATTTGGCGAATCTAATCCCGAAATAAATAGTTATTTCAAGACAGTTAAAACGAGATACACTGACGATATGGCTTGGTGTGCAGCTTACGTGGGCGCCAAATTGCAAGAGTTTGACCCCACTTTTAAACTGCCACAAAACGGTTTTCGAGCAGCTTCTTACGGTGGATTTAGTGATTCTGGTTTTCATTTTAATGAAGTCACGCCCAATAATAAAAAAGGTGAAGGTCGTTATGGCACTCTGCCAGATTTCACGTATTTACCCAACGGGCAAGTAACACGATATAATTATAGCATCAGCGATTTTAGAAATAATATCCCGCTTGGAGCATTGGTTATTTTTAAAAGGCGAGGCGGTGGTCATATTGGTTTCATAGTCGGAACGGTGAAAGATGAGTACGTTATCCAAGAAAATGGCTTACCAAAGACTATTGTCCGTGAGGGTGTTGTCGTTCTTGGGGGAAATCAAAATGATGCTGTTCAGTTTGCCGTTTTTTATGATTTAGATAAAATTCGCGCCGTGACAATGCCGGCCAATTATTCAAAAAAGGATTATTGCCCAGTCCCCGAAATCAAGAATTTTTATGATATGCCTGAATTTTGTGAGCAGTAATAAAACTGTATGAATATTCAATTTTGAGTTGCTTAATGATTCAAAATAGTAATAATTTTGCCTTTAGTCCATTGAAATTCAATAAACATTGCTCGATTTTTACAATTTTTATTTAAATATTCATATATTATGAGAATATTGGGTTCAAAAGCACTTTCTATTTGCTATACCCATATTCTCCTGTATCAGTAAATTTTAAAGTTGAATAAAAGTAGTCTTATATATTTTTAAAAAATTACAGATCAATCAAATACAATTTATACGAATATTAATTATTTATATTAATTTGTTTAACTATTTTTTAACTTTTCCTTAAAACATTTATTCTATAATTCTGTTTACATTTGTGTCAATGTTTTAACATCGAATATTTCAGTAACAATTTCAATTTAAATGTTTTCAATTATGAAAAAAGTATTATTATTCTTAAGCATTGTTTCAGTGGCACTTATGTCATTCACAATTGCCCCTAAACCGACTACTTACAGCTTGGATGCGTCTAAGAGCACATTCAAATGGATTGGTAAAAAAGTTACGGGTCAACACTACGGAAACGTTAATTTCACAACAGGCCAAGTAATCACTGACGGCAATAACGTTATTGGTGGTGCATTCACTGTTGATATGGGCAGTATTTCAGTTAAAGATTTAGAACCTGCTAAAGGTGGTGACAAACTTTTAGGTCACTTGAAATCTGATGATTTCTTCGGTGTTGCAAACAACCCTACAGCTACTTTGACTATCAAAAAAGCTACATCAAAAGGTGGAAACAGTTATGATGTAGTTGCTGATTTGACTATCAAAGGTACAACTGCGGAAGTTACATTCCCTGCAACAATCACTAAAGACGCGACTTCATTGACAGCTCAAGCGAGCTTCAAGGTAAACCGTACAAAATACGGTATCAAATATGGCTCTGGTAGCTTTTTTGATAATTTAGGCGATAAAGCAATCAACGATGATTTTGAAGTTGAAGTTAATATTGCTGCTATGGCTGCTGCTCCTGCACCGGCTACTGCTGTTAAGAAAACAGTAAAGAAAGCGGCTACAACTACAAAAAAGAAAGCAGCTACGTCTTCTAAATAATTAGATTTTATTACAGTTTTGTAATATTTAAAAGAGCATAAAATATTGGTATTCAATATTTTATGCTCTTTTTCTTTGTTTAAAATTCACAATTTCATAAATAGAAAAAATTATATTTAAAATTCTATCCCCCTCAGTAGTTACCCGTTTTTTAAAAGAAAATTGAATAGTAATGTACAAATTGGGGAATAGCCCACATGAATTAACACAAATTTTTAGCATATGTTAATTTTTCAATAAGATGGCAACCATTTGTTTGAAAGTGCCAGAGGCACGATATATTGAAACAAATTTTTAATTCAATATGTCGTGCCTTTGGCACTTTACAAAACTTATTTATCGGATTTCTACCAATATGTCAGGTCTAAAGACCTTTATTAAGTATTTTGAAATCAACATTTGTGATTTTATACAAAAATTAACATATGCTAAAAATTTGTGTTGATGCATGTGGGCGATGCCCCAATTTGTACAGTAATATTTGAAAATTGATAAAATATGAAGTTATAAGCGTTCCATTCTGAAAATGATATTGTGGATTTTCTTTAAAACTGAATCACTCTTAGTCTAAATATATAAAATAAAAAAGCCTTGAAGAAAAATCTTCAAGGCTTTTTTTATTTTTGCAAAGTACGCAAATTAGGATTTTGAGAAAACTCTCAATTCCTTGATACGTGCTTTTTTACCTATAAGTTCACGTAGGTAGTACAATCTTGCACGGCGAACTTTACCCTTCTTCAACAACTCAACGCTGTCGATACTTGGAGAAGAGAAAGGGAAGATACGCTCCACTCCTACACCGTTAGATATTTTACGAACAGTGAATGTCTTATTAGCACCATGACCCTTAATTTGAATCACATCACCACGATACGCTTGTACACGTACTTTATCACCTTCAATAATTTTATAATTCACTACAACATTGTCTCCAGCCTTAAATGCAGGGAAACTTGATTTGATAGCTAATTGATCTTGAACAAAACTGATAGCGTCCATTGTTATTTTTCTTTTAATTTTACTCTTAATTGTATAACCTTTAAAAAGGCACGCAAAGATAGTGCTATCTTTTTAGAAGACAAAACATTTTTAATTTATTTTTAAAAAAAATTGTTCTAAATTTTTATCGATACAAAGTAACGAAATCTCTTTTTGATATTTTTTCATTCGTAGGTGATATATAAATGACTTCGTACAAGTACACACCATCAGGCTCTTGCCGACCGATGTTATCCTTTTGACCGTTCCACCCTTCTTGAGGATTTTGAGTAAAAAACACCTTTTCTCCCCACCGATTCCAAACCGATAATTGAAAAGATTTAACACCAAGTAATGAACCTACACCTTTAAATTCATCATTTTTTGTATCAAAATTTGGTGTAAAGGCGTTCGGTAAGTAAAAAGTAGCTTGAGGCGTGACATAAATACTTTTAAACACGGAATCGACACACCCCTCAGTATTGCGCACATAAAGTTTCACATTATAGCTTCCCGTGTCCCTGAAGTTGAAAACAGGGCTTGATTTTGAAGAATATCCCTCATTTCCAAAAAACCAACGCCAATTAACAACCGGACTGGACTTATCTTCAAATGTAATACTCGGATTTAGGTTGGTTATCAACTTAGGTGACCAATCAAAATCAGCTTTAGGTGATGGTTTTATTTTAATCCAATTACTAAAATAAGCATCTTTTCTACATCCAATGGGTGAAATAATGGTCAATCTGACATTATAAGTGTCAGGAACTGCATAAATATGCGTCGGACTTATTGCTTTACCGACTGTCCCATCGCCAAAATCCCATTTAATATTATAGGTAGTGTCAATGGGTTTTGACTTATTGTTAAAAAAGACTTTACCGGGTGAACAGCCCACAAAATTATCGGGTTCTACTATTAAAATGGGTGGTGCAGGCTCCCAGTTAAAAGAAAGAGTGGTATCGCCTTTACAACCATATTTATCTTTGGTGCTCAAGTTCACTTTTTTAAGCCCCGGTTTATCGTAAGTATGAGCAAGTTTCAAGCGATTTGAGTCTTTTTTACCATCGCCAAAATTCCAGATAATTTCTTTTATCGGATAAGCCGAAGTAGCAATGCCATCAAAATTGACAGGACCCGCTACACAAGTATCATATTTGACTTTAAAGTCTGATTCAATTCTACCCCCTAATTGGACTTTTACAAAAGCAGAATCACCGCAAGGTAAGCCCGGATTTAAAAGAAGTTTGCCTAAATATAACCCTGTATCCCTAAATGTAATAGTAGGACTCCACTCATTATAGCGTTCAATTACGCCTTTATTATTAAATTCCCAATAGAAATTATTTATTTGGGCGCGATCCTTACTTTGGTTGTCCAAAGTCAAAGTCACATTTTCGCAACCATATATAAAATACTCTTTTTTAACAAAAGCGGTTCCGCCATTTATTATTGAACTTGAGTCAGCAGTAATAGACGCTGCTACATTTTTCTGACATTCAGCGACAACAAACTGAAAATCTCGAAATATTTTACCCAATAATTTCCCATTTCTATATTCTTCGACGCATACACTGATGACATACTGTCCTAATATATTCGGTGCACCCGTTATTATGCCTGTATTCGGGTCAATGGTCACGACAGGCGAACCCGCCATGGGTCTATCAGCAGTATAATTGGGCTGTTTAAATGAAACTGAAGCGTAAGGCGGCGGCGCGGGAGGGTTAGGACTTGGATTATTGGAAGTGCCGCCCACAAGAGGACTACAAAATTGATAGACTAACTGATCCCCCTCAGTATCTTGTGCGCTATGGTCATATTTTAATAGTTCTCCACCACATATAAAAAGAGGTGGAAATGCCTTAAAAGTCGGGCTGCTATTATTGATATGCTGTGCTTCAGGTGTTATTTCAAGAGAATAAGTTGCACCTGTGGTGCCAGAATTATTGATATTGACCACTGCATTGTTTCTACAACACCTCTGATATGATACCACATAACTAAAGCTGGTATCAAACAAAGTCGCACTCCATTCATAAATAGCTTCTTCAACAGCAATATTGGAAGGTGGCGTCAAACAAGGAACATCGGGTGGTTTTACAACAGCTCTACTTTTAATTGGTACCGAAATTATTCTTCCATCGCCATTGGTTCCAAATAATTTACCACCGTTATTTGTCATCAAATAGATGGCTATGCGGGCAGGATTATCAAAATTTGCATTGGCATTCGAAAGATAAATATCTCTATATATTTTCATCGTGAAATTGTACACGATTTTATTGTCTTGGCGTTGGAGGAATTTATAAGTAATCTCACCTCCTACTATATGGCTACCCCTCAGTACATTGCCTCCTAAAATAGTGTGGAAAAGCAATAACAGAATAGGTATTTTAAAAAGTCTAAAGTTAGTCAGAATCGTGTTCACAATCAATTTTATTAAAAAATGTATATATTTTATTTTGAAACCATACATAATTTTTTTTAGAGCCACGAATTAACGAATTTAGGCTATTTACGCGTTGACAAATTGAGCTAATTTCACCAATTGAATTGCCCTTTAGGGCAATTTCGTAAAATTCGATAAAATTATCGATACATAATTTGGCGAAATTCGTTAATTCGTGGCTTAATAATTTATGTATATGGTTACAAATATTTTTATCTTATCAGAGTAGCATAACTTCGCAATTCAAATTTTTCACCTCGAGGATTCGCATAGGTAACTAAGCATAAGTAAACGCCTTGAGGGGACTGTTCTCCTGTATTGTATTTTTGACCATTCCAGCCTTCATTGGGGTTATTGCTTTCAAAAATTAATTCTCCCCAACGATTGAATATTTTCAAACTGAAACTTTGCATACCACCTACTATGCCTATACCTTTAAAAACATCATTCGTCCCGTCATCATTGGGCGTAAAGGCATTTGGCAGCCAATAGGTTACTCGGGGCTCTACATCCAAGTTTTTAGTTAACGAATCCGTACAGCCAAACTGATTGGCAACAATCAATTTAACACGATAAATTCCTGAATCTTTAAACGCATAAATTGGATTTTGTTTGGATGAAAAACCTTTATTATCAAAAAACCATTGCCAACGCGTTGCAAAAGTAGATTTATCCGTGAAATTAACGACATTATTGAACGTACTTATTCGTTGAGGCGAATATTCAAAATCCGCTTTCGTTCCTTGATTTATTTTAATCCAGTCCTTAAAACTTCTACTCGTTTTACACCCAATTGGGGATGTCACCTCCACACTCACCGAATATGTTCCGGGCGTAGAATAAGAATACGTTGGACTTATTACAGATGATGTTCCCCCATCTCCGAATGTCCATTTTATGGAATAAGTGGAGTCGATGGGTTTGGATAAATTGCTAAAAAAGATACTCCCCGGCGTACAACCACTAAATGTACTCGGTTGTATAATTAACAACGGTGGAACGGGTTGCCATAAAAATCGCTTAGACGTATCCTTTTTACAACCCTTCGAATCCAAAACCGTTAAACGCACATTTTTAGTCCCCGGCGTACCATATAAATAACTTGGATTAACTAAAGAGGTATCTTTTCCATCCCCAAATTCCCATTTATATTTCACAACAGGCCCATTAAAAGATATCGTTTTATCCGTAAAAGCGACGGCTCCCGCTACGCAAGTATCATATTTATACGTAAAATCGGGCTTAACTGAGTTAAAAATATTGAAAACCAAATTAATGGTATCACCGCACAAAGTCCCAGGATTGAGGTATAAATTGCCTTTATAAACGCCCGTATCTGGAAAACTCACTTTGGGTTCCCAATCCTTGAATGTTTTCGTCGCCCCTGAAATACCTATATCAAACCTAAAATCGTTGATATATCTTCTATCAAGGCTTAAATTATTAATATCCACATTTTTTTCACCGCAAGTTCTGATGAAATAAGTGTCCCCAATGACAGTATCCGCTTTAATTTCGGCTCTGATGGTAGGGTCACAAGGCTCCACATCAAACTGGAAATCCCTTTTTAATACACTCAAAAGCTTGCCATTTCGATATTCCTCCACGCACACACTCACCACATAAAGCCCCTGTTCGGTAGGTTTCCCCGTTATCATCCCCGTATTCGCATCTATAGTGACTACAGGGTCTCCGCCCATCGGTTTTAAAAACGAAAAATCAGGTTCTTTAAACCTGATATTACCGATTGGAGGCCAGCACGGAGGATTGGGCACTACGCTTTCGCAAGTACCACCAATATCAAATTGACCACCACCCGTAAATGGTTCACAAAATTTATAAACCAATTGGTCACCCTCGGCATCTATTGCTGAATGATTGAAATTAATCGGATAAGCCGCACATATAACAGTCGGTGGGAATGACCTAAAAGTAGGTGAACTATTACCCACTTCCTGAGAAAGATTTGTGATTTCTACTGAATACGTTGCACCCACTGAACCTGGTCTGATAATATTTGTGATGGCTTCATTCCTACAACATCTTTGATATACAATAACATACGTATCATCAATTATCGGCATATCTTTTTCCCAAATATAAGTTCCTACTTCTACGCACACATCGGGTGGTATCAAACAAGGAAAAGAAGGTGGTCCTATTTTTCCTTTAGTCAATAATGGCACCACATAAGAGCCAATAAAACGACCTGACCTTTTAGCGTAAACACCAATAATGGCATTGGCATCCAACTGAGCAGGTGGTGGAGTACCCGTAGCATCACAATCTCGATATATCTTCATAGTGAATTCATACCGATTCACATTACTGCTCGAGCTAACAAATTTGTAAGTAATATCCCCGCCTACGATGTGTTTGGCAGTTAATACTGAGGGGGTAAGAGTTGTTAAAATAAAAATACAAAAAATCAGCTTTTTCACTATATGCTGCATCTTATATGGTGTTAATTTAAAAATTAATATTTTTATAGTGGTTCTGGCTTTTCTAAAAATGAGGAATGCAGACTTAGTTGTATATTTGAATCTCTAAAATTAAAGGTAAAAAAAGAAATTAAACAATAAACTTAACTTAAAATTCGTCTTATCGTCTAATTTTAACGTTAAAACACCGAAGATTCTGTAAAGTTTTACCATAATATCATAATTACGCCTTAAACTATCTACAACTATATACGTTTCATAACGAAATAATGTAGCTTCATAAAATATTAAATCCAACAAATTTAAAAATATATGTTTGAAAACGAAAAATTTGACGAAATATTGACCGTTATCCGCAATGGAGAAGTCATACTTTATCCCACCGATACAATCTGGGGAATCGGCTGTGATGCTACCAATGAAAAAGCTGTTGAAAGAATTATCGACATCAAAAGTCGCCGAAGCGACAAGGGATTCGTGGTATTGGTTGACTCCATTGAAATGCTTAAAAAGTTCGTCAAACACGTTCACCCACGGGTAGAAACGCTTATTTCTTTTCACGAACGTCCGCTAACTGTCATTTATGATGAAGGCAAAGGTGTTGCAAAAAAAGTAATGGGAGACGATGGCAGTTTAGCTGTTAGAGTCGTTCAAGATCCATTTTGTAGAGAGCTCATCAAGCAATTTGGAAAGCCTTTGGTTTCCACTTCCGCAAACATCAGTGGAGAGCCATTCCCCTCTCATTTTGGAGAAATCAGCTCCGAAATTTTTGAAAAAGTAGATTTTGTGGTCAAATACAAGCAAGATAGTAAAGATCAAGGCGAACCATCGGTAATTGTTAGACTGAATGAGCAAGAAGAGTTGGATTTTATACGTGAATAATTTTGAACTGTAAAACTTTGAACTGTAGGAAAACAGTTCACAGTTTTACAGTTCACAGTTCAAAAGTTTGCTCCGCACAAAACCGCACAAAACATCCAATCCCATATTAAAATCAGTGTTATTATTGATTATCAAATCTGCTTCTTGCATATAAGGCTGAATGTATTTCTGATAACTGGGCATTACATGGTGCTCATATCGATACAATACATCGTCAATGGGATAACCCCGTTCCACTTGATCACGCAAAATCCGACGAATCACTTTTAAATGGTCAGCAGCATAGAAAAACACTTTCAGGTCCAATAATCGCCTCACTTTTTTGTAGTGAAACACAAAAAGACCTTCCACAATGATTATCGGAGCCGGTTTAAAGGTTTTTACTGAGGGGGTAGCTTCTTTATTGTTAAAAACGTACTCAACTCTTTCCACCACTTCGCCCCTTATGAGTTTTTCAACGTCCGCATGAAAAGCCTTTTTATCAATTGATTTAGGCAAATCAAAATTATGAATGCCCTTATCATCGGTCTCTTGTTGATGCCTCGGAAAGTAATAATCATCTTGAGAAATTATGCACAATTCATCTTCGGTAAACATGTCCCGAATATGCTTGATAAAAGTTGTCTTTCCGCTACCTGAGCCCCCTGTAATACCGATAATAAATGGTTTGGACATTCTAAAATTGAATTTTCTAAGTTTTTATTTAAAATTAACCTCCAAAAAATGTCATAACTTTTTGGAGGTCAACTGTTTCATAACCAACAGCCACTAAGCTGCCGCCAACTCCGCCACATTTCCTAACTCCCTAAAATCCACAGCCGTTACTTCACTAACACCCTGTTCAGGCATGTGTACGCCGTAGATTACGTCCACCGCCGCCATGGTCGCCTTGTTGTGCGTAACAATTATAAACTGCGAATCTTTTGAAAATTTCTTAATAATTTTATTAAATTTTTCAATATTCGCATCATCCAAAGGCGCATCTACCTCATCAAAAATACAGAAAGGTGCGGGTTTGAACAAATATAATGCGAACAACAATGCCGTTGCCGTTAAAGTTTTTTCACCACCCGAAAGTTGAGCAATACTTTGTGGGCGCTTACCTTTTGGTTTTGCAATGATTTGGATTCCCGATTCCAAGGGATTATTAGGGTCTGTCAATATCAAATCAGCGGTGTCATCTTCATTGAAAAGGCTCTTGAAAACGTCAATAAATGAAATTCGAACTGTATTAAAAGCGTCTAAAAACTGAGCCGTTGCTGTTTCTTCTATCTCCTTCATGGTTTCGAGAAGTAGGGTTTTAGCATTTAAAATATCATCCCTTTGCGTAGCGATGGTATCATGCCGCTCTTTCATTTCATCATACGCTTCGACTGCCATCGGATTAATTTCACCGTATGTATCCAATTGACGCTTCTGATTGTCCACTTTTTTCTGCAATTCCTCCCGATTCAAGCCCTCTTTTGGCTTTTCATTTATCAAGGCATTGACTGAAATGCTGAATTCTACCTGCAAACGCTCGCCGATAGCCGTAATTTGAATTTTTAAATCCGTGAATTTATCCTTCAAATTATTGACTAAAAGTTGAAAATCCGTCCGTTGGCGATTGAGTTTTCGCAAATCCTCTTCCATCTTATTGATGGCATTTTTCTTTTGATAATACGATTGCTCAAATTCATTCAACGTGCCTTCGCGCTCGCGTCTCGCCTTGTAACTATCCTGCAACTCCGTTTCGTAGCGCAAAATATCATCATCCACGTGCTCCAATTCCTCCTTGGATTGTACCAAAGTCCGTTCATTGGTTTGTAAAGCCGTTTGATTTTCGGCAATCTGTTTTTCACGGAAATTCAACTCATTTTGTAGCGTCGAAACCTTATTTTGCTGACGAATAAACTCCACATTGCGCTCATTATATACCTGCGAAAGTTGCGACATCATATCCGAAACTGAGCGATACGACCCATCCGCTTCCGACATTTGGTTTTTAACAGAATCCGATGATTTTTTATTGATAACCAATTGACTATCAATGCTTTTTATTGTATTCTGTAAAGCTACAATGCGCTCATTTGCCGCTAACTTTTTATCATCTGCTTCATCAATAAACGTAGAAAAATTATCCAATCGAGTCTGTAAAAATACCTTCTCTTGGCGCGTTTTATTGACCCCCTCAGTAAGAGACTGAACTTCCTTCTTTTTATCATTATTTTTAAAAAAGCTGATATCACTCCGCACCTGCGAAAGCTGTTTTGAAAGCTCCGCCGCTACTGCTTCCACATCCTTTATTTCTTTTTCTAAAAGTTCAAGATTCTTTTTCCGCCCAATTTTTTTACCCTCAAATAAGCCCACCGAGCCACCCGAAACACTAAACTTTCGGCGGGTCATCGCCCCACTTTTTGAAATAAAAACCGCATCATTCTCAAAATCCTTAAAATCCGATAAATCAGCCGATTCGGTAATCAAAACATTGTGCAATAAATAGCTAAAAAGCCTTTGATATTGCATATCCACTTGCACCAAATCCACTGCAGGGCGTGCATTCACCAAACCTTTCGTATCAAAAAGTACATTTTCAAAAGCATCCAAAACGAAGAAATTAGCCTTCCCTTTTTGAGTGCTATTCAGCAATTGAATAGCCGAATAAGCCTCTTGCAAATTCTGAACCACGTAATAATTCAAATACGGTTCAAGATAGTTTTCAATGGCTGCCCGATAAGCTTCTTGCACATAAATTAAGTCCGACAAAAGCGGTGCTGTCCACGATTTTTCTTTCGTTAAAAAACGAATGGATTCTGGAAAACCCTCAAGACTTTCCACCATAGATTTCGTTAATTTGAATTCATTTTTCTTTGAATCCAACTTTCTATTTACATCAGCCAACTGCTTCGTAAAATCCTCTAATTGATGATTCGCTTTATCCAAATCCGCAACACGTTTGTCTTCCTCCTTTTCAACTTGTTGAATATCAACTATTTGTGCATTTTCTTTATCTTCAAGTGTTTTGAGCTTACCCCTCAGTATTTCTATCTCATCTCTCCTACCCTTAGTCTCATCATCCGCTCGCTGAATATCTCTTTGCAAGTTTTCAATTTGATTCGTAGAGATGGCTTTCTGCTTTTCATGCTCAATTATTTCCCGCTCAATCACTTGTTGTTGCTGTAAAAAAACCTCTAAATCCGCTTTCAAAGTGCCATGATTTTCACGGATAGAATCCAGCTTGTGTTTAGCTTCTTCCACCTGTTCCTCCAGCTTTTGTTCAAGGCGTTTTTCCGAATTTATCTCCGTTCTATAATAATCAATATCCTCTGTCAATTGAGCAATGCGAGTGGAAGAAGCCTTGATTTGCTCTGTAACTTTTTGCATATTTTGCTCCATAAACGTTTTGCGTTGTTGCGCCATTCGTTTATCATTTTCCATGCCTCTTATACGCCCCACAATACTATTCAATTCCCTTTGTCGCTCGCTCAGAAGTTGCTCTTTTTCAAGATTATCTTTTTTATCTTTTTCAATTTGAGCCTCCAATTGAATACTTTGAACGTCAATAGCACGATAATTATCGGTCTCAGTTTCTATCTGTTTTTCCGTTTTTTTATAATCTTCCTTAAAAACCGATAATTTCAAAACTGCCAAATCAATCGCCAACTCCTTATACTCCGCCTTCAAATCGAAGTACTTTTGCGTGCGTTTTGCCTGTTTTTCAAGCGTTTTTAAATTATTATTGATTTCAAAAAGGAGGTCTTCAATCCGATTCAGG
>JANPHO010000117.1:0-18548 GCA_031424515.1 Saprospiraceae bacterium
CGCAAAGCCACATTCAATGAACGAATACCGCCGCCAATAGGCGTAGTCAAAGGTCCTTTGATACCGATAAGACAATCTCTGATGATGTCAAGAGTCTCATCTGGCAACCAGTTACCCGTTTGTTTGAATGCTTTTTCGCCAGCAAGCACTTCTTGCCAAACAATTTTCTTTTTACCTTTATAGGCTTTTTCCACCGCCGCATCAATCACGCGTACAGATGCTTTCCAAATATCACGACCTGTACCATCACCCTCAATGAAAGGGATAATTGGGTCATTAGGAACTTTTAGCTTACCATTTTTAATAGTTACCTTAGAGCCAGTCATTTTGTATCAATTGTATTTTAGTTCAAAAATAATTTTGCTTAAATAAAAAAATAAAACAATGCAAGTAGTTTGGCTAAAATAAGTTCTGCTATCTTTTTAAGTCGGTTCTATAAAATGTAAAAAATCTCCGCTTTGCTCCGCATTTTTTACATTTTATAGCCCGACGATAGCAGCATTTATTTCTTTACGCCTACTTAAAATCTTGCTTTTTCAACGATTTTAAGTTTAAAAAGTTGATTTTCAATGAGTTATATTTTCAAAAAATTACCCATTTTCAAAAAGCGGAACAAAATTAAGAAACTATATGTGTTAGGAAAGAAAAACTTCGCTTTTTCGCTGTTTTTAATGATTTTTCTTCTCAAATACCGTTTTTGCAATTAATACTGAGGGGTAGCGTTCCAATAAATGACACCCCTCAGTATAAACGTTAACTTTAATTGAAAAATGCCATATAAAATTTGAGACGATTAGATAACCACGTAACCCAAATTCACTATAAAAAATCAAAACTTCGAGAATAAGCGGCTCATTATGGGCTATTTCAAAATTTGATGTAAAATACCCCTCAGTATATCAACGTTTTATTAAAAACCGAAGGATATTTTTTTAACTTTGCGCGTTTTTAAAGACATTATTTCATTTTAATTATCTCAATCGCATGATAGAAATAAAAAATATGGTCGCAGTAGGCGGCTTATCAGGAGTTTATAAATTGATTTCCGCTCGTAATAATGGTATCATTATCGAAGATTATGACACCAAAGACCGCAAATTTGTACCTGCTCGCCAGCACCAGTTTTCTCCGTTTGAAACAGTTTCGGTTTATACTGACACTGATTCGGTTCCAGTTGGGCAAGTTTTACACAATATGAAAGCTAACTTGGAGGAATTCCCTGTTCCTTCTGAAAAAGCGTCGTCTCCTGAGTTGCGCAATTATTTTATTCAAGTATTGCCTGAGCACGATCGCGACCGTGTACACATCAGCGATATTAAAAAATTGATTAAATGGTTCAATTTTTTAAACAGCCGCAATCTTTTAATAGACCGCGTAGAGGAAGTGAAAGCAGAAGCTACTGAAGAGGCTGCTGAAAAAACAGAAAATTGATATACCTTTAGTTAAATGTATAAAAATAAAAAAGTCATAGTGGTAATGCCTGCCTATAATGCGGCTAAAACACTTGAAAAAACATTTAAAGAGATTCCTTTTCCACTCGTTGATGAAGTAATCCTGTGCGATGATGCGAGTAAGGACAATACCAAAGACCTTGCAAAAGCCATTGGTATCAACCACGTCATAGTTCATGAAAAGAACAAAGGCTATGGTGGTAATCAAAAGTCTCTTTACAATAAAGCATTGGAATTGGGTGGTGATATTGTCATCATGTTGCATCCTGACTATCAATACACCCCTAAATTGATTCCCGCGATGGTCAATATCATCGGTGATGAATTGTATCCTGTGGTGTTGGGCTCTCGCATATTGGGAAAAGGGGCACTCAAGGGCGGTATGCCGATGTACAAATACATTGCAAATCGCTTTTTAACACTTACTCAGAATATTTTAATCAATTATAAATTATCGGAATACCACACTGGCTACAGAGCTTTTTCGGGCGATGTACTGAGGGGTATCAGTTTCAATACCAATTCTGATGATTTTGTTTTTGATAATGAAATGCTCTCTCAAATTGTGTATGCGGGTTTTGATATCGCTGAGGTGACTTGCCCGACGAAGTATTTCGAGGAGGCTTCGTCTATCAATTTTGTGCGCAGTTCGAAGTATGGTTTAGGCGTTTTACGTGTCTCTTTTTCTCATTTTTTACAACGCTTGGGCTTGGGTAATTTTAAAATGTATCAAAAACCATGATTTTTAAATTTGATATTACTGATGCTGAATATACCGAATTTATCCGTCATATTACCAAATTAAAACTAACGAAGTTGATTTGGTTTTATATTATAGTGTGCATTTTAGGACTTTTAATGAATTTACTCATTTACTTTGATGAGGAAACTCCAAAAGGGTATCAGTTTTTTGAAAAAAATGGGATAGCAATTCTAATATTTATTTTAGTCCTTTTATGGTATTCAGGTTTAAGAAAATATGCCATAAAAGCTAAAATTAAATCCGAAGACCGTGAGAGAATCTTAGGTGAGCGTGAAATGATTTTTGAAGAGGGTAAAATTTTAGGAAAAGATAAATATAGTGAGACTAACTATCAATGGAATGGTTTGAAAAAATGGGAACAGACCCCTAATCTATATCTTATATTTATTGCTGAAAAAACAGCTTTCGTTGTTCCAAAACGTATTTTTGAAACCCCACAAAAGCAATCTGAATTTGAGAGTCTTTTAAAAAGGAAAATTAACTCGCTTGATAATCCTCAAATTTTAGATGCTTGACCCCCTCAGTATTTTTAAGTCCAATTAATAGGAACATTGCTTCCTACCTAAATAATATCTTATGATTTATAAAGTATCAAAGCCTAATCGTCGCATTGTAGGTGAAATCACATTGGATGGTTCAAAAAGTATTTCAAATAGAATATTGATTATCAATGCTTTATGCGAAGAAGGTTTTAAAATTGAAAAAATTTCAACCTCTAAAGATACTCAAACGCTTATTTCGCTTTTGAATCAGCAAGATGGAAATGTTTTTGATGCGGGTGCGGCAGGTACTACTTTTAGGTTTATGACCGCCTATTTGGCATTAAAAGAAGGCACTCAACTACTGACGGGTTCGGCGCGTATGAAACAGCGCCCAGTTGGTAAGTTGGTGGATGCATTGACAGCTTTAGGTTGCGATATTGAATATTTAGAAAAAGAAGGCTATCCACCTTTAAAAATAAACCCGCCTCACGCTTTGAATGTGAGCGCGTTGAGCATAGCGGCGGATATAAGTAGCCAATATATAACGGCTCTTTTATTGATTGCGCCTACATTACCTGAAGGTTTGCGATTGACTTTGGAAGGCAATATAGTTTCATTGCCATATATCCAAATGACCTTGGCTTTGATGAAATACTTCGGCGTTGAGCATTCATGGGATGGCAATACGATAGTAGTAGCCGCACAAAATTATGTAGCAAAAGATATTGTAGTTGAAGCTGATTGGTCTGCTGCATCGTACTATTATGCCTTGGCAGCTTTTGCGGATGAATTGGATTTAAAATTAAACGGTTTATATAAAGATAGTTTGCAAGGTGACTCCGTAGCGATAGAAATGGGCTTTCATTTCGGCATAGATACCACTTATACTGAGGGGGGGCTGCATCTTAAAAAATCGGGCGAGCCTGCTACCGAAATGTTTGAATGGGATTTTATAAAATGCCCTGATATTGCTCAAACCTTTGCTGTCATGTGCGCAGGCACGGGAGTTCAAGGCTTATTTACGGGTTTGGAAACCCTTTTTATAAAGGAAACAGACCGCGTGGCTGCTCTAAAAAAGGAATTAGCCAAAGTAGGCGTTTCCTTCGTAAAATTGCCCGCAAAATTTTCGCAAAAGTCTCATAAACAATATTTTATGGTTGAGGGTAAAGCTGAATGGAGTGAAACACCTGAATTCCCAACCTACGAAGATCACCGCATGGCAATGGCTTTTGCACCTTTAGCCATGTTTCATCCCGTGAAAATTGAAGACCCCTCAGTAGTGAACAAGTCATATTATAATTTTTGGGAAGATTTAAAAAAATTAGGCTTTGAAATAGAAGAGGTGCTGTAAGTAAACCGCAAAATTTAAAATACTAAACCTGCCTAACGGCAGTCAGGTTTAAAATGTAAAAGTGTTGATAATCAACGATTTATATTTCAAAAATAGCCCATTTTAGCAATTCCTTATATGTTTAAAAACTTTCCAAAAGTTTGAAACTTTTGGAAAGTTGAGCTTCTATTTTTAACAATTTTATCGTATTAATGCAGCTTTTTACTATTCAATAGAAATGTATAAAAATTTAATTTTTGCTATTTTTTCAACAATTTTATTCATTAATTGTCATAAAAAAATAGCCGACAACTCCTCCACTGAGGTAAAAGAAGTCATTGTCCGACCACTCAATCGCCCCGTGGCAAAAGATAGTTTTCCCTACACATGGTTCGGTACATGGGCAGGAACACTTGATATATATAACGCCAAAGGGCTTTCACAGTCGATTCCTATGGAAATGGTGATTGGTCCCACGGATGAGGTAGGCGTTTTTCAATGGAATTTAATCTATGGTGCCGACCGTGAAAAAGGTTTACGTCCATATTTATTAAGGACGATAGATGCCTCAAAAGGTTTGTATGTGAATGATGAAATGAATTCTATTAAAATGGAAGCCTACTATATGGGCGGGAAATTGTTTTGTACTTTCGGAGTAGAAGGAAATCTATTGACCACCATTGAAGAAAAAGACGGTGATAAAATTAAATTTGAAATCATCTTCGGTAAGGAAAAACCCGTAAGTGTCACTGGCAATCAAGTTGTAAAAGGAGATACTATGCCTTCGGTGAAAACGATGCCCATAATGGTCAATCAAAGAGCAGTTTTGACTAAAAAAAAATAAGTTGAATGATGAATATTGATTCGTAAAGTTGAAAAGCTTAATTAATCGTAAATCAATAATCGTTATTCATAAATCGAACAATCTATGACTACCGCCGATTATCAAGAAATATCCGCAACCTTACCCTTACAGCCTGGTATCTATAAATTTATAGACACCAAAGGGATAATTTTGTATGTCGGCAAAGCGAAAAACATCAAAAGTCGTCTATCCAACTACTTTGGCGAGCGCAAAGATAGGCAGATGAAGACGCGCGCATTGGTCAAAAATGCCCATCATATTGAATTCACCATCGTAGAAAGTGAGCAAGATGCCTTGCTACTTGAATGCGCGCTCATCAAGCAGCATCAGCCCCGCTATAATGTGATGCTCAAGGATGGTAAAAGCTACCCCTATATTTGCATCAAAAATGAGCGTTTTCCAAGAGTATTTGTCACCCGTCGCGTCATAAAAGACGGTTCTTTTTACTTCGGGCCCTACACTTCTGGTCAGCGGGTGTATGCTTTGATGGATTTGATTAAAAACTTGTTTCCACTGCGGACATGTATTTTTGCACTTTCAAAAGAAAATATTGAAAAAGGTAAAATCAAGCTTTGTTTAGAGTACCACATAAAAAACTGCATGGGCCCTTGCGCGGGACTTGAGAGCGAAACAGAATATAATGAGAAGATAACCCAAATTAAAAACATACTCAAAGGGCAATTTTTTTCGGTAAAAACGCATTTAAAAAGAGAAATGCAGACTCTGGCTGAAAACCTTGAATTTGAAAAAGCGCAACAAATAAAAGAGCGTTTGACCGCTTTTGAGGATTACCAAGGCAAATCAACGGTGGTAAGTTCTACTATTTCGGATGTGGATGTTTTCACAATAGCTACCGACGATAAAATGGCGTATGTCAGCTATTTAAAAGTAGTAAATGGAGCGATTATTCACACTTATATCTTAGAATTGACTAAAAACATGGACGAGGAAGAAGATTCCATGCTCACTTTTGCGGTGCCTTACCTGCGTGAAAAATTCAACAGTGATAATAAGGAAATTCTGACGCCTTTTGAAATAAAAATTGAAGACCCCTCAGTATCCATTACTATTCCGAAGATTGGGGATAAGAAAAAGCTACTTGAGCTTTCTTTAAAAAATGCCGATTATTATCTCCTTCAAAAACGCAAGCAGGAAATACTCAAAACGGGTAAGCAAACCTCCGCCGAGCGTATTTTAACGACATTAAAAGAAGATCTACAAATGGATGTGCTGCCCATGCACATCGAATGTTTTGATAACTCTAATTTACAAGGGACTGACCCCGTTTCCAGTTGTGTCGTTTTTAAAAATGCTAAACCCGCTAAAAGGGATTATCGCCATTTTAATGTAAAAACGGTAGAAGGCCCTAATGACTTCGCTTCTATGGAAGAAGTCGTGTATCGTCGCTACAAACGCTTGATTACTGAGGGGTCGTCGTTGCCTCAGCTCATTATTATTGATGGTGGCAAAGGTCAACTATCATCAGCCGTTAAAAGCCTAAAAGCGCTTGATATTGCTCATAAAGTAACAGTTGTGGGTATCGCAAAGCAATTGGAAGAGATATTTTTCCCCGACGATCCACTGCCTTTGTATATCGATAAAAAATCAGAATCTCTCAAACTCATCCAGCAATGCCGCAACGAAGCACACCGTTTTGGCATAACTTTTCACCGCAACCAACGCTCAAAAAACTTCCTTGTCACTGAATTAACGGGTATTGAAGGAATTGGCGATAAGATTTCTGAAAAACTACTTACCCATTTCGGCTCCGTAATCAAAGTAAAAGCCGCCACTGCCGAAGAGCTTGAGGCGGTAATTGGCAAATCCGCGACTAAAAAAGTTATTACCTACTTTTTAAAAACTAAAAAAGAGGTAAAAGAGGATTAATTAGGTCTTTAAGATAATAAAATATTCAATTGTGATAATTGTGTGATAGCTGTTTATGAAATTTGTATCGTAATCAATAGTTCACTCATTTAGGAAATCACTTTCAAGAGTTGAACTTGTAAAAGAGCACTTTTAAGTAGTTGGGCTAAAATAATCGACAATTTCTTTTTTAAGTCGGCTCTCAAAATTATAGAAAATCCTCCGCTTTGCTCCGCATTTTCTATAATTTCAAGCCCGACAGAAATTGTCTATTATTTTTAAACGCCCGCTTAATACTCTTTTGCGCTTAAAATTGAAGTAACATTTTTTCATACATTTGAGGTTGAAAGCCCTGCTTTTATCTAAAAAATATAACAGTCGGGCTTTTTTTATCAATTTTAAGTACTTTTAATAAATGAAAAGAATATACTTCGTATTTTTATTGATAGGATTTTTTACGATTAATTCATCTGCCCAAAGTGGTTGGACACGCAGCAAAGCTGGTATATATGCCAAAATGGGTGTTTCGACTCTCACAAGCGATAAATATTACGATACTGAAGGCAAGCTCAATACTGGTTCTCGACAATTTTATCAAAAAATGCTATCTTTTTATGGTGAATATGGGGTTACTAAAAATATAACCGCTATATTGAACTATCCTTTTTTGAAATTTCAACATTACAAAGATTTTGAAACCGTAAAAGGGATAGCAAACCCACAATTAGAATTGAGATTTGCTCTTTTTAAAAAGATTCCAGTTATTTCATTCGCCATTGGGGGCGAAATTCCAGTGGCAAATCAGCGCAATATTTCAAAAGCGAAATTTGAAACAGCCCCAGGCATTAGAGAGTCTGTCAATTTGCCCGCTGGCTACGCTGATTTTAATTATTGGGGCACGTTAGCCATTTCATCGGGTTTTGGGAATGTACCAGGTTGGGCAACTATTTCAAGCCAATATGTAGTAAGAGGTAAGAATTATTCCAATCAAGCCAGATTGGGCTTTGAAATAGGCTATAAATGGACGCCTATTTTTTGGACAAATGCGCGATTGACAGGTTTTTATCAAGCCAATAAAAAAGCAGGTACTACTGGCAATATAACAAATGGAGAAAGTACGGAATATACGACAATTGCAGTAGGTGCGGCATACGAGTTCAAAAAGCATTGGAGTATAACTGCGGATTTTCAAGCGTATAATGATATATTAGTGCGCCTTAAAAATGTTTATTCAGCACCTTTTTATCAAATAGGTTTTTCAATAGAATTTTAAAAAACTAATGAAAGTAGCAATCATAGGAAACGGTATTGCAGGTATCACCGCCGCTCGATGGCTTCGCAAACTCGACGATAATGTAGAAATTACAGTTATCTCTGAAGAGGGTGAGTACTTCTTTTCGCGCACTGCACTCATGTACGTGTACATGGGTCACATGCGCCAGCAAGATATTCAACCTTACGAACCTTGGTTTTGGGATAAAAATCGCATCCAATTACTGAGGGGTCGGGTACAATCTATTGATTTTGCGAAAAAAAGTATGCAAATCACGACGGCTGATACTGCTAAACTTTTTTCATACGATAAATTAATTATTGCTACGGGCTCAAAATCCAATAAATTTGGTTGGAAAGGTCAAGATTTAGATGGCGTGCATGGCTTGTATCACTATCAAGATTTGGAAGCTATGGTGCGCCATACTGAGGGGCTACAAAGAGCTGTAGTGGTAGGAGGTGGTTTGATAGGTATTGAAATGGCTGAAATGTTTCACTCTCGGCACATTCCTGTTACCTTCCTTGTACGTGAAAAAAGCTTTTGGAATCTTATCCTACCACCCGAAGAGTCAGCTATGATTAATCGCCACATCATCGAACACGGCTTTGATTTAAGATTGGAAAACGAATTGGGTGAAATTCTGGATGAAAACGGCGATGGGAAAGCAGATGCTGTTATTTTAAAAAGCGGTGAAAAAATCAATTGTGGTTTTGTCGGGCTTACAGTGGGTGTATCTCCTAATATTGATTTTGTTAAAAATACGGATTTAAAAGTAAACCGTGGTGTAGTGGTAAACGAATTTTTAGAAACCAGTGTACCCGACGTATATGCTATTGGCGATTGTGTCGAAATTGAAAAACCACAACCAGGTCGCCGCCCAATAGAAGCCATTTGGTACACCGGCAGAATGATGGGCGAAACGGTGGCTTACACTATTTTAAATAAAAAAATAAAATATAATCCGGGTATTTGGTTCAACTCTGCTAAGTTTTTAGATATTGAGTATCAAGTTTATGGCGATATTCAAGCACAACTGCCTGATAATCAATCAACTCTGTATTGGGAACATGCCGATGGTAAAAAAGCCATTCGGATTAGTTTTGACAAAAATACTGAGGGGGTAGTCGGGTTTAATCTCATGGGTATCCGCTATCGCCACGAAGTGTGTGAAAAGTGGATAAAGGATAAAACGCCCATTGAAACTGTTCTACAGAACTTAGGTTTAGCCAATTTTGACCCAGAATTTTTCACTGAATATGAAAACGAAATTGTACAGGTGTACAATAAAACTTTTAATAAAAACCTCCAACTAAAAACCAAACGTGGCCTCAGTGCTGCTATTAAATTTTTAAAACAAATAACTCATTGATACCATGCAAACAGAACAAAGTTTATCATTAGCCAACCCCAATCCGATACATACTTCGGGGCTTCAAAAGCTCGGTTTGGCAGCCATCAGCATCAGCGTTTTACTTTTGCTCGTGACGTGGGCAAGCGGTCATGCATTGGGTAACCCCTCAGTAATGTTGGCAATTGTATTCAGTTTAGCCATTTTAGGCACTTTCCTATACGTTCGTGAAGAATATTTAAACAAGCCAGAAGGCATCAAAAACAACGGCGCATTTTTCAAAAGCCTTACTTACAGAGGCTTGGGCGGTTGGATGTTGGGTGTACTTTTGACGGGTTTTTACGTCATTTTATATTGGTTTCCGGATAATTTAAAAGGATTGGTTCAATTATTTGACCCCCTCAGTATGTTTTTCACAAACCATGTCGCTGACTCTTGGTTTGTGTATGGAACATTGTACACCTCAAGTGTGTTGCTGATGGGCTACAAATTTGCGATGAAATACCGCCACAATCGCTACCAACTCATTCGCACGGCTTCGGTGACGTTTTTCCAATTGGGTTTTTCATTTTTAATTCCTTCTTTTTTAAAAATGATGAATGAACCTGACTACTATTTCTCCTACTTCTGGCCTTTGAAAGACACTTATTTGAAACCCGGCGGTGATACGCACTGGGGTATTAAAAATATAGTTGCTTCTTCATCGCATAATTTGGGTATGTATTTCATTGGTTTTTCAATATTGATGAGCTTCATTGGCGTACCTGTTTTAACTTATTTTTTCGGAAAAAGATGGTATTGTTCGTGGGTGTGTGGCTGCGGCGGTTTGGCAGAAACAGTAGGCGACCCCTTCCGTCAACTTTCCGATAAAAGCCTTTCCGCTTGGAAATTTGAGCGTTGGATGATACACAGCGTCTTGGTTTTCGTGACTGTAACGACAGCCCTTTTATGGGCTAATTCATACATGCAGGGCGCTTTATTGGGTAGCCTTTCCATGGGGTTTTCAAAAACGTACGCGTTTTTAATTGGTTCAGTTTTTTCGGGTGTTATTGGTACTGGCTTTTATCCGATACTCGGTAGCCGCTCTTGGTGTCGTTTTGGATGCCCGCAAGCAGCTATTTTAGGTATTTTTCAAAGAAAAAAATCAAAATTCAGAATCACTACAAATGGAGGTCAATGTATCAGTTGCGGCAATTGTTCGACGTATTGTGAAATGGGTATTGATGTCCGCTCGTACGCTCAGCAAGGGCAAGATATTGTGCGCTCTTCATGCGTCGGTTGTGGTATTTGCTCGGCGGTGTGTCCTCGTGGCGTGTTGAGATTAGAGAATAGTGATTTGGATATTGATACGCGGACAGATGAAAAAAGAGCTATTCATATCACAGATGGCAAGTTCGAGGTAATGTAATAATATAATTTCTTGGCTTATTTAGTTGTGATTGGGTTCAATTCTGATATTCGGAATTGAGCCCATTTTCGTTAAAATACTAAGGGGGTGCTACTCTTTGGCGAACTCAACTATTTCATCAGTATCAATCATTTGCATACATTTAAAATGACTTTTGGGGCATTTGTCATAACCTATTTTTGAACATGGTCGGCAGCTTAATCTTTTCACTTCTATCATTTCATTTATCGAATTAGAGCCTTCGGGCATATAAGGATACATGCCGAACTCAGGTATAGTATTGCCCCAAACGGAGATAATATCTTTCCTAAAAGCTGCTGCAATGTGCATCAAACCTGTATCATGCGTAATGACTTTATATGCTTGTTTTACAATCGAAGCTGATTGATTGAGATTGAGTTCGCCGCACAAATCTAAAGCATAACCAATTGATTTCGAGGCAATTAAATCTCCATTTTTTACATCGTCCTTACCGCCAAGTATGATTATAGGCAAATCTATTTTATTACAAATTTCAATTAATTTTTCAACGGGTAGTCGCTTTGTAGCATGAGCTGCACCAATTACTAAAGCAATATATTTCTTTTTAGGTATGTTAAAACCGTGCTTTTCTATTAAAGAATTTATATCAATTTCATCTTCTTTTGGGATAAAATAATCCAAACCTTCGTTATCATTTTTCACTCCTAATGAAGCGACCGTTTCAAGGTTTCTATCAACAATATGATTATACGGCAAGCGATTGATTTTCAAATTAACCATCAACCATTTTTCAATATTGAGTTTATTAAAACTAAAGAACGGTGCTTTTAAAGCCCACTTAATTTGGAAGCTTCTCAAGTTTTTATGAAGGTCAATTATATAATCATATCCTTCCAATTTTAACTGAGGCAATATTTCATTCGCTTCTTTTTCAATGCTCCACACTTTATCGATATAGGGATTGGATAGCAAAATTTTTTCAAAATTTTTCTTCGTCACAAAGTGAATTTCTGCTCCAATCTGTTTTTTCAAACAACGGATTACTGGAGTGGTAAGCACAATATCACCGATAGATGAAAAGCGGATAATCAATATTTTCATACCTCAAAGGTAAACAGTATTGGGTATTTTAAAAATTAGGTTTTTTGTTCAATTTTAGATTACCCTAAAAGTCTATTTATTTGTTGCGAAAAATTATCTAAATTTGTAGGTAATTGAACAATTAAAAGATAAATTAATTTTTTTAACTTAAAATTTTATGCTTTCGCAGACTGAGGAAAATTATATAAAA
Organism: Saprospiraceae bacterium; assembly: GCA_031424515.1. Classification (GTDB taxonomy): domain Bacteria; phylum Bacteroidota; class Bacteroidia; order Chitinophagales; family Saprospiraceae; genus JAAFJT01. Next base: position 12,060 of record JANPHO010000117.1, read on the forward strand.
GCCATATTCAAAATAAATGAAAGGGAGGGTAAATCGGCTTCTACGAACGCCATTGCTGCACTCATAAATACTGCCGCTGCCTCTGTTACTGATATGGTGAAGCGGTTGGCTACAAAAGATATTGTGAATTACGAAAAATCTAAAGGCGTGACATTGACTACTGAGGGGGGGCGTTTGGCGACATTGCTCATTCGCAAGCACCGTATTTGGGAGGTTTTTTTATGTGAAAAATTGGGCTACACGTGGGATGAATGCCACGAAATAGCCGAAGAACTGGAACATATCAAGGATGATGAACTGATAAATCGTCTTGAAAAATATTTGGGTAGCCCGAAATTTGACCCACATGGCGACCCCATACCTGATTCAGCGGGCAATTTCACCTTGCGTGCGCAGGTGCTTTTAAATGAAATGCGGGAAGGAGACTGTGGCGTGGTTGTGGGTGTTCAAGAACATTCTACCCCATTTTTACAATATTTGGATAGACAAATGCTGAATTTAGGTGCTCGGATTGAAGTTTTAGAATTATTTGAATTTGATGAATCCGTGAAATTAAAGTTGAATGGTGAAACGGATTTGATAGTGAGCAGTAGAGTGAGTCAAAATCTTTTTATTAAAAAGATTTAAATTTTACCGCTACACTATTAAAAAATTATAAACGATTAAGTGTAAATAGCTTTGCCTTTAAACAGGCAGAGCTATTTACATCTATAGGAAAACCTCAGTAATATTACCAAAGGATTGGGATTATTCTTAGAAAAATCTATTTTTGCGGTTCTATTACAGACTGTAACATTTTTGTTAGAGTCAATTTCCAGTTTTTAAAAAATATTTCAATGAAAAAAATAATTGCCGTCCTATTAACTACCGCTACTTTATCATTTTATAATTGTAAAAATAGCACTCCTACAAGCACCCCCTCAGTATCTGTGGTATCCACATCGGATAGTACGGCTATGAAAATGATTCCAAATGCTCGAATAGCATTTGTCAATATGGACTCCCTCAAAGAGCAATTCACATATTACAAGCAACAAGAAGCTGCTTTTACGCAAAAAAATAGCACTCTTGTAGCAAGTTCCGAATCAAAAGTGCGTCAGTGGCAAATGGACATGCAGGCTTTGCAACAAAAGGCTCAGCAAGGCAATACGCCTCCTGCTCAACTTCAGCAAGAAGAACAATCATTGATGAAACGCCAAGCAGCCATTGCAGAAGAACGGGATAGAAAAGCGAAAGAATTATTTGATGAAACTCAAAAATTCAATGAATCTATTCAGAAGAAATTAACGGGTGTATTAGCACAAATCCAAAAGGAAAAAGGTTTTGATTATGTGATGAGCCATGTTGGTGGTGGTGCGAGCCCGCTTCTTTATGTAAATGAAAAATTAGATATTACCAAAGAAGTTGTGGCTATTTTAAATGCTGAACAAAAGTAATTTTTGAATTTTCACAATAAAAAATGGGCTGTACATCGCAACGTACAGCCCATTTTATTTTACGATTTATTTCAAATTGCGATTTATTTTTTAATAATACTCTCTAAAACTTCTTTTTTGATATCTACTTTGTAGGCTGTAGTCAAGTCTTCCATCCATTTCTTTTCAAGAAACTCTTGATAATCAGCTACTACGAAGCCTCTCGCTTCTTTTAAAGTTTTAGTAGCGGCAGGCATTAACTTATCAATTTTAGTAAATTGCCATGCTTTATCGGTTGGATTTTGCTCTGATTTACTCATTGCGCCTGCTTTCCAACCAAGGGCATCCGCCGTTTTATTTTTTCCTTTTTCAACGGTATCTGCACTAAAAGAGACAATATCTTTCTTTTTGTTAAATTTCTTTAAAACATCTTGGCTTGAATGCTTTTCAGCGTACGTCCGAATATTTTCTAATTCAGCCTTAGCAGAATCAGAGACCGAATAAGTAACCAGTTGAGCGCGCTCAGCCCACATATATTTATCCTTACGCGTACTATGGAACTTTTCAAGACCTACGCTATCCTGTGAGGCTTTGTCCCATACATTCATTTTGATGGCTTCAAAAAGAAGGATTCCTTCTTCGTATTCACGCATCAAGTTTTTAAAATCACTGTATTTTATATCCAACTGAGTCTCTTCATAAGCCAATGCTTTTTCATTCACGAAGTCATTATACATCGTTTTTGTCGCTAAAGAATAATTATCGCGCATATCAGTAATTAAACTCAAGCGGCGATTGGCATTCGTAACGAGATAATTCCCAAATTCTTCAACTGTATAACGATTAGTACCCATATTGAAAAGCTCCGCAGACTTGTTGGCTTCAGGTGATTTCCAAGCAAAAGTTTGAAACGAAGCAGCATCAATTTGGTTAATATATGCCGATAATACTGAGGGGTTTTCCTTGAATTTACTTTCCACCTTGATTCGTTCAATCATCGCTGTCTTAGCCAATTCAAAGCGACCATCTTGTTGAATGCGCGATTTTAAGCGATTTTTTACCATATCAAAGGTTTCAGCAGGTTTTCTACTAATTCTTTTAATGATATGCCAACCGATGCTGGATTCTATGACGGGCGTCACATCACCATCTTTTTCTAAAGCAAAAGCCGCATTTTCAAAAGCCAATTCATAGCGACCAATACCGAAAAAGCCTAAATATCCACCTTTTACGGAGGAATTACCATCTTCGGATTGTTGTAATGCCATCGTGCTGAAATCCTTATTCGTTTGTAAAACCTTCCAAAGGCTATCCGCTTTTTGTTTAGCCAAAGGCTGTGGAACACCATCTTTTACTTTTCGAATCATGACGTGAGCAATTTCCATTTCACCGCGTGCAGGGCGAACATCATTCACTTTTATGATGTGATAGCCAAGGGGTGACCGTACTATTCCCGACGACTGACCAACAGGCGTTGTGTACATGGCTGTTTCCAAGTCGTAAAAACCATCTGGTAATAACGCAGTCAAATATCCGATTAAACCGCCATTTTTCTGAGTATTCGGGTCTTGCGATGCTTCTTTTGCAACGGCTTCGAAAGATTCACCTTTATCTAAGCGGGCTTTTATACTTTTAATGAGATTGTAAAAAGCCGATGTATCTCCTTTTTCTATTTTTATTAAAATGTGGCTAATGCTCACATCTTTTTGAGTGCGTTGGAAGGCTTCTTTTACCAACTTCTCGGTTACTTCCTTATCCGTTAAATAGCTATCGGCTAATTGGCGTCTGTAACCCAAGAGTTCTTCTTGCAATGCTGGAATGGTATCCAATTTCATATCCTTAGCCCGCGCCACCTTCATTTTGAATTTGGTGTACAAGTCAAGATATTCATCAATTGAGGCTTTGCTGTAATCAGCCTTATTGCCGTTGGTTTTTGAGTAGATATAATTGAACTCTGATAAATGAACGGGTACTTTGTTAACAGAAAAAAGGACGGGGTCATTCTGCGCAAAGGAAGAGAAAGTGGAAACAACAAATAATAATAAAATAAACTTCTTTTTCATATTTCTAACTTTAAAAAAAGGGTTTTTAAGTGAGATAAAATGTTTTAATCTAATTTACGAGGTATTATCTGCCTTCAAAAGTAGAGTAAATTGTTACATAATTTCTGAACGAGTAGTTAACGCATTTAAAAAATAAAAATTTTTTAAATGGTCTGCAAAACTACTATAATCATTTGAAAAAGTCTATCAATACTAAAACAGCATAAAATCTCTATTCCTTTCCTTGATTACTGAGGGGTGTTGATTAATACGTAAAACGCTTTTAAAAGTCTATATTTTTTAAATAAAAAAGCCTTTGAAATTATTAAAATTCCAAAGGCTTTGATTAAAAACAATATTTTTTAAACCGCTACTGAAGACGCATACAATGGAAATCTTTCCATAAAAGCGTTCACTTCTCCTTGTATGTGCGATGTAACTTCTGGGTCATTAATATTTGAGATAATGGTATCAATCCAATTTACCACTTGCACGCAATCTGTTTCCATGAAACCGCGTGTGGTGATAGCTGGCGTACCTATGCGAATACCCGAAGTAATCATAGGTGATTGAGTATCAAACGGTACGGCATTTTTATTGATTGTAATATCAGCGTGTTCAAGGGTTTCTTGAGCTTGCTTACCTGTTACGTTTTTATTCCGTAAATCAATCAACATCAAGTGGTTTTCTGTACCACCCGAAATGATGTTATAGCCTTTTGATACAAATGCTTTAGCCATAGCTTGAGCATTTTTTACCACTTGCTGTCCATATATTTTAAACTCAGGTTGCAAACACTCGTGGAATGCTACAGCTTTAGCCGCAATAACGTGCTCCAAAGGACCTCCTTGCATACCCGGGAAAACGCCCGAATCCAAGATAGTGGACATTTTAATGATAGTCCCTTTGGCAGTTGTACGTCCGAATGGATTTTCAAAGTTTTTACCCATCATAATAATACCACCACGAGGGCCCCTCAGTGTTTTATGGGTAGTAGAGGTAACGATATGGCAATGCTCCATTGGAGAATTGAGTATGCCTGCTGCAATCAAGCCCGCAGGATGTGCAATATCAGCTAAAAGGAGTGCGCCTACTTTATCGGCAATTTGGCGGAAACGGGCATAATCCCAATCACGCGCATAAGCTGATGCACCACAAACGATGAGTTTCGGTTGTTCTTTTATGGCAGTAGCCTCTACTTTATCCATATCAATCAACCCCGTTGCCTCTTCAACACCATAAAAAGAGGCTTTAAAATGTTTACCCGAAAAATTGACAGGTGAGCCATGTGATAAGTGACCACCATGTGCCAAATTAAATCCTAAAACCGCATCTCCGGGCTTCAAACACGCTAAAAATACCGCAGCATTGGCTTGTGCGCCCGAATGGGGTTGAACATTAGCATATTCAGCACCAAAAAGCTCTTTCAAACGGTCTATTGCTAATTGTTCTATTTCATCCACAACGTCACAGCCGCCGTAATAACGCTTACCAGGGTAGCCCTCGGCGTACTTGTTCGTCAAGCAGCTGCCCATTGCATCAATAACTTCTTGGCTCGTAAAGTTCTCAGAAGCTATCAATTCAATGCCTTTGCGTTGGCGTTCAAGCTCTCTCTGGATGAGTTGAGGAATAAGAGTATCTTTTTTCATTTTAAAACGAGTATTTTATCTGAATATTAATTGATTTAAAATAGCAATAAGTGCCCTTTGAAGCTACAAAGATACATAAAAGGCTAATTTCGTAGGTATGATTATTGGGTTTTAGTTTAAAACTTCTGTGTTAATTGTATTTCAACTCCCTCATCGAAACAGGTTTGTCATTATTTTAGATTAAAGATTAATCCAGTGATTTTTTCTATCTTACTATCAAAATCATTTCTATACTCTTTAGTATAAAAACTATCAAGTTCGGTATAGTTAGACACAATAAAATCTTGAAAGGCAATATTCATATTTCCATATGAACCAATAGTACCATCTCCAAATATCCCTTTTTGGCTTTTATCTTTAACTATATATTTGGTAGAGTCTTTTTTTAAATGTTCAAACTTAAAAACCTCTAATAATATTCTATTACCATCTCTATCTATGGAATAATATTGTCTGTCAATAAATCCATCATTTTTTTTAAACTGAGTTAACAAAATTCCATTAGAAGGAATTTCGTAAACTCTTCTCCCATTTTCATATTTCATTGGATTACCAATTTTAGGCGTATAAATAGTATCCTGTCCATATTCATTTTTATATTTAGTAGGAACTCCATTTTGATTAAAAAGAATATTTACTTCACCTGTAAAATTAGATGGAATAAGATAAGTCTCCGGTTCTGCTCTCTGATAGCAAGAGCTTACTATTTGCACAAATGATATTAAATATACTTCCAATATTCTTTTCATCGCTTCTAATTAAGATTAAACAGGTGTTGTTTTAACACACTTATTTAAGTTTTTATCGAAAATATAGATTTTGTGAACTGTTCAATAACAAACTCGGTTTAAAAGTCGTTACATTTGCAGGTTTTACAATACCATTTTAGAATGGTTATTAACTTACATATCTAAAATAATGAAAAAAGAAATCTTATTTAGTTGTTTTGTCCTGCTTCTCTTTTCTGCTTGTTCAAGCTCAAAGAGCACCAATAAAGGAGGATCTGATGCTATGAATACTGTAAAAACGACTCAAAGCCCCGTTTCCAACCGTCCTCAAAAGATGGCGGAGACAGAAAAGAGCCCGGAGCAAAGAGCAATAGAAAAGAAAGAGACTAAACCCGCAATGCCCGCAAAAGTTCAAACCAATAAGGCAAAAACTTTTGAAGCGGCCCCCTCAGTACCTGATTCACTTTAAGGATATATCACAGATAAATTTAGATTATAAACATTAAAATAAGCCTAAGAAATGAAAAAAACGCTTTCTGCGTTCTTGTTTGTCGCCGTTCTTTTTAGCGGATGTACTACCACAAAGGGAACATCAAAAGATAAATCAGTAGCAGCTGTTATGCCTGCTCCGCCGCCGCCGCCACCTGCAATGGTT
>JANPHO010000118.1:0-10460 GCA_031424515.1 Saprospiraceae bacterium
TTTAGTAGATGTGCCAAATGCTTTTACTCCGCAAAGTGGGGATATATAACAGCATAGTAATGGTTCGTGGCTTTGGTATTTCTAAAATGCAGTTTATTATATGGAACCGATGGGGTCAAAAAGTGTTTGAGACCAACAACCGTTTCCAGGGCTGGGATGGAAAAGTAAAGGGAGTGGTGCAACCAATGGATGCATATGTTTATACGTTGAGCGTAGAGTTTTTTGACGGTACAAAAACAACTAAGAAGGGTGATATAACGTTAATAAGATAGAGGTGGTGGAAATGAATTAAAAAAGACCTGCCTGTAGGCAGGCAGGTTCCATTTCCAAAATAGACTTAAATTTTAAACTAAACAGCACATTACAAATATGAAAAGGATAAGTATATTTTTTAGTTTTAAAACTATTCTATCAATCTCTATTTTGCTTTTCACTTTTTTAGAGGGAAAAGCGCAAAGTTATGATTTTACGGTAGCAGCGGATGGTAGTGGCAACTTCAAAACCGTACAAGCAGCTATTGATTCAGCACCAATCAATAGGACTACGCCTTTTCGTATTTTTATCAAAAATGGACGGTACAAAGAAAAAATATCCATATCAACGAGCAAGCCTTTCATTCATTTAATCGGTGAAAGTGTGGGCAATGTGGTATTGACTTTTGATGATTATTCGGGCAAGCCCAAGCCTGATGGTACTTTACACGGCACATCAAGTTCGGCTTCAGTAACAGTCAATGCCAACGACTTTTTAGCGGCTAATATTACTTTTGAAAACACAACGGGAGATTCTCCTCAAGCCCTTGCCATCAATTTGAATGGTGATAGAGCCGTCATCATCAATTGCCGTTTTTTAGGTGGGCAGGATACAGTATTAGCGAATGGCAATGCAGGCAATCGCCAATATTTTAAGAACTGCTATATTGATGGTACCGTGGATTTTATCTTCGGAAGTGCCAAAGCGGTGTTTGACTCTTGCGTTATTTATGGTAAAGACCGACTGGATGCTACTGCCAATAGCTATATCACAGCAGCTAACACACAAGCAGGCGTACCTTTTGGGTACGTATTCCGAAATTGTGTATTGCCCAGTAATAGAGGTGTGACAAAGTATTTCTTAGGTCGCCCGTGGCAAAATGATGGCACTACTTCGCCCGTTTCAAATACTAAAACCAGTTTTTTAAATTGTAAAATGGGTGAAACCATAAACACAGCGGGGTGGTCAACTTGGAATGCCAATACCAATACGGATTTGATTTTTTATGGCGAATATAAAACATTAAAATTAGATGGCACAGCATACGATATCAGCAAGCGGGCCACTTGGTCAAAGCAAATGAGCGATTCATTGGTGGGTACATATAAACTTGACAGTATTTTTAATAATTGGAAACCTTGTGATGTATCGCCTTTGGTGTGTGGGACACCTTGGGTTGCGCCTATCGCTATCAGTAATTTTAAAGCTAAAAAAGGCACATCCACTACGCCTACTACATTCACTTGGAATGCCAGTTGGGGCATTAAAGATGTGAAATATGAATTGCTACGCAGTTCAGATAATAAAGCAACTTTCACTAAAATATATGATATAACCGCAGCAACAGATACTGCTATTAATTTCGGCACTTCGGATACTATCCCTTTGCCAAATAAAAGCTTTTTTTATATTGTAAAAGGTACTAAAACGGGCTTAGCGACTCATGTTTCAGATACGATTGAAATATCCAGTATTCCGACTTTGAGTCTATCGGGCACGTCATTGACCGATTTTTTACAAGGGTTGGGACTACCATCAGCATCAAAAGCGTACACATTCACTGCGGCTAACCTTGCTGCTGATATGAAAATAACGCCGCCCGCTAACTACGAAATTTCTATTAATAACGGAACATCGTGGAGCAAGACCCCCCTCAGTATTTCGCCTATAAAAAATGAAATTGCGAAGACAACAGTCTTAGTGAGGCTCAATGCTACGGCTGTGGGTAGTTACACTGGCGATATTCTCAACGAATCGCAAGGCTCAGTGACAAGTAAAGTGACAGTAAGTGGTAAAACACAAGCCGAACCACTACCTGTTTCAAATATTTTAAGCTTTTTCTCTTTTGCGGTGGATAATAAAGACAGTGTAGCACTCAGAGACAAAGGGATAGGAACGGCTGTAACTGCATTGGGAAATATGTCCGTTTCAAATGGTCTTTCCAATGCGGGAGCTACGTTAATTGTTCCATATTCACCCGTTACGGGTCAAGCGATTGGGCCCAGCACAACAGGTTTGGGCTTGTGGTCAACTGCAGGTGGAGGCCCTGGCGGTACACTTAGCCGCAGTTTTTATGAGCAATTTAGTATTTCAGCCGCGACCAATTATCGTTTGCGCATTGATTCATTTATCTTGAATTCTTCTTATTATTTAACGGCTTCTAATACCCGTTTGGCTTTTGTGTATTCTAAAACGGGTTTCGCCTCTGACTCTTCGGATATTACAGGTGGTGTTGGGCCAGATGGTTTGCCTTTGGCAGCATTATCTAACGGGGCTTTTATAACGCCCATCACAGCGGTGCAAGACAATGCTGCAACGACTACTAACTATAGAATAGCTTTAAATGGTTCAACTGGCGTTACGATTCCTGCTGGTCAAACTCTATCAGTAAGGGTGTACTTCAGTTGTGGTAGTTCAAGTCAAGGGCGATATGTCAAGTTAAAAGATGTTCATTTCAAGGGATTTGCCACCAATACTACGGGCGTAAAAGATATTACCCCCTCAGTATTCAGCCTAAGTCCGAACCCTGTCGAGGATATTTTAACTGTTAAAATGCTCAATTTAAGTGAAAATGCGGTGATGTCAATTTATGATTTAAATGGTAAAATGATTTTAAATCAAAAAATCCAAACCGCTACTGAGCAGCTTAATTTGGATGTGAGCGCATTCCCAACGGGTGTATATATAATCGAGTGTTTGAAAAATAGTAGTGTGAAGTCCGTTTCAAAATTTGTAAAACAATAAAAAATAATCGGGGAAAGATATAACATACCCCCTCAGTATCCACGCTAAAAAGCATGATTTCTAATATAAAAAATATCGTTTTTATTGTTTTATGCCTGTTTTTAAGTTTAAACAGTCAATCACAGCAACTGGCTTTTCCGGGTGCAGAAGGTGGTGGAAGGTTCGCGGTAGGTGGGCGAGGGGGCTCCGTGTATGAAGTAACGAACCTCAATGATTCGGGAACGGGCAGCCTACGCGATGCGGTAAGCCAAGCCAATAGAACCATCGTTTTCAGAATTTCAGGTGAAATAAAACTACAAAGCCGATTAGTTATCAGACAAAATAATATAACCATCGCTGGGCAAACCGCCCCCGGTGATGGTATTTGTATCACAGGTTATACCTTGAATATTCAAGCGAGTAATATCATTATTCGCTATATCCGCTGTCGTTTTGGCGATGCGAATGCTGTCGACGACGATGCGATGAATTGTTTTGCGGGTAATTTTGAAAATATCATTATTGACCATTGCTCGATGAGTTGGTCGATAGATGAAACAGGCTCTTTTTATGATATTAAAAATTTTACACTGCAATGGTGCATCCTCAGTGAAAGCCTTTTTAATTCAGTGCACAATAAAGGCGAACATGGCTACGGGGGTATTTGGGGTGGTATGAATGCCTCTTTTCACCATAATCTTTTGGCACACCATACTTCTCGGACGCCTCGTTTTAATGGCACTCGATATGTTGACCAACTGAATGCTGACGTGGTTGATTTTAGAAATAATGTGATTTACAATTGGGGCAATATCAATTCGGCTTATGGTGGCGAAGGTGGTCAGTACAATATGGTGAATAATTATTACAAAGCGGGACCGGCTACATCGGGCAGCTTGACGACAAGTTCAGCGAGCAATAAGCGCAACCGCATTTTTAATTATACCAGTTATTATTACAACGGTCGAGATACTGTATTGGGCGGTAAGTTTTACATAAGCGGCAATTTTGTAGCGGGTTTTCCTGATGTAACGGCTGATAATTGGACAAAAGGTGTTCAAAAAGATAGCTATTACAATGCTGCAGCTTTATTGGCGGCTTCAAAACAGGCGACTTCATATGCTTTTGCATCGGTGAGGACACAGACAGCCGAAGAGGCTTACATATCTGTATTGGATAGTGTGGGAGCAATTTTGCCTTGTAGAGATACCATTGACCGCCGAATAGTGCGTGAAACCCGCACTGGGACGGCAACTTTTGAAGGCGCGACGTATGGGGCTTTGACAAGCACGGGTATTTCACATCCCTCAGGCATTATTGATAAACCGAGCGATGTGGGAGGAACACCTAAATATAATTCTACACCTGCCCCAGTAGATACGGATAAAGATGGCATGCCCGATACATGGGAAATGCAAAAAGGATTAAACGCCAATAACGCAACAGATGGCAATGCTATAGCAACAAATGGCTATACAAATTTGGAAAATTATTTAAATAGTATTGGTAGTTCCTGCTTGAAATCTACGAGGGTAAATGATGTGAATGAGACCCTTTTTAGCATTGAAACAAATCCTGTTCGTGATATTTTAATAGTTAATTATCCCACATTTTTGGGGGAGGCCAATTTTACTATTTATGATATAAAAGGCACTTTAATAATCACTAAAAAAAGTGCCAATGTGGGTAAAACCTCATTGGATATCAGCCCCCTCAGTAATGGACTGTATTTGATAGAGTGTCGTACTGAAAAAGGTAAAAGTGTTCTCAAATTTGTGAAACAATAAGGTGAAATATTGCCTAAATAGGTTAAAATGAAGCAAAAAATCAGAATAATAGCCCTTTTAATGCTGTGCTTTTCATTGGTAAAAGCGCAGAAAATAACTGTTGCTGCGGATGGCTCAGGTAATTTCAGAAGTATTCAAGATGCGATAAATAGCTTGCCTGACTCAGCCACGAAACAGCGCATTGTTTTTATTAAAAAAGGGACTTATCGTGAAAAGATATTTATTGAAAAGCAGAATATCCTTTTAATTGGAGAAGGATGCCCCAAATTAGGTGGAAAATGGACAGATACTGAGGGGGTGAAAATCATCTATTCAGAATCCCGTGAAATATTCCGTTGCACCGCACCCGATGATTGGGGTTCAGGCGTGATGAATATCAGAGCCAAAGACGTGACGCTTGAAAACTTAATAGTAGTCAACGATTTTGGTTTTACAGCCAAAGGAGATTCTACTTTTATGTGCGATGGTAAAGCGAAGATAACCCGTAAAGATGGGCATCAATTCGCTATCCGCTGCATGCCTTTGACGCAGCGTTTAACGGTAAAAAATTGCAATTTCCATTCTTTAGGTGGCGATACAGTCAGCCCATGGGACGTGGATAATGGCACTTTTTACTTTAAAAATTGCACAATGGAAGGTGGTGTGGATTTGTATTGCCCACGTGGTTGGGCGTATGCAGAAGGCTGTTATTTCATTTGCCATAATAAAAATGCGGCAATTTGGCACGATGGCACAGACAATGAATCTGCTAAAACTGTGTTGAAAAATTGCCAATTTGTAGGCGATACGGGCTATAAATTAGGGCGTTTCCATCGCGACGCACAGTTTTATCTCGTTAATTGCACTTTTTCAAAAGACATGGCTGATGCAGCTATTTATAAAAATAATAAGGATACTGTCTTAAAGTGGGAAACCCGTGTCAATTATTACAATTGTCATCGTACAGGGGGAGATTTTGCTTGGCATAAAAATAATATAGATGCTGCTACGGCAAGTAAAATCAATTGGGATTGGACATTAAAATCACGCTGGAACTTAGCACCTCAAGCTGCCAAAACAAAAAGCGATTATGGTTTACCTAAAGTTGCTGATGCTCCAACGCAACTACCCAAGCGTGACGAGATAGCTGAACGCATGGTTGTCGCTCAGCGGTCAGTAGGCGGTTGGGCTAAGACCTTGGATGGTAAAACACAGCCACCGCCTTACGATAAGGAGTGGGATGCTACGCTCATCGCTTCCATAGGCGACGATTCAGGGCGCAATGATGCTACGATTGATAATAATGCGACAAGCCGTGAAATACGCCATTTGGCAGCTGCTTTCAATGATACAAAGAATGAGAAGTATAAAAATGCGGCTGAAAAAGGCATTGATTACCTTTTAAAAATGCAGTATGAAAACGGCGGTTTTCCGCAATTTTATCCAGATTCATCAGGCTATCGCAAGCACATCACTTTTAATGATAATGCGATGATTAAAGCTTTGGATGTATTAAAAGATGTAGCGAATGCTAAAACGCCTTTCGAAAATATTGGAGTTCAATACCGTGAAAACGCCAAAAAAGCTGTTGAAAAAGGCATTGAGTGCATATTGAAAACGCAAATTATTGTTAAGGGTGAGTCGACAATTTGGTGTGCTCAACACCATTACAAAACCTTTGAACCTGTGAAAGCACGGGCGTACGAATTGCCTTCTTTTAGTGGAAATGAAAGTGTGGGTATTTTAGAGTTTTTAATGAAAATAGATTTAGCTACCCTCCCGAGTGATCGGGACAGGCTCTCAGTAAAAAAGGCAATTTCGAACGGTGTAGCCTTTTTAGATAAAATAAAAATAATGGGTATTCGTACTGAGCGCATCAAAGATGCGACATTGGCTGTGGGAGAAGATGTGGTTGTGAAAGAAGATGCTACTGCCAATCCAATATGGGCACGTTTCTATGATTTGGAAACTCAAAAACCTTTTTTCTGTGGTCGTGATGGTATTAAAAAAGCGACTTTAGCAGAAATAGAAAATGAACGCCGAGCGCATTATGGATGGTATGGCGATTGGCCAGTAAAACTGATTAATAAGGATTATCCGAAATGGGTGGCGAAGTGGGGGAAATAAAGTGAGTACCACGTGTCCTGTTCCGAGTGCCAATAGGAGGCACATAGTACTTGGCACTTAGAACATTATTTTTTAACAGGAAACTCTACTTTTATATAAATATCATCAATCGAAATTGAAATACCGATGGATTGAAGTTGAATAGAGGAAGGAGATTCAGTATAATTCGTAAAACGCCAAAGGTCTTTTTCAACTTGAAAACGGGTTTCAACGGCAGATTTACGAGAGTCAATTAAAACATATTCTTTGAAACTTGGGAGCATTTTATAAAGGCTGAATTTATCAGTTTGGTCGTACTTGGCTGTGCTTTTTGATAAAATTTCAATGACCACAAGCGGATTCACAATCATGGATTCCATGCCTTTATAAAATTCAGGTTTTTCACAAATAACGATTGCATCAGGATAAACGGCAGCGTTTTCAGCTTCGATATAAACTTTTTGTGAATCGCCTAAGACCATATAATTATCATTGTGAATAGACTCTAAAGTCTTTTTTATAGCAAAAACGGTGTTACTTCCGATGAGGTTATGGTAAAATTTTGAGTTAGTCATTTTGATGATTTGACCGTTGTAAAATTCGTGTTTGTCAATAGTCTGTTCTTCTCTACGAAGGTATTCTTCGAGAGTATAAATGCGAGGTGTTTTTTCTGCTTTGAATATATTTGGTTGAACTGAACGTGCTGTGGTCATTTTAATTTATTTTAAACAAAGTTAAACGACTTTTTAACTAACAACAATACCCCCTCAGTATTTTATGAAAAAACTGCTTTTTATAATAGCCATTCTAAGTATTTGGGCTTTTCGTTCTGTGGACGATAAACCAACTGTTTTTCTGTGTGGTGATTCAACGATGGCGAATAAAGCGCCGATTGATGCACCCGAAACGGGCTGGGGAATGGTGTTCCCTGAGTATTTCACGGATGCGGTGCGTATTGAAAATCATGCGATGAATGGTCGCTCAACGAAGAGTTTTCGCACTTTGGGGCATTGGAAAGCGGTGATTGATAAAGTCAAAACGGGTGATTATGTGATTTTGCAATTTGGACACAATGATCAAAAGAAAGATGATACATTGCGTTATGCAGTACCACAAACGGATTATAAGCAGAATTTAACTCGTTTTATTGAAGAAATCAAAGCAAAAGGCGCTAATCCGATATTGATGACGCCCGTGATGCGTCGTAAATTTGATGAAAACGGTGCGTTCGTTGACCAACATGGAGACTATCCGCAAGTGGTGCGTGATTTGGCTAAAACGTTGATTATACCGTTGGTGGACATGCACGCTAAAAGCCAAAAAATCATTGAAGCACACGGTGTTGAAGGCTCTAAAAGAATGTTTATGAATTTGCTTCCAGGCATATATGCAAAGCATCCGAAGGGCTTGGAGGACAATACACATTTTACGAGATATGGCGCTGAACTTATGGCGAGCGCAGTATGTGAAGGCTTAATTGAAACAGGGCATCCGTTGCGTAGCTTTTTGAAAAAATCGGTTTTCGATGAAAAATATGCGCACGAATTGCCTAAAATTTACCAACCTGTTTTCAGAAAAGATACTTTTAATATTACCCGTTATGGCGCCAAAGGCGATGGTGTAACATTGGATACAAAAGCCATTAATCAAGCTATTGACATGGCGAATCAAGCGGGTGGGGGAGTTGTTTTGGTGCCTCGTGGTTTGTGGTTGACGGGCCCCATTGTTTTAAAAAGCAATGTTAATTTGCACGTTGAACAAGGTGGATTGGTGCAATTTACGACAGATTATAGTCAATATGCCATCGTAAAAACGAATTGGGAAGGCAATGATGCTTATCGAGTGCAACCGCCGGTTTGGGCTGTTGATTGTGAAAATGTGGCGATTACGGGCAAAGGTATTCTTGATGGTGCTGGCGACTCATGGCGACCATTGAAAAAAGACAAAGTTACTGAGGGGGAGTGGAAAAAAGTCCTCGCTTCGGGCGGCGTTTTAACCGAAGATAAAAAAACGTGGTACCCAACGGATAGAGCATTGAAAGGCTCAACGATGAAACGTCCTGGCGTGATTGCCGAAGGTTTTGATTCGACAAAAGCCGCTGAAATCAAGGAGTTTTTAAGAGCCAATTTAATAGTGTTGACTCGTTGTAAAAACGTGCTTTTAGAGGGTGTTGTTTTTCAAAATTCACCGGCTTGGACGGTGCATCCGTTGCTTTGTGAGCATTTGACTGTTAGGGGTATTTCATCAAAAGCGCCGTCTTATGCACAGAATTCGGATGCGATTGATGTCGAAAGTTGTAAAAATTTTATGATTGAAAATTGCACTTTTGACGTGGGCGATGATGCTATTACCATCAAATCGGGGCGAGATGCCGAAGGTCGTAAGCGCAATGTGCCGAGTGAAAATGCCATTATCCGCAATAATATAGTGTACAGAGCGCATGGTGGTTTTGTGATTGGTTCTGAAATGTCGGGGGGCGCTCGCAATTTATACGTGTCGAATTGCACTTTTATGGGTACTGATATTGGATTGCGTTTCAAAACGACACGTGGTCGTGGCGGTATTGTTGAAAACATCTATTGTGCTGATATTGCCATGACAAATATTCCGGGTGAAGCGATTCTTTTTGATATGTATTATAATGGTCGTGACTTTTCGGAAAGTGAGTCGAATCCAAAAATTGAAGCAAAACCAGTTTCGGAGGAGACCCCTCAGTTCCGCTCGTTTTTTATCAGAAATATTACGTGTAAGGGCGCTGAAAATGGCATTGTGATTCGTGGTTTGCCCGAAATGAATGTGAAAAATGTGGTGATTGAAAACTGTAATATCGAAGCTAAAAAAGGATTTTACTGCATAGAAGGTGATGGTATTTCATTAAAAAATATCAAACTTTTGACGACTCAAGATGAAACGTTGGTGACTATTTCAAATAGTAAAAATATCAGTATCGATAATATTAAGTTCTCTGAAAAAGTCAAAACGGTTTTAAATATCAATGGTAATCGCACTGAAAAAATCCGTTTGGTGAATAGTAATACGGGTAAAATACCATATCCAATTGTTTTTGGCGAGGGCGTTTCACAAAAGGTTTTAATTAAAAAATAACCCATGTCACCGCTCTAAAGCGGTGGCATGGATAATTCTTATACCCGTGCCACCGCTTTAGAGCGGTGACACGATAGCAAATAAATTTCTATATCAATGAAAGCATTTTTTTCGATTCTTAGTCTGGCGTTTGTTTTAAATATACAAGCCCAAAAACCGACAAAATGGTCGGAGCGCATGGCAGCAACTTTGATGTTGCAGCATGACAATGGATTGGTGTACGATAAAACAAAGCCTGAAAAATGGAATTATGAAATGGGTGTTTTGACATCGGCTATTGAGCAAGTTTGGCGACAAACGGGCGATGGCAATAAGTATTTCACTTATATTCAAAACATGATTGACCAATTCGTCCAAGAGGATGGAACGATTAGAACGTATGAAATGGAGGATTACAACCTCGATATGATGCCTCCGGGCAGAGCTTGTATTTTAATATATCAGGTAACAGGAAAAGCTAAATATAAAAAAGCGGCGGACAATCTGCGCAAGCAATTATTGACACAA
>JANPHO010000119.1:0-4716 GCA_031424515.1 Saprospiraceae bacterium
AAAAACTGTTTTTTCTACAATTAGAAATACAACACAAAATAAAAAACAGCTTTTAAATTTTCATGAACTTGAGTATTAAGTAATCATGAATTTTAGTATTTCAAAGACTAACGGAGTGATTTTCCAAAATCACCCCGTTAGTTTGGAGTATTATTTAAAATTAATCATTATCACCATCTTTTTCACTCATTTTCACAAAAGCCGCTCGCACGGGCGCAGGCATTTCAGAATTTAAACCTTTTATTGCCTTCCACAAAACCTCATTAAACGCTCTTTCAGGTACAGCATCGAGTTGTGCCAAATTAAAATATTGTGAACGACGGCTCAGCTCATTGTCGGCGATGTTGCGCTCATCAATATTGTAGGTTGGTTGGATGGCTTTGAAAGGGGTGAAATCGGGTTTAGACGTGAAAGCGCGGTACATCGGCGTTGCGGCAGCATCATATTGGCTCATCGGCGGCAAACCCAATATCAATTCCATTGTTCGCACCATTGAGCTTGTAGAGTACATCGTATGGTCAACAAAATTACGCTTGAGGTATGGACTGACGATATATGCGGTTGAGCGGTGGGCATCTACGTGGTCAGCCCCATTTTGAGCATCATCTTCAATGATAAAAACGGCACTTTCTTTCCAAATCGGTGTATTGGATAGGTGTTCGATAAAACGCCCGACTGCCAAGTCATTATCAGCCACCGCCGCTTTGGGCGAAAAGGCGCCTTTCGACATACCCGAAGTATGGTCATTGCCAAAACGAATGGTGCTAAAACGAGGGACTTGATTGATATTTAAAAGTGAATCAAAATCATGCGCCCAATCTTTTTCACGGCTAATATCTTGATAATCCATATCCCAACTGGAATAATTGGGGCAAAAATGCCCTTCAATTGTTTCATAATTGGCTTTTCTATCGTCGGCAAATTCGCCATAAGTGCGGTAGCTGACGCCACCTCTTTTACAATTATCCCAAATGAAACCTGATTTTGGGAAAGCGACTTTACGTGTACCTTCATAATCGTAACTACCCCCTTTACCGCCGTAACTTGTGACCCATGTTTTTTCAACAAAATCATTAGCATAAGCCGCCATACTCCAATTATGCCCATCGGCAGAGACTTCGGCATCCACGTAAAAATTATCAAAAAGGACGTAGTTTTCAGCGATAAAATGCTGATTAGGTGTTATGTTTTTCGGAAAGAGTAGGAGCGAAGTATCGCCATTACCGCCTTTTACATCGGCTAAAACTTGGTCGTAAGTGCGGTTTTCTTTGATGATGTAAAACACATATTTTATCGGCGAGGCATCACCCACCCGCATCGGAATGGGGTTGCCTTTCTCCCCCTCAGTATTCAGCTCCTTTTCTTTGGTGTAAGGCGTGTTTTCATAAGTCAGTTTTGAATAAACGGCTAATTGCTTATCATTGGGCGCATCAATAATGCTCAAAGTACCATAAAATAACCTACCTATGTATTGCGCATGGTGACTATCGTCCCGCCTTTGTAAAGGGCTGGGTCCTTCTGGGTTGGGAGCAGAACTCATGCCTTTGCCGTTGGTTACAAGTATTTTATTACCAATTATTTTTACACTTGTCGGATACCAACCTGTGGGGATAAAGCCTTTGGAATGGCTGTTCCCCAATTTTTCAACATCAAAAACGGCCAAACAATTATTATCAGCATTGGCAATATACAGCGTTTTTTCGTTTTCACTCAATGCCACACCATTGGTGGTTGAGCCATTGGGAGCATTAGGGTAGAGGGCTGCATTTAAGGTTTCTAATACTTTTTTAGTTTTTAAATCAATAACTGAAACGGAATTATCCAAGGAATTAGCCACGAATAGGGCATCTTGTTTTTTATTTAAAATCATCTCGTTGGGGTGGTCGCCTACGGCAATTTCCGTTTTTTTATCCAAAGTTTTTAAATCAAAAACCAATATCTGTTTTGCACCCCAAAGCGAAACGTATATTTCATTTAAAGTCTTTGAAATCATCACAGAAAAGGGCTCACTACTGAGGGGTATCTTTTTTTCAATTTTTAAACTTTGCGTATTGCACACATAAAGAGTACTATCCTCTCTGGCAACGGTGAAAAGGCGATTAGTGGCATCGTCAAGTGCAATACCGCCTGGTCCAATTTTGTTTTTTGCCCACGGTTCACCCAATTTTATAATGGTATCTCGCTTTAAAATTTGATTATTGATATTGAAAATAACGATGGTATTATCGTGACCACCCGAAGCATACAAGCGTTTTTCATCGTTTGAAAAAGCTAAACCGTACCATGCTTTGGCAATATCGACTCTGGAAACTTCTTTGGTAGCCCCCTCAGTATTGAAGAGTTGTATGAAGTGTTTATCCACACCATTATTGGTAACAGCCATGAGTTTTTTAGAAGGCGATAATATCATATTTAACGGCAAATCGCCCAAAGGTAAGCTCGTACCTGCGGGCGTGAGTTTCCATTGATTGGGTAATTGTACACGCTTTGTCGTGAGTGCTTTATAGGTTTTATCATTTTTGATAGATTTGCTTTTTTGGGCAAAAGCGGTGATTGAAAGACCTATAAATGCTCCTAAAAAGAGAATAAAATGAAAGGCAGGTATTTTTTTCATAGTTATATTTTTAAAATGTGATTCTAATGGATGAGGTAGGATAGTTTAAAATTGCCCTAAAAGCCATTTTAAAAGACGACTTTAAATCTTTGTTTCGGTTTTTTGAAAAGAAGGATATTATCTTTAGTAAAAATACAAAAAGAGTATAAATACAGACTGTTTTTCATGAATCGTATTTTAGTAAAGGTCGCCCAAAAGAAAGGGTATCAAAAACAACATTATACGTAGTCAATGATACCCCTCAGTAAACTCACTTTCTGTTAGATTAATATCCTGTATTTTGTTTCAAATAGCCGGGCAAGTTGGATGCTCCGTCAATAGCCGTTTGCGGTATTGGGAAGATTCTTTTAGTTTTATCTGTATTCGTTTTTTCAGTCCATTTATCCTCGTATTTACCGAAGCGAATCATATCGGTACGGCGTACCATTTCCCAATACAACTCAAAACCACGCTCGCGGAATAGCAAATCCAAAGACATTGAAGTCAAAGGCGGGGGTGGGGTAGAAGCTGTTCTTGAAGCACGGACGGTATTAACATCCACTAAAGCCCCCGCTGCGTCGTTGCTTTTACGCAATTTAGCTTCTGCCCGCATCAAATAAACGTCTGCCAGACGAACAATCGATAAATCAACGTCACCTGGGCTACGACCACTGGTTGACTTTTGGCTAAACTCATATTTCAATGCACGGTAGCCTGTGCTGTAATTGCTACCTGCTGTCGTAAAATCAACTTGTTCCGTAAAATCAACAGGCAAAGTTGGCTTGTTACGCGAATCGTTGAAGAGCTTGCCAATGGTATATTTGCCATCTGCGCATCTCAAAAAAGCACCGTTTCTAACGATTAAACCGTACTGTTGTCCGCGTAAAATACCGCGATTCATTCTGTAAGTTGCTGCGTCCACGCAAGTATCGGTTGTTGAATTGTTGTTTTTTTGATAAAAACGCGGATCTACTGAGGGGTCAAGAGGTGCATAAGCTTTTGCCCAAGATTGGTAATAGTCAGGCGTGATAGCGGGTCCATCCGTACCATTTGCAGCAGGGAAAGCAGGCAAAGGACGTTGGTCGCCAGATAATGTGAAATAAGACAAACGGTTGTGACCATTCAAGTCAGCCCGTTGGTCAACTGCAAAAATCAATTCTTTATTTGTATTGTTATCAGAGTTAAAAATAGCAAAATAGTCTTTAGACAGTTGATATTGATTAGAACTGATGATTTTATCGGCATATTCTATCACTTTATCCATATCAGCAGGAGCAAAATTCACTTTATCTGCATAAATATCTCTATAAACTGCTGCATTGAGATACAAACGAGTCAATAAACCCCAAACAGCACCTTTTGTCAAACGACCAGGGCCAACTGATGTTTCCAAAACTGGTTCTACTGCTAAAAATTCATTTTTGATGTATTCTACAGCTTCACTACCACGCAATATTTTTGAGGTTTCAGTGGCATCTTCTTTTACAAATATCACCCCGAATAAGTCCAACATTACCAATGAGTAATACGCTTTTAAGCCTCTTGCTTCGGCTAAAAAGGTTTTGGCAGAGGGGTCTGAATTTTTAGCCAAAGCTTCCAAAGCCGTTACACAACGTGAAATACCCAACACCAAAACGTTCCAATTATTACGTAAATTAGGGTCAGTGCTTGTATATGTATGCCCGTGCATGGCGACATAAATACCATTATCGCCCCAATCCGTACCACCGCGATAAGGTAAGATGGCTTCATCCGTCGAAATCTCTTGATTAGAAAAATAAACAGTATGTGTGAAAAGCGTAGGCAATACCGCATAAGCAGGTGAAATGATACCTTCCGATGCTTGTTTATCAGTAGCAGCGGTAGCAGATGCTTCATCTAAAATCTGTTCTTTTAGGTCAGTACAACTGTTTGTGGTAGCCAATAGACAGATTAAAGTGAATAGAATATATAATTTATTTTTCATTTTTTTTAAATTTTTTAATTAAAAAATGCCCAAATACTGAGGGGGTAGTTGAGTTTATAGTGTATGGTGTTTAGTTTTTAGAAAATTTCACACTAAAAACTAAATACTACAAACCAAAAACTCAATTAAAATGTGATATTTAAGCCTAAAATCAATG
>JANPHO010000120.1:0-13495 GCA_031424515.1 Saprospiraceae bacterium
AAGGGCATATTGCTTTCCAGATGAAGTAATCTTCGCCATTCTATGATAAACTGACCATCCAAAAGAGAGCGAATAGCTTGCTCGATACGGGCTTTCCCAATACTGGCTAAAAACCCTAACCTTCCAAGATTGATACCCATAATGGGCACATCGGAATCTCTTACCACCGTGATGGCGTCGAGAATAGTGCCATCGCCACCAAGAGAAATGACGAAATCCAGTTTATGCGTTTTAAAATCCAAGTAGCCTTCAAAGGGGGCAACCTCTCTTTTAAATTTTATTTTATCTTTTATTTGTTTGAAATAGGGTTCGTAGATATAGGTGTTGACCCCCTCAGTATGCAAGGTATCAAAGAGCGTTTGGATGTAGGGAATATCCTCGTCATGTAAAACTTTACTGTAAATGACTACTTGCATATTTGTTGTATTGTTGTATTGTTGTATTGCTTTTAAATTAAAATTCAACTTTTAATCAACAAGTAATACAACAATTCATATCTATAAATCTATCTTTTTCTCTAAGTTATTGAGCTTTTTAGCCAATTCGGGTAATTTTTTAAAGATGGTAAATGAACGGACAAAATCACCATAATTGATAGCAGGTGAGCCGAATAATTTACTGCCTGCTTCTATATTGGAGGCTATGCCCGATTGCGCTTGAATCTGTGCGCCATCGCCGATGGTTAAATGTCCTGCAATGCCGACTTGACCACCAATGCGGCAATTTTTACCAATTTTGGTACTGCCTGAAATGCCTGTTTGAGCAGCAATAACGGTATTTTCACCTATTTCAACATTGTGCGCAATTTGAATAAGATTATCCAATTTGACTCCTTTACGGATAAACGTGGAGCCGATACTGGCTCTATCAATAGTGGTATTTGAGCCGATTTCAACATTATCTTCGATGACTACATTGCCAACGTGGTGTATTTTTTTATAAGAACCATCTGCTTGTGGGGCAAAACCGAAGCCATCGCTGCCGATAACGACATTGGCTTGAATGATGCAATTACGCCCAATTTGACATTCATGATATACTTTTACACCGGCATAAATAGTGCTCTTTTCACCTATTACGACATTCCGCCCGAGATGAACCTGCCCAAATATACTACAATTATCGTGAATCACGGCACCTTCTTCTATGACGGTAAATGCACCAATGGAGACATTTTTACCTATGGATACTGAGGGGTGTATGTCGGCTTTATCTGAAATGACAGCTGGCTGTGCATTAGTGAGGCTGCCAAATTTTTCTAATAAAAAAGCCAAAGAGGTATATACATTTTCGACTTTTATGAGGGTAGGATTGACTTTTTGCTTGGGTTGAAATTCATTACTTACCATGAGAATGGATGCTTCTGTAGTATAGACATAGTCTTCATACTTTAGATTGCCTAAAAAACAAATTTCCCCTGCTGCGCCCGTTTCGATTTTGCCTGGGCGAGATACAGATACTGAGGGGTCTCCTTCCACAGTTCCGCCTAAAAGTTGAGCTAATTCTGATGCGGTTATTTTCATGGGACAAAATTAGAATAAGTTTTCGGGTTTTTAATGATATTTGTAAGTAGTATTGAGTATTTAGCAGGGAGTATTTAGATTTAAATTTATTTTATCATTCAAATGATTCTTAAAAATAACCTCATGTACCGCTTGTTTTTCATATTTAAACTCAAATAATATCTTTTATTAAATACGCATTTTAAATAAAAATAGCCATATCCAATGTTCAAAAAATCATTAAACGATATTCCTTCTTTTATAGCTGGGGATAAAACGATTATAAAAGAATTTGTGCATCCCAAAAATGATGCTGTGGATGTGTCGTATAGCTTGGCTCATGCCGTTGTAGAAGTTGGGCAATCGAGTGAACCACACGTCTTAAAAGCCAATAGTGAATTATATGTAATTTTAGAAGGCGAAGGTGAACTTTTCATAGGGGAAGAGCAGGCAATACTGAGGGGTGGCGATTCAGCTTTAGTTCCGAAGGGCGAGACGCAATGGATTAAAAACGTGGGCAATATTGATTTGAAATTTTATGTGATTGTTTCGCCGCCTTGGAGTGCGGAGGAGGAGGAAGTTTTTTAAAATGAAAAGGGGTAAAATGCTTTTGATAGCTTTTACCCCTTTCAATTTAAATATGTTTTAAATTATTAATTTGTTATTACAAAGGAAAAACCAGGTACTTTAGTACCAGTGCCACCTACAACACCTCGTAAGATAAAAATTACGGAGCGATTTGCAGCAAACCTCGATGAGCCTAAAGCAAATGTATAAGTGTTAACTGTTGAACCTGGGGTGCGTAAAAAAACTGTATCTACAGTAGTGCCCGTGGGTTCAAATTCAACATAAGGACTTGTATCTCCATATTTAATATTGGCAATTGGTTGACTGGGCTGTCGAGCTAATACTACATCATAACCTGTAGTCGGTGCTTTGACTAAAAAATTTGAAAATCGGAAGTAGGTTTTATTAGAATTCCGTTTATCATCTCTAATATCTGGTACCATGTATAATTTAGGAGTTGGGAAAGTATCTGCTGCCAATAAAAGGTAGTATTTATTATCCTCTAAATTGGTAGTCAGCTCAGATACAACTGTGTCCTTAGCATTAAGAGAAAGCGGTAATTTTGCTGTAAATTTTGTAGAACCCGCCGGAAGAACTGTATAATCAGTAGCAGGGTATGTACTGCCATAATTAATGGAGTCTGTATATTTGGCAGTAGACAATACAGAAGTCCATTTTTGACCATTGGTGGTTACTGTTAATGGGGAACCCCCAGAAGCTGCATGAAAGAATTTTACCCTTGCCCCTTGAGCTTGCCCTATGGTATTATCCAAGTTAGCAACATCACCACAGCTTGAAATAGCTATAACTGCCAAGCAAGTGAAAATGAGATTTCTTATATTATATTTCATTGTCAATTGTCAATTTTAATTTTAAAATATTTTTGATAAGAATGGAATCAGGAAAAGTATATTAGCTTTTCTCCATTCATTTCTTAAATAGGGTTGATTACTGAACGAACCAAGGTTCGTAAGTGTGATAATCAGCGTTATTGCCACCGAATGTATTGAGTGCGGCTCTATTCCAAACATACTCTGAATTATAACGTGGACGTGCTCTGTAAGCCAATTTGCCGTTATTATCAGGGAAATATTGGGAGGTTGTCAAAGGAACGAAAGTGGTATAGATTAAAGGATCGTATTTAAAGCGACGCATATCCACCCATGCTTCTAAAGCGCCATAACCCCATAAAGCAATATACTTTTGTTGCATAATATCTGCTAAAGTAAGAGACGGTCCATCTTGTTTAACTGCCGCACTGGCTAAAAAAGTGGTTTTATTTGCAGCTGTTACACCACAAAAATCCATGTGTAAGCCAATACCATTTTTATAAGCAGCTAAAGCCATTGCTTTGTCTCCTTTACGGAAAGCTGCTTCTGCCTTAATGAATTGAATTTCAGCAGCATTCATGATATAATGTGGTTCAGCATCTTTAAAAATATACCGACCATTGGTTGCAAAACCAGCGTTTGCGGCCAATGCTACTGAAGTGGATCCCGGAGTTGCTCCCCATACATTACCAATTCGTTTGGTATTACCTGCGACATTATTTGCGTCTACAGTCAATACTTGTAACCCTCTGAAAATTGAATCGGGGCAAGGAGGTATCATAATAGGTAAACGAGGGTCTCTAACGCCTGAGAATGCTGTTCCGTCAAGTAATTTGACAATGGTAGAAGAAGCTCTAAAATTGCCAAAATTGTTTCTGAGAGGACCAAAAAAGTTGGCGTCTGCAGAACTTGTGGCAGAGTGCGGAATTTTGAAATTATCTGCATTTGAAGCCAGAGCTAAATCACAATACTTGATAACATCGTCAGGTTTGTAGAGGCTACTTTTGTTACTTAAATGATTGGCATTGCGAGCGAGAACGCCATAAATGAATTTTTTCCATTTTGCGGCATCTCCTGCATATATCAAATCGCCTAATTTTAATCGAGGTGCACCACCTTTATCGAAATCTGCTAATGCTTCGTTACAAAGGCGAACTACTTCCGCATATACTTTATCTTGAGATTCAAAATCAAATACATAGCGATTGGGTTCCCATGCTTGAGATAAAATCATTTCATTGTAAACATCTGTGCATGATTGCCAACTCCAAGCCCTAATTGCTTTTGAAGCGCCAATGATGTCGTTGCTATTCGTAGAAGCAGCATCATCAATCATTAGGTCAATATTTTTACCAATTGACCAATAGTGTGACCGCCACATTTCACCGGCGGCATCTGATCCAGTGATATAACCATGTCTTTCCCATGTGTCGCCAGTAGAACTCACAGCAAACATTTGAGTATAAAGACCAATATAACGGGTATCGAATGCTTCACCACGCGCCATCTGGGCTAAAACCGGTGGCATAATAGTGGTGGCACTCACTTTTTGAGGCACAGAAGGGTCATTATTAATATCCAAGAAATCTTTACAGCTTGAAGAAAACAATGCTATCCATGCTATAAGAGTATATTTCAATATTTTTTTCATTTTTAAAATAGTTTTTTTACTCAAAAAAAAGAGAAATACTGAGGGGTTATTGTAATGAAATACGGAGACCCGCTGAAATAGAGCGAGGTCTTCCAATTTTTCCAAAGTCAAAACCCCAGGCACCGACACCGGCTGATGTTGCAGTTGTTCCATTTACTGAGGGGTCTCCTCCTGTATAGTTTGTCCACATGAATAAGTCAGTGCCAGTTAAATAAAGGCTTGCTGATTTGAGATTGCGTGTACGAGCCAATAATTTTTCTGGTAATTTATAACTTAAAGTGACATCACGGATACGCAACCAATTGATATTGTGCTCTACAAAATCTTCTTCAGCAAAGCCGGTATAAAAATCCGAACGAGTTTGAGGTGTTACTTGGATATTATTGATAGTAGGCTTTTCTGTATTTTCACCACCATCACGTAAAACGCCTTTGAAGACATAAGGTACCGTACGGTCAAGATTGCGTGAGCTGGCACCTTGTCGGAATAGAAACATTTCGTTGCCATTAAAAACGTCACCACCTTTACGAATATCCAAATTAAAATTTAATCCTATTCCTTTCCAATTGAATGTGTTGACAATACCTACCATATAATCAGGGTTTCTGTCGCCGATTGGTAAAAAATTCTGATTGATAACGGGTAAACCTGTTGAGGGACTAATAAGTACATCTCCATTTTTATTACGTGCGTAACTATAACCACCAATAGCAGTTGCTTTACCTGCACCAATTCTATTACTTTCCATATAAGGGAAAGGTGTCGTAGCATATAATTTTTGTAAGTCTTCAAACCCGATGAAAGCGCTGGCTCTTGCATTGTTATATAACCATGTATCGGAATTATAATATTCAGGTTGTGCTGCTGGTAAGTTAAGTACGTTAGTAGTATTTTTAGTGAAATTGAAAAGCACTTCCCAACTAAAATCTTTCTTTTTAACAGCTTTTAAATTCAATTGAGCTTCATAACCACTTACCTCAAATGAGCCGCCATTTATTAAACCGAATATAAAGCCTGTTCCATAACTTAATCTTTGAGAAACGATTTGCTTAGAGCGGTCATTTTTGAAGTAAGTCAAATCCAAACTTACTCGTTTTTTTAAAAAACTAAACTCAGCACCCAATTCACGACCTGTTACGAATTCAGGTTCCAAACCAGGATTACCACCAAAGAAGTTATAAATAAAACCACCACCTGTAGTTGTTTGAGGAGCTAAAGCTGCCTCTATACGGTAAGGGTCAGCATCCTTACCCGATACTGCATAAGCTCCACGTAGTTTGAAAAAAGAGAGATATTTATTATCTTTCATACCCAATAAATCGCTGACAATCACGCTGCCTGATATTGAAGGGTAGAAGTAAGACCTATTATTTACGGGTAAAGTAGACGACCAGTCATTTCTACCAGTCATTTGTAGATATATGAGTTCCTTCCAATTGATATCTGCTTTAGCGAATGCACCCATAAGGCGATTTCTTCTGATAGTCAATTTATTCCGCATGGTAAGCGGATCAACATTATTGATACTATTGAAATTAGGGTCATAAAGTTTTTCCCCTCTAACGGATGTTATCTCATTATCTCTATCAAAAATATCTGTACCTGCCGTTAAACTTAGGTTGAAATCTTTAATCGATTTTTTAGCAATGGCTAAAAAATTACCATTTAACAAACGGTTATTTGAAATATAATTTTCTATAGAGCCTTTTATACCAATGTAACCATTGGCTTCTGGATGGGCAAAAAAGTTGCCTCTGGTGCTGAAAGCATCTACCCCGAATCTACCAGTGAAAGTTAACCAAGATGTTGGTGTCCAAGTAGTACCAAGGTTTACTAAAGTACGATTCGTATTATCGGTATTGATTAATTTATTTGCTAAAAAGTATGGGTTATCATATTCACTCGTGGTTGATTGTAAACGCCTACGAGTTCCGTCTGGGTTCAAATAGTTGGTCATATCTTCATAGAATGGCCAAGTGAATAAATTTATTAAGTATCCTGTACTACCTACAGGTGATTTCCTTAAAAAAGAATTAGAAAATGCAACGGAAGATGTAATTTCTAAATTATCCATTAATTTTGTTGTACCTGCAAAACGGACATTGAATTGCTTTATGCCGGTATTGGGTATAACATCTTCTCTATTGGTATAGTTAGCTGATAATCTATAACTCAATCGGTCAGAGCCTGACTCAAAGGATAAATTATGCGCTTGACGATTGCCTGTACGGAAAAATTGGTCATAATTATTATAAGCTTTTAATGTATCCGGTAATACTGGACCAAAGTAGCGTAATTCGTTAGGGTCAAATACACCATTGAAGCCACGCATATAAGTTTTCTGAACTTTTGGAACACGATATACTTCATCACTGCTGAACGAGTTATCATAACTGATTTTACCACGCCCTTTTGAACCTTTTTTTGTCGTAATGATAATTGCTCCCGATGAGCCCTGGCTACCGTAAAGTGCGGCAGCTTCAGGTCCTTTTAATACAGTTATGCTTGCAATATCATTGGGATTGATATCCGCAGCACGATTTTGATAATCATTACCTCTATTAGGTTGATCACTCACCAAAGCACCCTGATTGAAAGTAGAATTATCAATTGGTAAGCCATCTACCACAAAAAGTGGCTGATTATTACCACCAATAGATGAAGCACCACGTAATTGAATTAATGCAGATGAACCCGATGAGCCACTCGTGCTCACCATCATCAACCCCGCTACACGACCTTGTAAGGCTTCCAAGAAGTTGTCGCGCTGGGTAGAGGCAATTTCATCACCACTAACGGTTTGATTATTAGTGGTCAGCCCCCGCTTACCCTCCTTAATTCCGAAAGCAGATGTTACAGTAACCTCTTGAAGTACTTGATTGCCACCCTTTAATTCAATATCAATGAGAGACTGAGTGACTGTAACTTCTTGTGCTTCATAGCCGACAAGAGAGAATACGATTGTTTGACCATTTTTGGCATCAATGGAGTATTTTCCATCTATGTCAGTAATGGTTGCGGAGGTAGTACCTTTAACAAGTACTGTTACTCCGGGAACGCCTTGACCGTCTTCCTCCGCTTTGACTGTTCCTGACACTTTTTGAGCGGTCAAAATTTGCCCAGAAAATAAGAACAGACCAAATAATAGGGTGTAAATTGTTCTTTTCATACAATTTGAGATGAATTTGGTTAATAAATAAAATACGAAAATTGAATGTTATTCAATTAATTAAGAAGTGAAAACGGTATTAGCCATTAAAAAAGCCAATACAAAATGAATAATTGGAGCATTGGTGAGTGTAAGGTTTGTTCATACAAAAAGTGAGTCTTAAAAACTAAATATTGCAAAATTTGCAGCTAATTTAATGTTTTTTTTTGATATAATAATTTTTTATAGAATTTTTATTCACTATTTCGATATAACGCTTTATATTTTTACAAACGGGGCATTTTTGAAATATAAATTCATCAAAAGTTTAATTTTTAGATTATTCTTCCTGCTTGAAGTTACCAAATTTTTAGCACTTTTTTAGTAGTTTTACCAAATTAGCTCTTATTTACTTGATTGTTGAGTTGTAGTGAGGGAATAATTAATATTTGCAGGTTTTGCAAAATTTGCAATTTTTTTTGATTTGCTAAGATGTATTTAGCTTTTGGCAGCTTCGGCTGCTTTTTGTGCCATTTTAGAATATTCATTATTGACGATAATGACACCCAAAAGTATGATTGCCATCGCGCCCACCATGAGCCAAGTGAGATGTTCTCCCGCAAATAACCAACCGATGAGAACGGCTACCACCGTATTGACATAAACGTGGATAGATACGCGAGCAGGAGCCATGTATTCTAATAAATAAACCAGACAGGTATAACCCACCAATGACCCAAAAGTAATTAAATAAGCTGCTGCTAACCACCCCTCAGTAGGAACCGCCGAAAAGTTGATTTTAGGCTCAAATATAGAACCTACTATTAGATTAAAACTTCCCCCTAAGGCAATTTGTACACCCGTACGCATGAAAACGTGAGCATTCACAGGGTATTTTTTCATGAAAATAGAGCCAAATGCCCAACAAAGGTTGGCGATAATAGTAAGGCAAATGCCTAATGTGAAACCCTCGTTCACTTTCAAAGTTTCATCGGGTTTTGATAATAGTAAAATGCCAATGATACTTAGTATCAAACCGCCAAAAATAACCCAAGTCACTCTAAAACCTTTGAAAAAGAATATACTTAAAAAAGTGATAAATAGAGGTGCCATTGAACTCAAAATACCCGCCAAACCGCTTGATATATAAATTTCAGCCCATGAAAGCAATGCATTACCGCCAATTATCATAAAACAACCTACTGCTAAAAGCCGTAAAGTATCTCTACGCGATGGAAATGGATAGCCTTTCAAAACGCTAATTAAAATAAAAATCAAGCCTGCCATAACGTGCCTAAAGCCCGAAAACCAAAAAGGCGGAAAATATTTCATGGCGATTTTTATCCCTAAATAGGTAGTGCCCCAGAAAAAACAAACAGCAACGAATGCAATCCAGACAGTAGTAGGTAGGCTTTTAGTTGACATAGAAGTTAGATTTTACTTAAAAAAAGTTCGCAAAAGTAGAAATATTAATCAGCTATCAGACCCTTTTAGAGCTTAATTGTACGTAATTTTGTTTTTTTTTAAATTTTAAATGCCCAATATCAAATCATGTCCGACTCTTTTAAACCCATGATTATCAATCATTTACCAAGCCGAACGGTGCATTTAGATGGCGCTGAGCATCTGTTTTTTAGTGGCACATCGTATTTGGGAATGGGGCACCAAGCTGAGTTCAAAGAGGCTTTGATGGAAGGGATACAACAGTACGGAACTATCTTTTCTGCTTCGCGCAACAACAATTTGCAGCTTAAAATTTATGAAGAGGCGGAACATTTTTTAGCTCAATGGACTGGAGCAGAAGCGGCTTTAACAGTTACCTCGGGCTTGTTAGCGGGGCAGTTAGCTGTACAAAATATTGGAAATCAACGTTTTATATATGCCCCCTCAGTACATCCCGCTATTTGGCGAGAAAAACCAACGTTTTTGTTTAATGATTATGAGCATTTTAAAAATGAAATATCCTCGATTGTTTCAAATGATAAAACGCCCATAACAATATGTTGTAATTCTATTGATCCATTAAAATGTGTCCACTACGATTTTTCATGGATTTCAGAATTGCCTAACGACCAAGAGATCACACTCATTTTTGATGATTCACACGCCATCGGGGTCGTAAATACTGAGGGGGTGGGTAATTTTAAAAACATAAAAAAGCATGCTCAATCTAACGTTAAAATAATCGTCATAGCTTCATTGGCTAAGGCATTGGGGATTCCTGGAGGTGTTATTTTGAGTGATAAAATGACCATCCAGAGTATTCGTCACAACCCGCTTTTTGTGGGTGCTTCGCCGATTGTTCCCGCCTATCTTTTTGCTTTTTTAAAAACTCAAAATGTGTATAAAAATGCAAGATTACTTTTAAATAAAAATATTGCTTTATTTAAAAAACTGAATGAAAATCAACTTCATTTTTTTCATTTTCACGAGCAGCACCCAGTCTTTTTTACTAAAGAAAATGATATATACTTTTTTTTATTAAAACATAAAATTCTGATTTCCAGTTTTTCATATCCAAATCCTAACGACCTGCCTATAACCCGCATCGTGCTGAGTGCTCTGCATACTGAGGGGGATGTTCAGCTATTGAGTGAGCGCATATCACAGTATTTTCAAAACAAATTTTGATATTTAATCATTGATATTCAACTACTTTTCAAGCATTCTTTCAAGAGCATGGTATTCGATTCCGTAATGCTTTTTGATTGCTTCTACTTGGGCTAATGCTTCTTTTTTTGGCGCACTTTTAATTCCTACAATCATCACATTTTTAGGCGTGTGCTCCGTGCTGATAAACTCAAAAACCTTGGTTTTATAACCGTTGGCTTCAAGGAGGAGGGCGCGAATCCCGTCGGTAAGTAATTCTGCTTGGCGCTCTTCGAGTATGCCGTATTTGAGGATGGGTTGCATCTCGTTTTGGGCGTGGAGTTGTTTACGAATTTGCTTGTGGCAGCAGGGGGCAACGACAATAATTTTAGCATCTGCTTGAATACC
Organism: Saprospiraceae bacterium; assembly: GCA_031424515.1. Classification (GTDB taxonomy): domain Bacteria; phylum Bacteroidota; class Bacteroidia; order Chitinophagales; family Saprospiraceae; genus JAAFJT01. Next base: position 10,696 of record JANPHO010000120.1, read on the forward strand.
TTTAGCTATGGCAATATCCGTTGCAATATCGCAGGCGTGGAGCGCGATGAGCATATCAAGGCGTTCCGTTTTATAGTCATTAATGTCCTGTGCAATAAAATTAAGCTTTGAAAAACTGCTTTTTTGAGCCAATTCGTTACAAAATTGAGTCAAATTTTCTCTTAATTCGAAGCCAAATACTGAGGGGGTAGTCTTTAGGTTATTCACCAAATGGTCATAAAGCGCAAATGTCAAATATCCTTTTCCGCTGCCAAAATCAGCAATAACAGCATCATTTGGTAATGCGGTTTCTTTTAAAAGACTATCAATAATTTCGATGTATTTATTGATTTGCTTAAATTTTTTCTGGCCATTGGGCGTGATATTTCCTTGTGCATCGGCGATGTCGAGGGCATGAAAATAAGGTTGTGAAGCATCCAATAAGCGCTTTTTCTCTTTATTATGGGTGCTTAAAGCGGGCGATTGGTTTTGCGTAGATTTACGCGTAGTGATATTGGGATTTTCTCCTTTTTTATTAAAAATAAGCGTTATTTCGCTGTCAAAACTAATTAAAACGGCATTTAAAAAGCCGCTACCCAATTGGCTTTTAATAAAATCGACCCCCTCAGTAATATCGTAGTTTTTGACTTCATCGCGGGTTTTGTAGCGGAAAGTAAATGATATTTTGGGCTTATTTTTAATTTCTATCAAGCGGGCATAGATGTTTTTCAAATCTGATACCTGCTTCGGGCGAGACAAAGTAAGTTTTATAAACGTTTGATTATCAACGTTTTCAGTTATTTTATCAACAAACTGAATAATCTTTTCCTCTGTCATTGCTTTAATTTTAAGTAATTGTTGTATTGTTTTAAATTCAATATTTCTACCTTTTTCTAAACAATACAACAATTCAAAACATACTTTTATTAAATCTTCACTTTCACCATTTTTGTGAATTCTTTAATGCGTCCTTGGATTTGCTCTTGAGTCAAGCCTTTCAACCCCTCAGTACTGAACTTTTCAACGCAGAAAGAAGCCAGGGCAGAGCCATAAATAATCGCCCGTTTCATGTTTTCAAAAGTCGGTTTACCCGTTGACGCGATATAACCCATGAATCCACCTGCGAAAGTATCACCTGCACCTGTTGGGTCAAAAACTTCCTCCAAAGGCAAAGCAGGAACATAAAAAACATCGTTTTTATGAAACAACATCGCACCATGCTCACCTTTTTTAATCACTAAGTATTTAGGCCCCATTGTCAATATTTTGGTAGCTGCTTTGCGAAGAGATTGCTGACCACTCAATTGACGTGCCTCTTCATCATTAATGATAAGGATTTGGATTTTTTTAATGACTTTTAAAAGCGGTTTAAGGGCAATATCCATCCAGAAGTTCATGGTATCCAATGCCACTAATTTTGGTTTTTTAGTCATTTGATTCAAGATACTCATCTGAACATCAGGCGTCAAATTTCCCAACATCACGAAATCACTCGTTTTGTAGGACTCAGGAAGTATAGGATTAAAGTTAGCTAAAACATTCAAATCCGTTACAAGCGTATCACGGCCATTCATGTCTTTATGGTAGCGACCGTGCCAGAAGAAAGATTTTTCACCTTTCTTAATTTCTAACCCTTCGAGGTTAATCCCTTTGGCGCGGAATCCATCCAACTCGCTTTTTGGGAAGTCATCACCAACTACCGCACAGAGGTTAATATCATTTGTAAAGTAAGCCGCCGCCATACTGACGTACGTACAAGAGCCGCCAACCACCATTTCTGCTTTTCCATAGGGGGTTTCGATGGTATCAAAGGCGACAGTTCCAACAGTTAAAAGGCTCATTATCAATAAATTATGATTTTTGAGAAATTATTTTTAAATTATTTTAAAAAAATACGCTGCAAAGATTGCATTTTTATTTTAAAAGAACGTAAATTTGCATCGCTTTTTAAAAGTAGGCAAAGCTTGATTAGCTCAGCTGGTTAGAGCGGCGGACTGTTAATCCGTAGGTCCTAGGTTCGAGCCCTAGATCAAGCGCTAAAAGCCCTTCGAATTTCGAAGGGCTTTTTTGATTTTAAACATTTTCATAGGGTGAAGCCCTATGAGAATTACATAAATTCTCATTCTTTCGGAAAAGAGAAAATCGCTTTATCAAAAGTGGGGTTGAGTTCTGTTTTTTCCGTTTTGATAATCATACCTGTTTGACCATTAAGTTTTTGCTCCAAAGTGTGTGGTATCATCAAGCCGTCCACGTTTTTATAATCACTCATTACAGTTTCCACTAATTGACCTTTATTGGATCCAGAATTAGAAACCGTGCGAATCATGAGAGGTAAATATTTTTGAGCATCAATAAAATAGGTTTTTTCATCGCCTGCTTTACGCCGCAATTTTAATTTGAAACATTTCGTACTGTCTATCTCTTCAGTGCCTTCAAGTTCGACGGAGTGCCCTTTGGTTTTATAATCAATAAAATCATCTTCAAAGGCTTCTTTAGCCGCTTCCATTGTCTCCTCTTCAGTTTTCTTTACGGGTTGATTACTGGTTTGCCAAGGATTGGATTGCCAAGCCACAGTACCGTCAAATGCATCGATAATTTTTTGGCCTTGATAATCGCCTTCTTGTCGTGTAAGATTAGGACGCATAGAGGACGCAGTGAACGGTATAGTCATCCCTTGAACCACCACATATCCCGTTTGACGGATGGATTCCAATTTCTTCCAATTTTCGATACCCCCTAAGGCTTTATTGTATTTTTCAACTACTTCTTCAGCCGTTTGAGCTTGAATGGATATACTCACCCAAATTATACCCATGATTAG
>JANPHO010000121.1:0-1657 GCA_031424515.1 Saprospiraceae bacterium
GATGCCCAATCTGTCAATGTTTGGATTGCTCTCGATGAAAATCTACCTGTTAGTTTATCAGTCAATGAGCGTTTAACCAATTTTGATGATACGAATCCTGTGAAAATTGAAGGAGATTCGACGGAATTAACACATGATATATACATAAAACGGGGTAAAAACCCTTATTTTAAAATGTTTGAAATTTCAAATTCAATAATGTTTTGAGTTCATCAGGATATTTTTGCTTTGCTGTTTTAATATTATCAATTAATGCTATTTTAAATTCTGCAAAACTTTGATAATATTGTGCATATAAAGTCTTTTTTTTCATCCATTTCCAGAGCCTTTCAATGATATTTAGATTGGGAGAATAAGGCGGTAAAAAGACCAATTTTATGCCTAATGTCCACGCTGTATAACGGACAAAATCACAATGCTGATAGCGCGCATTATCTAAAACGATGTAAATAGGTTTCATATCAAAATAGTAAATTCTTACTTGATATAAAAAGCGAACAATGACCTCTGCATTAATATAATCTTCATTTGTAAATAAATTAATTTCTTGGGTTATCGCATTTACAGCAGCGAGCATATTTAACCTTTTTCTGCCTGCTGAACTTTTAATAAAAACGCGTACAGCAGACCAAAGCGAACAAAGAAAAACACCCATTACAGGATGTACACTATCCATGAAAAGCAAATGGATTTCTTCGTTTCCTGCTTTGATTATCAACGGATTAAGTGTTTGTTCGACAAATACCTTTTGTTTTTCACTATCTGCTTTAGCAGGTATTTGTCCTGCTTTTAAATACCGTAATCCATGCCTTTTCATAAAAGCACGTACTTGAGTAGGGCTACGTGAAATATTGGTTAATTCTCTAATTCGTTGACACGCTTCACCTGATGTTTTGGGTGGTGTCAATTCAAAATCAGGGATAATAATTGCCACAAAAGACTCCAGTTCACTCACATTGTGTTGACCTGTCTTTATCGTTTTTAAACCTAATATACCTTGCTCATTAAAGAGCATAATATAGTCGGTTATTGTATCAGGTGTAAGACCTAAAATGGTCGCTACTGTTTTATGTGTGAAAGTACCTATGGCGATTAAATAAATCGCATGTAATCTTTTTAACACAAGGGGGCTAAAATCGCTAAATCTATCATACTTTAGCGTAGCCATTTCAACTTCGGTAAATGGTCGTAAGGCGGTCATATCTAATTATAGGTTTCGTCACCTCAAAGATAAGATTCGCCTTACTATTTCTCAAAAATACGGGCTTTTACCCCGTTTCATGTATATATCCAAACCTTTAACGTTTGAAATAGTTTACATCAATCTGCCTATGTTATCATAAATAGTGATGTTTCTTACTCTGTTTGGATGTCTTTAAATTGAATATTAAAATTGTCTTTCGATCGATTAGGGCTGATAGTAATCACAGCATTTAAGGCGTTATTTAAATCATTGACGCCCGCAACAGCAGGAAGTTCTGATAAGGCATTTGAATACAAACCATTGGTTTCAGTTGTCACAAACACCCTTGTGGTTACAAAAGTGACTCTACTAACATTAGTGAAGCAGGATAAATTGAATTGATTACAACCTGCTATCTATGTCATGCCGTTGTCAGAAGTTGCCAACAAACGGAAGTCTATTTTAACATTTGCA
>JANPHO010000122.1:0-21855 GCA_031424515.1 Saprospiraceae bacterium
GGCTTGTAGCTTTACACCCTCAGTATTTTATGCTTTTCGGTAACCCTTATTGAAAATTTATAGGATAGACTAAATAAATCTTTGAAATGAAAATCCCACTCAAATACTAATTGTATAGAGTGGGATTTTTTATATTCAATATATGAACGATATTTAAAATCAGTCAACTATAATTTCTGCTTAACTTCAATAATTTCGTACGCTTCGATGAAGTCTCCTTCACGAATATCGTTGTAGTTATCCAATGTCAAGCCGCATTCGAAACCAGATTTGACTTCTTTAACGTCATCTTTGAAACGCTTAAGCGTTGACAATTGACAAGTTTGACCTTCCTTGATTGGGAATACCACAATGCCATCTCTGATGATACGCACCAAGTTTTTACGCTCAATTTTACCTTCTTGAACATAACAACCTGCCACTGTACCGATTTTAGAGATTTTATAGACTTCTCTAACTTCCACTGTACCCAATATTTTCTCTTCTTTCGTAGGCTCTAACATACCTTCGATAGCTGAGCGGATTTCTTGGATAGCTTCGTAAATAATTGAATAAAGCTTAATTTCGACACCTTCTTTTTCAGCCAATTTACGCGCATTCAATGAAGGACGTACTTGAAAGCCTATGATAATCGCATCAGATGCTGAAGCCAACATAACGTCACTTTCTGAAATCGCACCTACTGCCTTGTGAATAACATTCACTTGAACAGTTTCATGCGACTGCTTGAGCAATGAATCTGCTAATGCTTCTACTGAACCATCCACGTCACCTTTAATAATGAGGTTAAGCTCTTTGAAAGTACCCAACGCCAAACGACGTCCGATTTCCTCCAAACTCATACGTTTCATAGAGCGTGCAGACTGCTCACGCACGATTTGGGCACGTTTTGTAGCAATTTCCTTAGCTTCTGATTCACTCGGCATGATTTTGAAAATCTCACCCGCTTGAGGTGCGCCACTCAAACCTAAAACGAGAACTGGTGTAGCAGGGCCTGCAGATGTGATTTTTTGTCCACGCTCGTTGTACATCGCTTTTACCTTCCCCGCGTGTTCACCAGCTACCATTGGATCACCAATTTTCAATGTACCTGATTGAACAAGCATTTTAGATACGTATCCACGTCCTTTATCCAAGGATGCTTCCACCACGGTACCCGTTGCTCGTTTATTTGGATTGGCTTTCAAATCTAAGATTTCAGCCTCCAAAAGTATCTTTTCAATTAACTCTTCAACACCAAGACCTTGTTTTGCTGAAATATCTTGAGATTGGAATTTACCACCCCACTCTTCAACAAGGAGGTTCATTTGAGCCAATTCGTTTTTAATTCGAGTTGGATCTGCACCTGCTTTATCAATCTTATTGATTGCAAACACAATTGGAACACCCGCTGCCTGTGCATGGCTAATAGCCTCACGCGTTTGAGGCATTATATTATCGTCTGCTGCGATAATGACGACTGCAACGTCGGTCACTTTAGCACCACGGGCACGCATTGCCGTAAAGGCTTCGTGACCAGGTGTATCAAGGAATGTTACCTTACGACCATCAGCCAATTTTACTTCGTATGCACCAATATGCTGAGTGATACCGCCCGCTTCACCACTGGCTACATTCGCTTTACGAACGTAGTCAAGCAATGATGTTTTACCGTGGTCAACGTGACCCATGATGGTAACGACTGGAGCGCGCTGTACCAAATCTTCTGGTAGATCCGGCTCTTCTTCTACGATTGCTCCTACTTGCTCCTCGGCAGTGATAAACTCTACTTCTTTATCAAATTCACTCGCAATTACTTCAATCAGTTCTGCATCCAAACGTTGATTAATGGATACAAAAATACCCATGCTCATACAAGTAGTGATGATTTGAGTAGGTGAAATATCCATCACACTCGCCAAATCAGAGACTGAGATAAACTCAGTAACTTGTAGTTTTGCACCGTCAGCTGCTATTTGAAGACGTTCGTCTCTTACTCTAATTTTTTCACGTTTATCACGACGTAATTTCTGACCTCTATTTTTTCCACCCAAATTCAAGCGAGCCATTGTCTCTTTTATCTTAGCCTCTATTTGTTGCTGAGATACTGGAGCTGGGTCGTTGTTGCGTCTTGGGCCTGTATTATTTCCTGCGTTACTATTATTCCCAGTACCTGTGCGGTTATCAGTGGGTCTATTAGGGCCGCGGTTTACATTATTATTTTGCTGATTACCTCCTGTATTGTTTCCTGTGTTAGCGGTATTCGTATTATTCGTACCCGGAGTGCCTGGAGCAGTCGGAATTTTTTTACGCTTACGCTTACGTTTACGAGCCTCTTCACTGGCTGCATCCGTTGCTAAAGGCTTTTTAGTAGGGTCAACTGGCTTAGCCGTTCCTAAAGGCGGACGGTCACCTGGGCGACCACCTCTATTGTTATTATTGTTGTTATTATTCTTATTTTTATTTTTATTTCCTCCCTGTCCATTGAAAGATTTCTCTTTCTCGATAAATTTAACAATATCTATCTTTCCTTGGATTTTCAAACCTCTTAATTGAGGAGTTTCAGCGCGAATCAAGTCCTCTGAATCATTTGCCGTTCTTGTTTCACTATCTGGATTATATTCAACATCAACAGCCGGAACTACTATTGGAGCAACTGGTTTAATAGGCTCAGGTTTGCGATAAGGCTTATTGGGCTGATTTTGCAATTGGTGCTTAACACTACTCAAATTTGACGGATTATTTTGATTTTGTTGGGAATTGTCTTGATTTCGTCTGTTATCATTATTTCTACCATCGTTATTGCGCCTATTATCATTCTGATTTCTATTGTCAGTTTGATTATTTCTAACCACTGGTTGTTGCCTATTATCAGTTTGCGGCTGTCTAACTTCAGGTTGTCTATTTTCGGACTGCTTAGGCTGTTCTAACTTCTTTTCTTCTACAACAGCTTTCTTTTCTTCTGTAACAATACTATTTACAGAAGGAGTCGACTCTGGAGCAACTGGAGTTTGTTGTACTGGAGGCTTAGGGGCTTCTGATACTACATCTTTCTTTGGATTTAAATCTATTTTATCCAATACACGGGGTTGCTGAAGGATCACTTTGGGTCTTTCAATAAACTCGGCAGCTGGCTTAGCTTCTACTGGTGGTGTCTCTTTAGGAGGAAAAAGACTAATAGTCTTTCGTTCCGTATTAGGAGAGGAAACTATAATTGGAGGCGCTTGTACTGAGGGAGTAGGCGTAACTGGTTTTACTGCTGGACGCGTACCTATCACAATCTGGTCTGCTTGTAATTTCTCAGCTTTTGAGTCTGAGAATTTTTTCATTAAAGCATCATACATACCTTGCGATAACTTAGCGTTAGGCTTGTTTTCGACATCAAAACCCTTATCGGTCAAGTATTCCACGATACTTCCCATACCGATGTTGAGTTCTTTTGCTACCTTGATTAACTGTCTTTCCATTAAAAATTTTTATACAGAAATATTGATTTGCTCAGCGAGGTAGGCAAAAAGAGCTATTTGATGATGTCAAATTTTACACCTTCACGTTTTCATTATCCACGATTTAATTTGGTTAAATAAAACATATCATCAGCCGTTTTTACCTATTAAAAATTATTTATACATTCAATTTTGAAGACTCTATAAAGACCCCAAAACGCCTTTCAGTCACCCTATTTTACTATCAAATAATAGAATACCTTAAAAGATGCGCAAAGTTACATCAATTCTTCCAAGGATTCTCAATTATTTTACAAATTACCCGCTTTTTTTATAAATATTTGGCAACAAAAGGACACTGGAATGTTATAAAAATATAAAATTTGGTGAAATTTTATTGCTGACAAATGCTATTAAAGTTAAAACACTAAAAAATACAATTTTCACATCAAAAGCTGCTAACAACTAACATAAAGAGAGTATTAAAAGTTCACGATTCAGTGATTTAAACCATCTAAAATCCTACTTGACTATATTTCCCCGCATTAGCAGGATCCAACCTACTCATTAGTTGAATAAAACGGGTTTTCTGTTCTGGGGATGCATTTTTAAAGATATTAATCATTTCATCTGCCTTGGTTACTGCAAAAGAACGCACTATCAAAGTATTTGGATATGCTTGATGAGCTTCATCCACTTTTTCAACACATTGCAAGATGGACGCTTTACATCTATTAACGTCTATGGACGCAACATCCAGACCCAAACGGTGATATTCATACAATCCACCACGGAAGTTCTTCAAACGCGGGCTTAACAAATTTTCAACAAACCAATATCTATTCCGATTACCCAATTCTTTCCCTTGCCATTCACCCTTTGCAGAAGATGGTACTGTATTGTAAATATCTTGAGCCAGTTGAAGATACGCCTCGCCACCTTGAGGGGCAAAAGAATCGTAATGCATTCCCAACATTATATAGACATAATAAGCAATGGAGGCCGTTAAATTATCCCCAAAAGTATTCTTAGCAAACTGCAATGGTTGAAATTGTTCATAACTAAATTGCACCTCTCTATCCAGATGTGTAAAAATTGGGGTTGTGTAATCCGTACCATAAACAGGGCGCGAAGCTTGGATCGCCAACTCTCCAGTAAACTGTGTTGTACTCAATTCTGATTTGATTGTCAGCTGAATAGAGCCTGTTATTCGTTCATTTTGCTCAAATATATCATCCGTCCATTTAGTATTATTCACTAATTCTTTTAAAGCTGCTTCAAGGCTTGTAAAAACCTTTGGGTCAGCGATACGACCTTGCCCAGGGTTAGTGACAACTTTCACAGTAAAATTCAGCTCTTGAGCATTCAAATTAAAGACTGTTAAAAAAGCAGTCACCACAACAAAAAATAGGCGTTTTACCATCATTTTATTCAATTAAGTAAGTGGACGTAATTTATTAAATATAAAATTTTACTTCTTATAAAAATATAACTCATTCAGAATCAATATTTTATTAAAAGATCTACCCCTCAGTATTTTTACGAAAGTTGACCTTTTTAAAACAACTTAACCAGTTCATCTACAATATCAATAGCGACATCATCTTTATCTTTAAGCTCAAATTCTTTTACGGTGTTTGCATCAAAAATGATGCTTATTTTATTGGTATCATGGCTAAAACCTGCGCCCGCATCACGTAAAGAATTCAAAACTATAAAATCCAAATTCTTCCTTTTCAATTTTGAAACAGCATTTTCCAATTCGTTATTAGTCTCTAAAGCAAAACCAATGAGTTTTTGATGTGCCTGTTTTTGGGCACCTAAGGCAGCCGCAATATCCGGCGTCTTTTCTAATTCAATACTCATTTCGCCTTCTTTCTTCTTGATTTTTATATCTGAGACATGCTTTGGGCGATAATCTGCTACTGCTGCCGACAATATAGCTGCATCACATTGAGGAAAATGAGCCATCGAAACATCATACATTTGCTGAGCAGACTCCACCTTAATCGTTTGAATATTGACATGTTCAGCTTTAATTTTAGAAGGACCCAAAACCAGTACAACCTCCGCACCTCTGTCAGCAAGCTCCTCCGCAATGGAAATACCCATCTTACCGCTTGACCGATTGCCAATAAAACGCACAGGATCAAGTGCTTCGTATGTGGGTCCCGCCGTTACGAGTATCTTTTTACCTTTTAAATCTTCTTTTTTATTAAAAAAGGCATTCAAATACTGAAGTATCTCCTCGGGCTCCGCCATCCGCCCATCACCAACCAAACCGCTCGCCAATTCGCCATGACCCACTGGAATCAAATGGCAACCATCCCCCCTCAGTAAATTGAGATTTCTTACCGTTGCTGGATGTGTCCACATATCCAAATCCATAGCAGGTGCTACAAAAACGGGACAACGAGCAGATAAATATGTAGCAGTAACGATATTATCACTCATACCGGTAGAAAGTTTAGCGAGAGTAGTGGCGGTGCAAGGCGCAACAAGGAAAGCATCAGCCCATAGACCCAACTCAACATGGTTGTTCCAACTTTCTTCGGATATAATTTCGTTAATAACGGGCTTTTTGGATAATGTGGAGAGCGTAAGGGGTGCAATAAAATGCTTTGCGGAATCGGTCATTAACACTTGTACTTCTGCACCCGCTTTGACAAATAGTCTTGTCAAAAAAGCAGCTTTATAAGCTGCTATACTGCCAGTAATGGCAAGGATTACCTTTTTTCCTTTCATCTTCTTGGTTATTGATTATTGAGCGCAGCGAAATCCCGCTTTGCGGGATTAGTTATCGGTTATTGGTTACTGTGCGTTATTTTAAATAACGGATAACCAATAACCAACAACCCTCAACCAACAACTAAAAAATTATTTCTTCTTCTTTTCTTCAGCTGGATAACGGAAGTGAATTTCATTTTTTTGAAATTCATCCAATGCAATCACAGAAGGATTCGGAAGGCGTTCGTAGAATTTTGAAATTTCTATTTGCTCTTTATTTTCTTGAATCTCCTCAATGGCATCTGTTGTAGAAGAAAACTCTTGAAGCTTTTGATTCAACTCATGTTTCAAATCTACTGATAATTGTTTAGCACGTTTAGTGACTACGCACAACGTTTCATAAATATTCTTTGTGTCTTTTACCAGACCCACTACGTCACGAGCTGTTACGTTAGGATCAAGACTTTGCACTTTGGATTTGATGTCTGACATGACTCAATTCTTGGATTTTATTATTGGAAGTTTTTAAATATAATTCTGCATCTTTTTTATAACGACTCTTAGGAAATTTATCATTAAAGTCACTATATTTTTCAACTACAAGCTTAAAACGCTCTAATTGTTTCTCATAAATCGAGTTTTCAGCAAGCAAAAACTCTGATTTTAGTATCAAAAAACGAATTTGTTCTGCCTCAGCAGTTTCAGGAAAATCTTTTAAAAGATTGTCAAAAACCGTTATTGCAGCTTGGTATTCTTGAATTTTGAAATACAATTCCCCTTCTTCAAATGCTTTGACTTCTAACTTTTTACGCAACTCATCCATTAATTTGTTGCAATCTTTTACGCGCTTACTCTCAGGAAAGTTGTTCACAAAATATTGAAAACCATCAATCGCACTTTTTGTACTCTCTTGATCCAAACGCTTATTAGGCGATTCCTTGTACTCCGAGTAAGCTGCCATGTATTCCCCCTCTTCACGCAAAGGAGAATTTGCAAATGTGGTAGCGAAGTTTTTGAAATAATAGCTCGCTGTTTTGTAAGTGCGCAAATAATAATGCGTGTAAGAGTATTTATAAGAAATATCTTCCAATTCAGGACGACCTTTGATACTCGGCATCACCAATTCAAAAAGGGTTTGAGCTTTTTGGTACTCACCTTTACTGTAATACTCTAAGCCTTTTTTCATCAATAAATTGACATCACCACTAGCACGAATCTTTTCAAACTCGTTTTTACAAGATGTTGTCATCAAACTGATAACGCTTAATATTGCTAAAATTAAAACACTTTTTTTCATAAGAGCGCAAAGATAATTAAAAAATGAGAATTTAGAGAATTAAAATTCTGTTTGACTTTGATTTTTAAATGATTTTATGTTAAAAAGTCCATAATTAAGCCTTTTAACAGTATTTTTACTCTTAAAAATAGCCCTTTGAAAGAGCAACTTCATACTAACGTTTAAAATCTCAACTTTGATGCTTTCCTCTTTAAACTCTAAACGCTTATTTTTTTTACTTTCATTCTCTCAAAACTCTACTCTTAATCTATCTACTTTTTAACTTCTTTATTTTTATTGACACCACTTAAAAATGGCACAAATCGAAACTTTTCAAACTCTTTCACCTCAAATTCGGTTTCACTTTTCCGCTCAATCCGTTGCATCCGTTGCCCATCTTCCCCACCAACAGGTATCACCATAACGCCGCCAAAGGTCAATTGTTGCCGAAGGCTATCAGGTACTGAGGGGATGCCCGCCGTGACTATAATTTTATCATAAGGTGCAAACTCTGAAAGCCCCACCGTGCCATCACTAAAAAAGCATTTAACCGTATTCAAACCCAATTTTTTCAATATTTCTTTCGCCTTTCTATGCAATTCCTCTTGTCTCTCAACAGTATATACCCTCGCTCCCATCAAAGCCAACACCGCCGCTTGATAACCCGAACCTGTCCCAATTTCCAAAATTCTATCATTTTTTTTAACTTCTAATAAGGCTGTCATGTAGGCGACTGTAAATGGCTGCGAAATTGTTTGTTCATTCCCAATCGGAAAAGGTTTATCCGCATAAGCCCATTCTTCGAATGCCTTATCCAAGAAAAAATGGCGAGGTAAAGTGTTCATTGCTGCCAAAACCTGCTCATCCTTGATGCCTTTAGCCCTTAATTCCTCCATGAGTTGTCGGCGCAATCCTTTATGACGATAAGTATCCTGCACAATATTCTATTTAAATGGTTGATTATAAGTTTTTCGCAGTGTTAAAAATACAAATTTAGTCAGTTTTCAAGCTAAAACATTAAAAATATACTTTATTTCATTAAAAAAACTGGTTTATACTGAGGGGGTGCCTTTTCTCCGTTAGTGTGAACATGATTCTAAATCAATACCTAAAATGAGCTTTTAATAGCACACCAAAAAAAACTCAATATGCATCTGTATGACAGGCTAAATATAATTTTCATTAAAACCATTCCATTATGAAAAAATACTTCTTCCTACTTGTTTTATGCCCTATTTTGATAAGCAGTTGTTCTATGAAAATGGCTCGATCTACTAATTTCAGAACACCTATCACAGAGTCCCTTTTCAATGATAAAGACCGAACTTTATCGGAAAGTGATATTCAAAAGCTGCTTGATGGACGTTTAGTTTTACCGGATACACTGCGTTTGGCGGTTTTTAAATTCGGCATGAACAATCAATTTTATAGCAAATATAACTATTATAGGGCTGATGAAAGCCTCGTAAAAGCTCAACAAAGCTATATTGATACTTTAGTAGCGGGGCTTAAAAACAACCGCCGCGTGGAAAGCGTACACCCCATTCCATCCTTGATGTTGAGCTCAAACCCAACTATTACCCAACTGCGTGAAACAAGTGTACGATTATTATCCGATTTGTTACTGGTTTATTCTACTACAAGCGATATTTATTATAAATTTAAGGCTTTTAAAAAGGATGAAACCAAAGCATTTGCTACTACCGAAGTCTTTTTAATGGATATTCGCACAGGATTAGTGCCTTTTTCAACAGTTGTCACTAAGGATTATTATACGAAAGTATTAAAAGACGAATCAGAAGATGAAGTCGGAAAAAGAGCGGAGAAAGAAGCCGTTATTTTAACCTTAACCGAAGCAAGCAAGCAAATTGACGTTTTTATTAAAACATATAAATAGCCTTGAAACCAATGCTAAAAACATCATTTTTTCACACTTATCCTGATATTGAAACAGCTCGCTTGGTTTTAAGAAGACTTAAAATGAGTGATACTGAAGCCATTCATGCTATTCGTTCAAATACAGAAGTCAATACGTATTTGGATAGACCCCTCAGTATTTCGACGGATGAAGCCGCTTCTTTTATCCAAAAAATAGAAAATTTGGTGGCTTCCAACGAAGGCTTATATTGGGCAATTACGTTAAAAGATAACGGAGCGTTGATTGGTACTATCTGCTATTGGAACTTAGACGCTGAAAAGGATGAGGCAGAAATTGGATATGAATTATTGCCTCATTTTCAAGGAAAAGGCATTATGCAAGAGGCATTAAAGAATGTAATTAAGTTAGGTTTTGATTTTTTAAAACTGAAAAACATTATTGCTTTTCCGAGAGTGGATAATTTTCCATCGCATAAATTACTTGAAAAATGCCATTTTACAAGAGATTTTGAGCGTGAAAAAATCAAAAATGCTGAGAATTATATGGTTTATATTTTAATGGATTCAATCAATTTTAAATAAATCATTGGCTTTAATGGAAAATCCTTCAATGACGGATTCCGCACTACAAAGCGTGTCATCGGCGCATATTTTGACTTCAGTTGGAGATGTATAAACATAAACCATATTGTATTGCGGTAAAATTAACCAAACCACTTTAACTTTTGCTTCAAAATACTCCGCTATTTTTTTCTGAATGATGTTCATTTGGTCGTATTCAGAAATAATTTCAATCATAAATTCTGAAACGGGCCGTTGCCCTTCTTTGCCCTTTTTAATTTGGTCTTTGGTAAAATAAGCAAGGTCAGGTATGCGGTATTTAGTGGGCAAAATCCATTGCTCAATTTCTGAAGTTAGCACGCCGCCAACTTTTTTCTTGAGTTGATAAAATAAGTCCATTAAATGTTCAATAATAAATAGTTCTTCTGTTCTCATAGCGGGGGATTTTTCAACAATTCCATTATTCCATTCGTATTTGAAACCATCGTCACGAGTCAAATACTTCTGTTCGAACATTTCAAAGGAGATGTACTGAGTCTCTTCGGCTTGTGACTGAGCCAAATATGGTGCAGCGGTTTCTTGAACTGTTGATGTAGCCATTTTATGTTTTTTTAAAATCTTAAAATACAAATTTAATGCTTTCCCATTAAAAAACAAAATGCCGCCCCCCGAAGGAAGCGGCATTTATTTTATCAAAAACTAAAGAGTTACCCCCTCAGTATTTTACGCTTTTACAAGACCTTTAGCCTTTTCAATCACCTCCTTAGCGATACCCGCTGGAGCTTCTTGATAGTGCGAGAATTCCATTGTAGAAGATGCACGACCAGATGTAATAGTACGTAAGTGTGTTACATAACCAAACATTTGAGACAATGGCACTTCAGCTTGAATAGCCACTGCACCCCCTAAACGTGTTTCTTGACCTTTTGGCAAACCACGACGACGGTTCAAGTCACCAATAACACCACCCACATATTCTTCTGGAGTAATTACCTCCAATTTCATAATAGGCTCTTGGATAATTGGCTTACACTTAGGAGCAGCTTCTCTGAAACCTTCCTTAGCACATAATTCGAAGGCGATTGGCTTCGAGTCCACTGCGTGCATACCACCGTCTGTTACTCTTACTTTCATCGCTTCGATGTTATAACCAGCTAAGATACCATTGTTCATCATCGCTGTGAAACCGTCTGTGATAGGCTTGATATAGTTTTTATCAATTGCACCACCCACAATAGCCCACTCGAATTGAAGCTTCTTCTTGCCAGATTTGTAATCTTCGCTTTCTAAGAAATCCTCATCTGCAGGTCCCAATGTGAATTCCATATCGGCATATAAACCAGAACCACCTGATTGTTTTTTCAACTTCTCACGGTGAGTGAATGATTGAGTTAATGCCTCTTTGTAGTTAACCATCGGCTCACCCTGGTTACATTCTACACCATACTCACGACGCATACGATCCACCAAAATCTCTAAGTGTAACTCACCCATACCGCTAATGATAGTTTGGTTGGTGTTTTCGTCATACTTAACTCGGAAAGTAGGATCCTCGTCAGAAAGTTTGTTCAATGCCATTCCCATTTTATCCATATCCTTTTGAGTTTTAGGCTCAACAGCAAGAGAGATAACTGGTTCAGGGAAATTCATTGATTCCAATACGATTGGACGATCCAATGCACAGAATGTATCACCCGTACGGATATCGGAAATACCCACTACTGCCGCAATATCACCTGCTTCAACTGAATCAATAGGATTTTGCTTATTAGCGTGCATTTGGAAAATACGAGATACACGTTCTTTCTTACCTGTACGCGTATTCAAAACGTAAGATCCTGCATCCAAACGACCTGAATAAACACGCATAAATATCAAACGACCCACGAACTTATCAGCAACAATTTTGAATGCCAAAGCAGAGAATGGCTCAGTCACTGAAGGTTGACGTGTTTCGATTGCATCTGTATTTGGGTTTGTACCTTTGATTGCATCCACATCCAATGGAGATGGCAAATAAGCACAAACTGCATCCAAACACGCTTGGACACCTTTATTTTTGAAAGCTGACCCGCACATTACTGGCGTCATTTTCATATCGATAACAGCTGCACGGATTGCCGCTTGTAATTCTGAAACAGTGATAGACTCTGGATCATCAAAGAATTTCTCCATTAAGTTATCATCATAACCAGCCACTTCTTCAATCAATTGAGCACGAGTTTCAATAACAAGGTCAACCAAATCAGCAGGGATTGGAATTTCTTTGAAAGTCATCCCTTGGTCATGCTCATTCCAAACAATGGCTTTGTTCATAACAAGGTCAACAACGCCCATGAATTTCTCTTCGTTACCAATTGGCACTTGAAGAGGAATAGCATTAGCACCTAATTTCGCTTTCATATCTTTCACGCAAGCGAAGAAGTCAGAACCAGCTCTGTCCATTTTATTGATGAAAGCAATACGCGGTACGCGGTAGCCATCAGCCAAACGCCAGTTGGTTTCAGATTGAGGCTCAACACCATCTACTGCTGAAAACAAGAAAACTAAACCATCCAAAACGCG
This sequence comes from Saprospiraceae bacterium, assembly GCA_031424515.1. Classification (GTDB taxonomy): domain Bacteria; phylum Bacteroidota; class Bacteroidia; order Chitinophagales; family Saprospiraceae; genus JAAFJT01. The sequence goes on from JANPHO010000122.1 coordinate 12,433, forward strand.
CAATGAGCGATTCACCTCAACCGTAAAGTCAACGTGACCCGGAGTATCAATGATATTCATTGGATACTCTTCGCCGTTCCAAATCCACTTAGTTTTAGTAGCCGCAGATGTGATAGTGATACCACGCTCTTGCTCTTGCTCCATGTGATCCATAGTAGCTGCTCCATCGTGCACCTCACCAATTTTGTGAGACATACCCGTATAGTAAAGAACACGCTCGGTAGTAGTCGTTTTACCCGCATCAATATGAGCGGCGATACCGATATTTCTCGTGTATTTTAAATTCGTTGCCATGATTTTCTAGATATGATTGAAATAAAAAAATAATCTGAATTAAAATGTAAAAACCCTCAAATAGTTTAGATAAAAGCCCAATAAAAGACTTTTTAAAGCCAAAAAGTCACTTGAAATGACTCCTGTACTGTCATGCTTTTAGCTTGATGAAGCTGAAAGCATCAAGGGGTGCTTGTAGATGTGACAAGTGGATTGTTTTGTAGAAATTTCAAACAGGTATATTTGTTTCCGTAAAAACACTGCAAAAGTTTCACTTACCCAAAAAATTAACTTAGTAACCAAATTTAATTTTTCATTAATAAGCTATTGATAAGCACCTAAAAGCGGCGCAAAGATAGGTATTTCTTTTAAAATATCCTATTTTTTTATGGGGTTTTGTGAAAATTGATAAAGGATTTACTTCTCTATTTTACTTACGTTTTTGAAAAGCGTTTATGCATAAAAATAAAGCCTATTCGTTATTTTAAATATTGAGAAATTAACACTAAAAAACATCATAAATATTCCTACTAAACGTGGACAATGTAATAATTTAGGCAACAAGTTTATATGAAATAAATTTTGCGTTGAAGCACATTCACAATTTGTCGTTCCCAAAAATTATCTTTGCAAAAAAAAGATATGGCAAGCGCATTAAAAAATCTCTCATCTTATGATGATTCCAATATCCCTTCGGCAGAAGATATGACTTTCGGCATCGTGGTAGCGGATTGGAACGCTCACATCACGCACGCCCTCTATGAAGGTTGCTACGAAACGCTTCTAAAACATGAAGCCAAAGCGGATAATATTCATATTTTACAAGTACCCGGCACTTTTGAATTGCCCTCGGCGGCTCGGATGCTTGCGGGGAAGTACCCCTCAGTAGATGCGGTTATTTGCATCGGTTGTGTGATAAAAGGCGAGACACAGCACAATGAATACATCAATATGTCCGTAGCCAATGCTCTTCAAAACCTCTCCATTGCCACCAATAAAGCATTCATTTTCGGAATTTTGACCCCTAACGATGAGCAACAAGCACTCGACCGTGCAGGAGGACAATACGGAAATAAAGGCGTGGAAGCGGCTGTTACGGCTATCCGTATGGCAGCTATTCGTCAAGAATTGAATGGTAAAAAGAAAGGAACAATCGGCTTTTAAAGTAGCGCGGAACTCCAGTTCCGCAAATATTTGAATGTTTTATTGCGAAAATGGAGTTCCAAGCTACTTTAAATCAAAATAATTGTTTTAAAACAAGCTATAAAAACAACAATTGTATTAAGTTTGCAGCAATTTTTAAAAAGGCATTGTTCGATTTTGAAATATGCCTTAAATGCCATTGAATATGATTCAGAAGCTGTTAATAAGAAATTACGCTATTATTGAAAGTCTGGAAATAGAATTTGCTGATACCCTGACCATCATAACGGGTGAAACGGGTGCGGGTAAATCCATTTTGCTCGGTGCGTTGGGTATGATATTGGGCAACCGAACGGATACAAAAGTGCTTTATAATCAAGCAGAAAAATGTGTCATTGAAGGCTATTTTGACGTTAAAAACTATGATTTAAAAGCCTTTTTTGAAGATAATGAAATTGATTATGACGATAACTCAGTTGTCCGCAGGGAACTCACGCCACAAGGTAAAACCCGCTCTTTTATCAATGACACACCCGTTAATTTGAATCAGTTACGGGATTTTTCATCGAAATTAGTGGATTTACACCAGCAATTTGATACCCTCGATATCCACGATGCCTCATTTCAACTTCAAATGGTAGATGCTTTGGCGGATAATAAGCACCCCCTCAGTATTTATCGTGAAAAGTTCAAATCTTTTCAAAGTGATAAACGCATTTTAAAAGATTTAAAAGAAAAAAGCGAACGCTCGGCACGTGAAATTGAGTTTTTAAATTTTCAACTCGGCGAATTTAATAAAGCGGAACTCATTGAAGGAGAACAAGAGCGCATCGAAGAAGAACAACAACGCCTACAAAATGCCGAAACCATCAAACGCAATTTAGCAGCTGCTTTCAGAGCCGTTTCAGAAGATGAAAATGCGATAGTGAGCCAGTTAAAAAGTGTCAGTTTGAGCATTTCACAGGTTAAAAGATATGCCCCCTCAGTATACAAGCTTTATGAGCGCATTGAAAGCCTGCTTTATGAGTTGGAGGATATTGGTGGCGAACTTGAAGCCATTTCAGAGGATACTGAATACGACCCAGAACGCATTGCCGACATCCAAACCCGCTTGGATGTAATCTATAAATTGCAGAAAAAACATGGTGTCGCCACAGTAGAGCAGCTTATTGAAATTCAGAATGACTTGCAAACTCAACTCAATGCCTTTGGCGACCTTTCAGAAGACATAGCCAAATTGGAGCAATCTCTCATAGAACAAGAGACTGAATTGCGACAATTGGCCAACGAATTATCCACCAAACGGAAATTTGTCACTCCTCAGTTTGAATCGCAAGTACATGAAATGTTGCATCAATTGAGCATGGAAAATGCTCGATTACAGGTACAAATCACTGATTTACAAGAGCTGACCATCAACGGCGCTGACGATGTGCAATTCCTTTTTGCCGCCAATAAAGGCTCTCGGATGATGCCGATAAAAGATGTGGCTTCGGGTGGTGAGCTGAGCCGTTTGGCACTGTGTACCAAGTCGCTTGTAGCTGCCGCGATACCGCTGCCCACTTTGATTTTTGATGAAATTGATTCGGGCGTATCGGGTGATGTGGCGCTAAAAATGGGCAATATTTTACATAAACTCTCTAAACACCATCAAGTGGTGGTGATTACGCATTCACCACAAGTAGCTGCCAAAGCGGAAAAACATTATTTTGTCTATAAAACGCATAAAGAGGACAGAACCATCACGAGCGTCAGACCCCTCAGTACAGAGGAGCGTATGCGGTCAATTGCGGTCATGTTGAGCCAAAATCCGCCAAGTGCCAGTGCTTTGGAAAATGCAAAGGAGTTGATGAGTATTTAAAATATTGGATTTTTATTTAAAAAGCCTTTAATTTTAAGGCAAAATAAGTATTAAATGTCATCAAAATCTCAAATACAGCCTGATGTGGAAATGGGAAACCTCGCTCCTATGACCCTTGAAGAATACTTTGAAATGGAGCTTGTTTCAGAAACGCGACATGAGTATAATGGTGGTTATATTCAAGCAATGGCTTACACTTCCATTAACCATGCCCGTATTTTATGGAATTTAAATAGAGAATTAGGTAATTGTTTAAGAGGAAAAGCTTGCGAAGGTTTTGGTAGTGATAGAATGCTATTTATTCCTAATTATGAAGGGAAAGACCGCATATTTTATCCTGATATGACAATTGTTTGTGGTGAAAAAGAGCTTTATCAATATAAAGAAAAAATGGTGGCTTTGCTGAACCCCTCAGTATTGATAGAGGTTTCATCGGATACTACAATGGAAGATGATTTCGTTAATAAATGGCGGTGTTATAAAAAACTGCCTTCGCTAAAACAATACATTATCATTTCTCAAAAAGAAAAATATATCATTGTTTTAAACAGAACTGAGAACGCCGAAGAATGGCTTCACACAACTTTAGATACCGATGAAAGCACGCTTAAAATATTAGATTGTGAAATAAAAGTGAGCGATATTTACGAAAACGTCGAATAAAAATTAAAATATGCGAAACAGATTATTCATCCTATTCAGTTTTTATGCCCTTATTTCCTTGACAAGCTGTGCCTCTGCTAAGCAAAATGCTTGGTTGAGGGCGCACCAAACGGAAATCAACCGAGCAGCACAAAGCAACGTCCCTTCAGAAGAAAAAATGGATATTTTATTGACGCAATATGCCGTTTTGATGGATCAAGGAATGCAATTTGTGAACCCAGTAAAAGGGGTGAAATACATTGAAAAATTTCAAAAACAGAATGACCCTTCTATTACTAAAATCGTCGGCGAAAGTGGTAATTGGGTCAGTAATTTGAATACAGGCGAAGGGCTTATGCTTGGTTTGAGAGTGTCAAAGAAGCCTTATATCAATAAATACATTGATTTAGTCCCTAAATTTCATCGAAAATATGAGCAATACAAATTCGTAGCCAATATGACGGGTAAAGTTGTCGGTGGGTTTGGTAAACTTGGGGGTAAAATTTTAAGTTTATAAGTTTTAGGCGACAGGCGAAAGTAAGTAGGATACTGTCGCCTGTCGCCTTTATCCTGTCGCCTATCTTATTTCACAAAAGTATAATAATACGATTCAGGAAAATCCTCATAAACACCTTCCAAAACTACTTTCCCATTCATTGTGGAAATGAGTTTCATGGCTTGGTCAACGTTTTCTATTTTTTTATCGTTGATATGCGTGATAACGAAGCCGATTTCCATATTCGTTCTATCTATCCTGCTGCCTTTTTCAATAGAGATAACTTTCATACCTTTTACACCCAATTTACGACTTTCTTGAGGCGAGAGTGGGCGTAAGTCAGAAATACCAATTTTCTTAAAAGCATCCAAGCTGCCATCAAATTTATCAGGAGAAAGTAAAGCAGTTGTAAAATTTTTGTTTTTTAAAGTCACCAAAGTACTCGCCGTTTTTCCCCCGCGCACATATTCTATTTTCACAACGTCACCCGGTTTCTTACGACCCACTTGCTCCAATAATTCCGCTTTATTTTTAACTTTCATATTATCAATGCTGATAATAACATCACTTTGCTTGATACCTGCATCATCCGCCGCACTTTTATCATTCACTTTTACCACAATCACGCCATTCATTGATGGATAACCCGCTGAACGCGCCGAAGAAGTTGATAAATCATTGATTTCAACCCCCAGAAAACCTCTTTGAACAACTTTGTAATTGATTAAATCCCTGATGACTTTTGTAGCCAAATTTACAGGAATGGCGAAAGAATAGCCTTCATATCTTCCAGATTTGGTGATAATAGCTGTATTAATACCCACTAATTCACCATTTGTATTCACCAATGCACCACCCGAATTGCCCGGATTCACTGCTGCATCCGTTTGAATAAAAGACTCAATGGAATATTCTTCTTCCAAAATATTAATGCTTCTACCCTTTGCCGAAACGATGCCCGCTGTAACTGTGGATTCTAAATTAAAAGGATTCCCCACCGCTAAAACCCACTCACCGACTCGAATACTATCCGAGTTACCCATGTGTACTGGTATCAATCGCTGAGCCTCAATTTTCAAAACTGCTAAATCAGTGGAAGGGTCAGTACCTATCACCTTTGCACTAAATTCTCTTTTGTCATCCAATGTCACTTGTATATCTGTAGCTTCTGCCACCACATGGTTGTTCGTAACAATATATCCATCATTAGAAATAATAACGCCTGAGCCTGTCGACGCACCCACAACGCCATCATTCCAAATATTATCGGAGCTGCCATTGGTCACTGCCTTAATATTGACCACGGAAGTTGTAATTGCCTCAGCAGCCGCAGTAAAATTCGTTGGCGCTGACGAAAGAAATGACCTTTGAAGTCTTCCACTAAGGTTATAATCAGTCAAACTTGCATATTTAGCATTGTTACTGTCCCTAATCACCAATTCAGGAACAGGCGATATGTAACGAATCGCCAGAACAGTAAGTACTGAACTAATTACAGAGGCAGCTATGGCAATCAATATGACATTTCTTTTCATAAGGCGTAAAATTAAAATTAGTGGATAGGATATTGATTATCAATAAATTACATTAATTGCAATTATGATAAAAATTTCCATGTAAAGTAAAAGGAAAAATAGTGGATTTGAAAGTTTTTTTGATAAAAATACCGTTAATTCTGCCTTAATGTTTTGTTAATGTGCATTATCGTAACGATTATAACGGGTCGTTTGTTATTGAACAAAGTACATTTTTCATAAATATGGTAAATTAATTTCAAATTTTCAATATTTATTGAAACTTTTGAAATAAAAATACTGTTTTTAACTTGAGAGGTTCAAAGAGAACACTTGTCCACATTATTGCCGATAGTTTTCCACAAATACCTTTGTTATACACATTCTAAACCTAATTATCATGCTTTTTCAACTTCATCACCCAAATAAACAGCAACTCGATAACCTTATAATCGAGCAAAATGATAAACCTTTTAGTTATCCACGCACACCGGATGCATCCTTGACGATAAGAGAGAAAACCCCTCATGGTTTTCGATATGACAATAATTCAACTTTAATAGGCGAAGGCGAAGCCATTTTTGAAACGGCATGCGAAGCGATTAGCAACTGGCAGATGTTCCCGGGTGGTTGGGCGGATATTTACGCTCGGGATACGCCGTTAGAAGTTGGGCGCATCGTGGTGATGTGCGCTCGTGTATGGGGCATTTGGTGGCTCAATTGTGCCCGCATCGTTTTCACCGTTAATGAACCACATCGGTTCGGATTTGCGTATGGTACTCTCGAACACCATGCGGAAAGTGGTGAAGAGCTCTTTCAAGTGCGCATGGATGAAACAGGACAAGTTTTTTACGAAATATTAGCGTTTTCACGCCCTCGATATTGGATGGCGCGGTTAGCATTTCCGATTGCTCGGTATCACCAACGCAAATTTGTAAAACACTCTTTTCAAAATATGAAAAATATCGTCCATGAAAAATGCGCCCAACCCGCTTAATTGGATTATCGAGCCCATGCACCCCCTCAGTATCTGGCTCAAAATCGCCATTATTGCCATCGTTTCAGTACTTATATCTTCGCAACCTACTCATCCTTCTTGGGCGGTGTCCATGATACTTATTGCTGCATTAATTCTCGTACCCGTTGGTTTTCAACAACTCATGAGACGGTCAGTTGAATTTAATAAGCATTTTACTACTCATTTTATATATCTAATCCACCTCACATCCGCCATTTTATTAGGCATTAGTTTTGCTTTAAAACAAGGTATAATTGCGGGTTTATTGGCTTTACCATATACTTTATGGTGCGCTTTTATCACCATTAAAATATTAAAATTCGACTTTAAAATATCATATATTACCACTTTGGCGGCTTGGGGTTTTCTGACCAATGCCGCCATTTGGTGCGTTTTTGACCGTTTAAATTTTCAACCGTGGAACTTTTCACCGTGGATAGTGCTACTGACAGGAGCGCACTTTCACTATGCAGGTTTTGCCTTAACACTTACTTTAGCTTTATTTTTAAATGAAAACCCGAAGGATATTTTATTTAAAAACTGTAGTAGAGCTATTTTAGCAGGCGTTGTTTTAACAGCTATCGGCATTACCACTACGCAATTAGGTCTCCCTATTATCATTGAAACATTTGCCAGCGTGTGGATGGCATTAGCCGCTTTTAGTGTCGGGTGTGCTGTTATACTGAGAGCCTGCCCCCCCCGAGTACTCGGAGTCGGGGGGTATGCTGAAAAAGGTACGGTCAAATGGATGTGGATAACGGGTGGAATATGCCTCACTTTGGGCATGACCTTAGCATTGGGCTACGCTTTAAGGCATTTTATTGTCATTGACTGGTTGAGCATTCCCAATATGCAAGCCGTGCATGGCTCTCTCAATGCCTTAGGCTTTGGTACTTTGACGGTATTGGGCTGGAGCTTTAAAAAGTGAGAATCAACATTTACTTCTTATTCTTCACGTAAGTAAGTACCCCTTTACGCGCCATATCACGAAACTTCAGTTGCGCAAATCGATACAAAGTGGATTCATAAATATCATTTATCAACGAAAAATTGAAGTAAAAAATGATATTTAGTGGATTAATGGTAAAAAGCAAGCCCCTATCCCGCATAGCCCGCCGAACCAAAGCAAACGGTTTTCTCTCTTCATTTTCAAAAAGAATGTCAGAGTTCGTACCAAATACTTGCTTATTGTATTTGATTAATTTGCGGATATAAGGTAGGTAAATTTTGTTGAGCAAAACCGGTTTTGCCTTGGTGCTTGCCCAATAAAAACCAGATTGAATCAAGTATTTATGGACTATTTTAACGTTTGAAAAATGGTAAAAAACAAGGGGCAAATCGTTGGAATAAATGCGATTATCCCTACTGCTCAATTGATATTGATTGACATTCCACAGAGCCAAATTGACATCGGGGGTTTCTAAAATCATCAGATTTTCACCATAAGTTGAAGGCCAACTTTCAAGATATTTTTGATCTGCAAAACGGTCGTAGAGCGCATCATGATGGTTAAAACACCAATTTATGCATTGTTTACGCCAGTTTACTAAGCAGTTTTTACCGATTGTATCATTTCTGAAAGCCTGAAAACTGACATTGTAAATACCTGTTTCATGCCACTGACTGCCCAAATCAGGTGAAAAATGGTGCGAGGTAATCAGAATCGAATAGTCTCCGAATTTTTTCAATATTTTAAAAGGATCATCATAAAAGTACAAATCAGCATCTATAGAACAGATATAAGGTAAATCAGGATATTTATTCAACAAATAAAGCGGCAAACAAGGACTGATTGTGAAATAATATTCCACTTTTGAGCGATTGTTTTTACAAAAAGCCAGATCCTTATCACTTTGTTCAAGCGCTGAAAGAGGAATAAGTTCAACATTTTTCAAACGTTGATCCGTCAAATATGTGAGAGTGAACTCATCCAAACACAATATGTATAGATGAAATTCAGAAGAATTCTTTGAAAGAGATTCGTATAAAGCCAAGCCTCGCGATAAGTAATTCTTATCAAAAAGGGTACAAAAACGCATCATGACTGTATGTAAGGGTGTTAGTTTTAGCTAATGATATTATGTAATGTTCGTTCTAAAAATAAACTATATAATAATGTGTAATAATCTGCTAATCAATTATTTACCCCCTCAGTATCAGGGGCATTTTTAGTCAAAATTAACCCTTTCCAATGATTTTTACACCCATTTACCCACACGACATCATCATAAGGCGTAAACTCAGCTTGGACATTATAAGGATAAAATGATTGAATAAATGATTCCTCATTAAAAAACCAACAAGGATAACTGCCTTCGTAAATGGATTTAAAAACAGTTTGCACCGTTATCAAATCTCTCCCAATATTAATAAAAGGAACCCTATCCAGAACTATATAGAGCGAATTTATTTTTTTAAAATTTTCAATCCAATCATAAGGACGTTCTAAATGCGAAATGACACCTGATGCCAATAC
>JANPHO010000123.1:0-2753 GCA_031424515.1 Saprospiraceae bacterium
AATTTTAACTAATTTCACGAATAAATTGCCCTTAAGGGCAATTTTAGTGTCATTCGCAATAATTCTGTCAACATCTAAATTCGTGCAATTAGTGTAATCCTATGAATTCGTGGCTTATTAACTTTTATGTATGGTTTCAAAATAAAAGATTGGAAAGTTAATAAAAGCAATACCGATATGATTTTAAATTCGCTCAACGACTTTTATTTTAGATATTGATTTATTATTTGAAAACATACCCCCTCAGTAAAACTATGCTTTTTAAGCATTAAAAAAGCTGTTTCCAAAGTCAATGCTTTAGAAACAGCTTCAAAAAATAGCGAAAATGCTATTTATATCTTATTTTTTGAACTTGCTATCATAATATGCTTTCTCAGTAGTAGACGGTTGTACAGCTTGAGTACCACGGCTGAATCTGTTGCGATGAGAGAAATACATATCTAAAATATCCGTTCCACTTGTTTGAAGCATTACAACATCAGGCTCAGTGAATTTTGCCCTCTCTTCAAAAAGAGTGATATAGTCATCTATTGAATAGCCCCAATTGCACGCATTTACAAACTCTTTATCGGTATATTTTGCTTGAAGCAAGTTAGAAACAATATCTTTATTATCCAAAAATGGGAAAAAGAACCCTGAATCACCGATGAAAAGAATGCGTTGTTTTGATTTTGGGAAAGTCAAATCAAAATCCATGCGTAAGCCTTGGCTATTCGTTTGAAGGCGATAAGGTAAATTTTTACCACCATCCAATACTTCATCTTGATTGGCTTTTTGGTCACCAAATAAAGTTGGACGCTCAGTATAAGTTGCAGTTGAACGATGAGCGGCATTGGCTTCAATCACTGGAGTTATATCATCAGCAATGATTTGAGCCCCCATTTTTGACCAGTGACCATCAATCGGCATGTGAGTTACTTCTGTAGGGTCTTTTTTAGAAACATTTTTAGTTAAATCCACAAATTCAACACCTAATTCTTCACAACTTGATTTTATGAAAGGTCTTCCTTCTCTTTGAGTTGGTGTTAAGCTGTTACCAGTTTCTGGAGTGATATACATGACTACTAATTTACCACCAGTAGCCTTTATTTTATCGTTTAAAGTTGTGAGGTTTTGTTTGTAGCGGCTTTTCATTTCATCCCATAATGCAGCGTCTTGCATGATTTCTTCACGAGGCACTTCGCCGTATGTTTTTAATGCTTCTTCTTTTTCTGAAGAGCTTTTTAAGGTTTCTTTAGAAGATGATGAATTTGAGGAAGATTCTGCTTTAAGATCAAAACATGACTGTAAAGTAGGTGTAAGTGCAATTGTAAGAATTGATAATTGTAAAATTTGTTTGACTTTCATTAATATGCTAACTTTAAATGGTTAAAAATATTTTAATATATATAATAAATTGAATAGTAGTATTTTATACTTTTTAAAACTTAAAATAAATATATTCAGTCCCTGGGTTAACGCTCATTGCCACTACTATAAAAGTTGCTACTGCCGCAAATTGTGGATATCGCACCCAAATTGGTTGCGTAGAAATTGGCTCTAAAGCATATCTTTTATTGCGATTTATCCATTCAAAAACTACTAAACCCAGTATCCACAATAAACTCGCTGCACCGAAATTGGGCTTACTAAAAAGAGTAATCGAAAACATACTTTTTAAATATCCAAAAGCCGCAGCCATATCTGGTGAACGGAAAAAAATACGTGAAAATGTCACTAACGCAAACGTTGAAAGTATTTGAGAAAATTCTTTCAAATTTGGAAGCCATTTATTGTGTGCTACAGGCGTTTCATGCTTTTTAAAGCCCCCCCTCAGTATAGCAGGCACAAAATACAAACCATTTAAAAAACCCCACGTTACGTAAGTCCAATTCGCTCCATGCCACAATCCGCTGAATGTAAACGTGAGCAGTATATTTCTTATGTAAATGAAAGCTTTAGGGGATTTTCCACCTAAAGGAATATAAATATAGCTTGTTAGCCATTTCGATAGTGAAATGTGCCAACGTCGCCAAAACTCGCCAATGTCTCGGGAGAAAAACGGTAGGTTGAAGTTTTGGATAATATCGAAACCCAAAACTCGTGCCACTCCGCACGCCATATCGGAATATCCTGAAAAATCTGCATAAACTTGGAAACTATACAGCACAGCACCTATCAAAAGCACACTCCCTGTATGGTCTTGATAATGAGCAAAAATATAAGCCACATTTTTGACCATAGCATCTGCTATCACTACTTTTTTAAATAAACCCCAAGTAAATTGCATGATTCCATCTTCGGTGGTTTTCCAGTTGATGGTTCTTTTTTGATTAAATTGTGGCAATAAATGAGTTGCCTGCGCTATAGGTCCCGATAAAACGTGCGGGAAAAAGCTCAAATATGCTAAATACGCCACTACATCCGTTGCCGCTTTCACTTTGCCACGATACACATCAATCACATAACCAATACTTGAAAACACATAATAACTCAATCCCACAGGCATCAACCATTTCAGATTCTGTACCTGCCATTTTATTCCAAACATATACACGACATCATGTATGGAATTCATAAAAAAATTGAAGTATTTCATCACTCCTAATAGACCTCCTATGAAAAGACAACTCATCCAAAGGGCTATTTTACGCTCTAATTTACGTTCTGTACTATCAATAATACCCGCTCCAAAAAGGCTGATACATGATATAAGGGCAATAATAATGAGGAATTTTGTACTCAACCAACCATAAAAAATATAGTTAGCGATG
>JANPHO010000124.1:0-5492 GCA_031424515.1 Saprospiraceae bacterium
ACTTCTGGCCCCAATCCTCTAAATGTTTACCTCAATAAGCAAAAGGCAAAGGTTTTTATTAAATATACTGACGCTGAATTTTGGGATATTACGCAGTTCGCTTTCTTAGAAGGCCGGGGATTTACGTCTGAAACTATCAAGGGGAACGATAATTCCGTTGTAATCACCGATTTGGTACGTGACCAATATTTTGGCAAAGACATCCCTGTAGTTGGTAAATCTTTAGAAATTGATGATGAAGTATTCCATATCGTAGGGGTGGTAAAAAACTGCCCTATTACCCAAGTCTATGTGGGTTCCGACATTTATTTGCCTTACACTGCTGACAAAAGTCCTCAAGCAGAAGGTGAATTAGCGGGGCGTTATTACGCAATAATATTGGCTCGTCACCCAACGGATATGCCAAAAATTCGTCAAGATTTTTTGGAAATGCTCCCTAAAATACCTTTACAAAATGATAAAGATGTTGCCAAAAAGAAATTAGGGAGTTTCAATAGTACGGGTAATGGCTTTGAACCCGACTCACTGGTTGCCAATGCTGAAACGTATGCTGAAAGTTTTACGAGCAATGTAACTGGTGAAGGTAACGATAGCGGTAAAACGACATTCTTTATACTTTTATCTCTTTTTGCTTTCCTTTTTATGCTTTTACCGGCTCTAAATCTCATCAATGTCAATATTAGCCGCATTATGGAGCGAGCCTCAGAAATTGGTATTCGAAAAGCATTTGGCGCGTCGGCAGGCACTTTGACCCTTCAGTTTATTATTGAAAATGTGATTTTGACAATTATTGGTGGCGTCATCGCCATTGTTTTATCGGTCTTGGTCATTTTTTATATCAATCGACGCGGTATAGGTCCCCTACCCAATTTGAATTTAAGCATTAATTGGACAGTAGTTTTTGTAGCCTTCCTTTTATGCTTGGTTTTTGGACTTATGTCAGGCGTTTATCCAGCTTGGCGAATGTCAAAATTATCGGTTGTTGATGCATTAAAAAACTAATTTCTTAATGCTATTTGATGAATTTCAAACCTCAATAATTACTCGAGATTTCGCTTCGCTCAATAATCAATAATTAATAATCAATAATCACAATGATAAATCATCTTTTTAAAATGATATGGAAAAGGCGCAAAACCAACTTCTTGATTATGCTTGAAGTGTTTGTTGCTTTTATAATTCTTTTTGCGGTCTGTAGCTTGTCCGTTTATTCCTATAAAAATTATGTGCAACCTTCAGGCATAAAAACGGATAATGTATGGGCTGTTTATGTGAATTACAACTCGTTTGATGACAGCCTTAATAAGCAAAATGGCATATTGATTGAGCAAAAACTCAAAAATTTTAAAGAAATCGAATCCTATTCCTTTGGGGCAGGGGTATTTCCTTACGGTAACACCCACAATAACCGAGGGTTTGGTAGAAATGGGAAAAACTTGAATATCGCCACTTTGGATGCAGACGAAGCCTACCCCTCAGTATTGGGGGTTGAATTATCAGAAGGAACGTGGTTCAAGAATACAGATTCTATTCAACTTGAAACGCCCGTTATCATTTCCCAAATGCTTAAAGAAGAGTTATTTGGAAATGAAAATGCCATTGGCAAATTGATTGATGAAAAAGCCGAAGGTAAAAAAGAAAAAGTTGTAGGCATCATCCCCCATTTTAAGCACAATAGTGATTTTCAGTCGCCTGAAAATTGTATTATCACGCCTTTTCATGGTACAAAATCATCATTTCTTGTAAAAACTACCCCCTCAGTATCGGCGGAATTTGAGGCGGAATTTGCCAAATCTTTAAGGCAATTAGGTAAAAATTGGAATATTGAAATTTTGCACATGAACGATATGAAAGCAGGATGCAACGAAATTTATATAGTGCCTCTGACTATAGGTTTCATCGTGTGTGGTTTTTTAATCATCAATGTCACTTTCGGTTTGTTTGGTGTTTTATTTCAAAATATCAATCGTAGGCGCGGTGAAATTGGTATCAGACGGGCAATGGGCGCTACTGGCAGAGATATTTCATTTCAGTTTGTGGGCGAGATGTCCGTTTTAGCCACCTTTGCCATCGCTTTAGGTGTGTTCTTTGCGGTACAATTTCCGATATTAAATGTCTTTGATGTGGTTACGAGTGTGTATATTTGGGGAATCATTTTAGCTGTGGCAGCAGTTTATGGGCTCGTTTTGCTGTGTTCTTGGCTTCCGAGCCGACAAGCAGCGGCGATTCATCCTGCGGTGGCTTTGCATGATGAGTAAAATATGCATTTAAATCCTCCTTTTATGAAAAATAAGACGCTTTTCTGCCTTGCTTTTTGGGCAATCATGATTCATTCTAATTGCCAAAATGTAACCAATCGAATGGTTACAAGCACCAAAATAAAAGGTTTGAGCTTTGTTGCCCCCCGCGAACCGTTTAAAAATGCCCCGATGATGGAGGTAAAATCGGTCAACGCAGAGTGGATTGCCGTGATTCCCTATGGTTTTACAAGACAAGGCGAACCAAGTGTGCGCTACGAAGGTAGAGGGCGGCAGCATTGGGGCGAACTATACGAAGGCGTCATCACGACGATTGATTCAGCACATCGAGCGGGCTTAAATGTGATGCTCAAACCACAGGTTTTTGTCGGCGGAAGTTGGCCAGGGGGGTTGGATTTTAACAATAATGAAGATTGGGAAAAATGGGAAAAAGACTATGAAAAGTATTTGATGCCTTTTGTCCACATAGCCGATTCTACGAATGTAAAATTGGTGTGCATTGGTACTGAATTTAAGATTTCAGTTCAAAAAAGACCTCAATTTTGGCGCAAATTAATTGCGGATATTCGGAAGGAGTATAAGGGAAAATTGGTATATGCTGCCAATTGGGATGAATACAATTTGGTGACTTTTTGGGATAAATTAGATTATGTGGGCGTAGATGCTTATTTTTCATTGATACCAAAAGCGACCCCCTCAGTATCAGAGCTCGAAATTGCTTGGAAACCGCATCTTGACCAGCTGCGCGAGTTTTATAAAAAAGAAAAAAAGCCGATTTTATTCACCGAATTTGGCTATATGCCCATTGATAGTTGCGCATACATGTCATGGGAAATGGAGAAAAAACGCCGTAATATGGCTATCAATGAAGATTCGCAAGCCAATGCTTTAGATGCCCTTTTCACCGTTTTTTGGAAAGAGCCGTGGTGGGCAGGTGGTTTTTTATGGAAATGGTTTCCTGATTTGAGAGTTGACGCGCCCAATCAAAATAAAGATTATACACCACAAGGTAAAAAAGGCTCAGGGGTTGTAAAAAAATGGTATGAAAAATAGTTGAATTGAATGTTTTTTTTAAATAAAACACCATGAAAAAGACTTTATTTTTTCTCTTTTTGCTGATTTCTATGTCGGCGAAAGCCCAGACCAATACGGATTTTTTAAAAGAAATCAATAAAGATATTTGGTTGCCCTTCATTGAAGCGTACGGCACTTTGAATATCGAAAAGTATAAAAGCCTTCAAAGCGAAGATTTTATCCGAGCAGAAGGCAATGGTAAAACTTTACCAAGCTATAAAGATTACTTTGAAAATGCGGGAACTTGGTTTTCAGATATGAAAAAAGAGGGGCGCAAAATGGAGATTTCTTTTCGCTTTATTGAACGGTTTTCCAATGGTAAAACAGCTTCCGAACGCGGTATTTATGAATTAAAAAGCTTTGATTCTAATGGTAAAGAAACATGGAAGGACTATGGCAAATTTCATGTTTTTATGAGAAAAATCGGCGGCATTTGGAAAATTGTGGTGGATTATGATTCAAATGAAAACAAAACCATCAATGAACAGACGTATTTAGCCGCTTTTTCCATCGATGATTACGATAAATACGCACGTTGATTGAAACCTTTTTTCAAAACATCTATCTAATTATTCAAAGCGCTGATTGCTTTTAAAAATCAGCCAATATTACACTATTTCAATTTCACTGCTATGAAAAAAATTCTGACTACCTTTTTAATTTGCCTTGCAGCCATGCTTTCAGCACAAGATGGGCTTATTGGAGAATATTACAACGGGACTAATTTTGAGCAAAAAGTGCTGACTCGGGTAGATGCCAAAATTGACTTTTATTGGGGTGAGGATGGGCCACAGAAAGGTGTGGTTGATGATTCTTATTACTCCGTGCGATGGACGGGTAAACTACTCGCTCCCGAAACGGGAAAATACCTTTTTTCGGCAAAAATGGACGATGGCATTCGTCTATGGGTCAATGATGTGCCTTTGATAAATGCGTGGGGATTGCATGATATGGGCGATTTTTCAAACAGCATTAACCTTGAAGCCAATAAAACCTATACTATAAAAGTTGAGTATTTCAATGCCATGCGTGAAGGTGAAATTAAGGTTTTGTGGCAATTACCGAGTCAAGTGCAGGATGCCAAAACCTTTTCATATAAAAATTTCAAACCCGTGCCCAACACCTTTTTTTATCAGCCTCAAACGATTCCTCAGTTACCCAAACCACCCATTATTGCTTCAAAAAGTCCTACGCCCATAAAAACTACGCCGCCCGCAAAACCCAAAGTTGCAAGTCCTACAGTAAAGCCCGTTATAAAAATCAAACCGGCCAATCCAGTTTCAGCTTTTGATAAAATGGATAAAAATTTAGACATTAAACAAGTCTTTTTTGTCAGAAGCGTCAATAAAATGACTGATAATTCCCTCGAGCGTTTAGATAAAGTGGCTGATTTTCTTAAAAAAAATGTGAAAGCTAAAATAGAACTCAATGGACATACCGATGTCATGGGCGATGCTGAAAAAAATATGGAATTGTCCATTAATCGAGCAAAAGGCGTGGCAGATTATTTAATAAATAAAGGTATTTCTGAAAATCGCATCACTTTTCAAGGGTTTGGAGGAAATCAGCCCTTTATTGCCATTCCAAAAACGGAGGAAGAGCGGGCACTTAACAGACGTGTAGAGTTTTTAATTAAAAACTGATATGATACTCATTATTGACGACGATATTGCCATCAGAACCTCTATTTCTCTTTTATTGAAAAAAGAAGGCATCCCAACTTCATCTGTATCCACACCGACTGAAGCTATGGATTTTTTACGCCAAAATGAGGTCAATTTGGTACTTTTAGATATGAATTTCTCCAACGAAACGACAGGAGAAGATGGTTTAAAACTTTTAAATACAATAAAAAAAAAGAACCCTACCCTACCCGTTATCCTCATTACAGGTTGGGCGTCTATTGATTTGGCAGTAAAAGGGATGAAACTCGGCGCATCCGATTTTATCAATAAACCGTGGCAAAATGAGCATTTAATGCAGTCTATCCGCACTGTTTTAAATTTAAATGAAAAACAACATACTAAAGGATTGCCGCCTACCCCCTCAGTATTGAGCCGTAAAAAACTCGATTTGCAATATGATTTCAGCCATATCATAGGTGAAGACCCCGCTTTTTTAAGAATATTGGAAACCATTGGGCGAGTAGCCGCTACGGAT
>JANPHO010000125.1:0-6689 GCA_031424515.1 Saprospiraceae bacterium
TAGGGGAGCAGTTTTACTATTTAAAATGGAGTATGCAAAAATATACTAAAAAGAGCTTTGGATTGATAAAATACTGAGGGGTATCTCATCAATCCAAAATTGCCAGTTCGAAGTCTTTATTTCTTCAAGGCTTCTTGATAACTTACCAATTTTACGCCTTTTTGAATGATAGCCGCTTTGACTTTTTCACTTGTGAAAATGGTGGTAATATCTTGCCGCCCTTTCGCAACATCCTCATAGCCGATATGATAAATCGCTCTTAATTCATCATTATCAATGCCAGGATGTTCAACAAAAACGTAGGTTTTTCCATCTTCTAACCTATCCAGCATCTTGATAAAGCCCTCAATTCGCTCCTCGGTCGTTTTATTTTTAAAATCAAAACCTATGTAGGATATGCCATTTTGTGAGTCTGCATCCACCATTGGCAAATTGTATTCTTTCCCTATTTTTTCTGCTAAGGCTTTGACTTCGGGCGCAAATGCGAGGCTATTCATATGCCCCGAAACGTGGCTCAAGCGGGGTATATATTTCTTCGCCATTTCGATTTGTGCCCGCATCTCCTTTTCAATATCCGCTAATTTCCAAGCATTATCCATCACAGCTTGTTTGGGATAATGGCTATTGGGATAAAGCATTTGATAAAAATAGCCGTCTGGGTTTTTGAGACTTGGGCAATCCGTCAAAGGACGCCATTTGATATTGTCCCACTCGCTCGTAATTGCAAAGTGAAGACCGACATCAATCCCTTTATTTTCCTCCAATAACTTAATCGTTTCGGGAAACCACGGCGAGGGTACAATGACTTCAATAGACGTTTCAATTCCTTCATTGTAGCATTTTATGAGTGCTTCATTGGCAGAATGTGAAAACCCCATATCATCGCCCCGAATAATCAAACGGGGTGGATTGCTTCGGTTTTTACTTAAAACGCCCTTAGAAATCGCTCTTTTTTCATTGGTATTGAACATATTTTTAAAATCCACTGAAACAAAATCGCCATCAAATTGACAAATAATGGTTTCAGTGTGTGGGCTTTCGATATAGCGAAGGCTTAATTCTAAGGTTTTTTCATCTTTCCATATATAGCTTCCAGCCACTTTAAAAATGGGTAAACCGACTCGATTGGACTTCGCTCTGGTTACCAGATAGGGTCCATATTTGGTCGTTTCACCCAAATCCCATTTACCCGAGCCAAATGAGAGCTGATGTGTCGCCGAATCCGTTTTTAAAGTTAAAAGGCACGAGCCATTTTTGAACTCAAAAGCCATATTTTCAAGCGTCTTATCATTTGAAATGATGCAAAACGTTTTAGCTGAAATAGTATTTTCAAGAGTAGAAGTTACGCCTTTTTCGGGTAAAGGAAGGGCTAAATCACTTGTTTTAGCTTTTAAATTAGCCAATGATTGCGCATTTGTAGGCAGTTTTTTACTTTTAAAAGCAGGGTAGAGGTGTTGCCAAATAAGGTTGAACTCGCCTTGCATATCAGGTGTTTCGGACGTCGCGATTATTACGGCATCTTGTTCGGGCAATACAACGATAAATTGCCCCATGGCACCATCACCTCGATACGAATTATTACGGCTGCGCCACATTTGGTAGCAATAGCCTTGCAGCCAATCACTCGAATCCTTTTTACTTTGCGAAGCCGAGGGATCCTGCATGATTTTCATAGTTGAAGCTTCTTCTACCCACGAGGAGGGTATAATTTGTTTGCCTTGCCAAGTGCCTTTTTGGAGAAACAATTGACCAAATTTTGCCATATCTTCGGTTTTAACGCGCAATCCCCAACCGCCCGTGTTGATGCCTTGTGGGCTCACTTCCCAATCCATGCCCTCAATACCCAAAGGATTGAATAAGCGGGGTTTTAGATAGTCAATCACTTTTTCGCCCGTTACTTTTTGAACAATCGCCGAAAGCATGTAAGTGGCGGCTGAATTATATAAAAATTTTGTCCCCGGTTGATGTGTAATCGGTACTTTGAAAAACGTTTTCACCCAATCCTCGTTGACCACCACGGGACCAGTAGCGTCAATAGCTTGCCCGACGGACATACTCAATAAATCTTTTACCCGCAATTCTGCCAGATTGGGGCTGATGCTATCGGGCAAATCATTGGGGAAAAATGAAATAACTTTATCATTGACCGTGAGTCTTTTTTCAGTAACCGCAAAGCCCACTGCCGTGGCGGTAAAACTTTTACTACACGAGTACATGGTATGTCTTAAATCATTGCGGTAAGGATTCCACCACCCCTCAGTAATGACCTTTCCGTGGCGAACAATCATCAAACTATGCAGTTCATGCTTACTTTTTGAAACAGCATCGATAAAATTGATGATACCTTCGGATGAAACGCCTTCCGCTTCAGGTGTACTGCGGGGTAGGGAAGAGGATTTTTGAGCGAAGATATGGATGCTTAAAAGGACAAATAAAAGAGTAAGTCTCATTTTAGTTTTGGTTAATTATTAGAACTTAATTGTTAAGAATGAAGCCAAATATAGCATATTTTAGACGTGAAATACTGAGGAGAGTGAAGATATGAAAAATCGATTAAATTATTGAGACATTTTCTGCCGCATACGGAATTGATGAACTGTTAAAACGTTCTTTATTTATTGTCAAAGGGAATTGAAGTTTTGATAACCAATTAATAGACAATCAATATGAAGAGTATTTTATTAAAAGGCTTTATTAGCTTGCATAAATATACTAAAATAGAAGTTAAAATGTGTATTTTAACCCTTTATTCGTATTATTACGGCCTTTTTAAAAAGTAGAAATATATGCTCAAAATCGTTAAACAAGCGCAAAAAAACCTTAAAAAAACGGCTATTATAGCCGATAATCAGTCGTTTACCTACAAAGAGTTACTATTCGCTTCGGGTAATTTCGCCCGTCTTTTGCTCGATGGAACAGCCGATTTAAACGAAATACGCGTGGCTTTTATGGTCACACCTGGCTTCGATTATGTCCGTGTGCAATGGGGTATTTGGCAAGCGGGTGGTATTATTGTGCCTTTGTGTTTGACCTATCCGCTGCCGTCATTGCGTTATACCATTGAAAATTCAGAGGCAACCATACTCGTTGTTTCGCCCGAATATTTGGATTTATTAAAACCACTTGCAGAAGAAAAAAACATCCGTTTAATCATCTTAGGCAAAGATGATTTAGGCACAACATCTCCGAAATCCGAAATCCGAAATCCGAAATATACTGAGGGGGATGTTTTACCCGCCATAAATGAAAGTCGCCGTGCGATGATTCTCTACACAAGCGGCACGACGAATTTACCAAAAGGCGTTGTCACCACACATGCCAATTTGAATGCCCAAATTTCATCGCTCATCAAGGCTTGGGAATGGACATCGGTGGATTATACAATCAATATTTTGCCTTTGCACCACGTTCACGGTATCGTCAATATCGTCAGTTGTTCGCTTTGGGCAGGTGCGTGTTGCGAATTTTTACCGTCGTTTTCTGCCAAAGACCTGTTTGATACCTTCAAAAAAGGCAAAATCAACGTGTTTATGGCAGTGCCAACCATTTATTTCAAACTCATTGCCCATTGGGAAAATTTGCCGATTGGAGAACAAAAAGAATTAACCGACATCATGTCGCGTTTCCGTTTTATGGTGTCTGGCTCTGCTGCTTTGCCCGTTTCGGTGATGCACAAATGGGAAAAAATAAGCCAACACACCCTTTTAGAACGATATGGTATGACTGAAATCGGCATGGGTTTGAGCAATCCGTATCAAGGCAAACGGTATGCAGGACACGTCGGCTATCCACTTCCAGGCGTTCAAGCGCGTTTGGCAGACGAACAAGACAATGAAATTGCACCGACAGAAATCGGCGAGATACAAATAAAAGGCGCAACCGTTTTCAACGAATATTGGCGCAAACCCGAAGCAACCGCCGAGTCTTTCACCAAAGACGGTTGGTTCAAAACGGGTGATGTGGCAACGGTGGATACTGAGGGGGGGTATCGGATTTTGGGCAGAAACTCGGTGGACATTATCAAATCAGGCGGTTATAAAATTTCCGCTTTGGAAATTGAAGAAGTTCTCCGCACACACCCTGCCGTAGCGGACTGTTCTGTAGTCGGCATTGACGACGATGAATGGGGTGAATTGGTTGTTGCCGCCGTTGTTCCTCAAAATGGTAATACAGATTTAAGCGAGCTGAATAGGTGGATGCGGACGCAAATGCCCGCTTACAAAACGCCGCGTAAATACAAACTGACCTCCGAATTGCCGCGCAACGCGATGGGTAAGGTAACAAAAAATGATGTGAAAAAGCTTTTTTAAAAAAAAACAAGACGAAAAATGACAATTTATGGTGTTGCTTTATTAGCCGTGTGCTACATCGTCGGGCAGTTATTTGGCGAAAATTTGGGCAAATTGCTGGGCATTGATGCCAATGTTGGTGGCGTGGGTTTTGCCATGCTGATGCTCATTTTGTTGAGCGATTGGCTATCCAAGCGCGGGTTTATGAAACCCGAAACGGAGTCAGGTATTAGCTTTTGGAATCAAATGTACATACCCATTATCGTAGCAATGGCAGCAACCCAAAACGTTGCAGCAGCCATTTCGGGCGGGCTTTTAGCCATTTTAGCGGGCATTATCCCAACGGCTATTGCCTTTGCCATGATTCCGATGCTCTCACGTTTTTTTAAACCTAAAAATACTGAGGGGGGGCATGATCATGGAAACAATCACTAATTTTTTAGCAAAAAACGGTTTAGTCGTTGCCTTTTTGGTCACAGGAGCGATTATGTATGCCGCCAATTTTTTGTCCATAAATGCCTTTAAAAAGAAAGTCCCTGGTGCGGCTATTGCTATCGTTTTTGGACTTTTCATGGCATACATCGGCGGCGTAACAACGGGTGGCAAAAACGGCATTGCCGACATTAAAATCTTCTCGGGTTTTTCGCTCATGGGCGGCGCGATGTTGCGTGATTTTGCCATTATTTCAACGGCTTTGGGCGCAAGTTTTGTCGTGATGAGGCAATCGGGTATTGTGGGTTTGGTGTCGCTTTTTTTAGGCGTTATCCTCACGTTTTTTGCTGGCGCAGGCATTGCATACGTTTTTGGTTACACCGATGCGAAAAGTATGACGACAATTGGTGCAGGGGCTTGTACCTATATCGTTGGACCTGTGACGGGTGCGGCAGTGGGGGCAAGTTCGGAACTCATCGCATTGAGCATTGCAATTGGCGTGGTCAAAGCGACAATAGTAGCGATTGGAACGCCCCTTGTTGCCAAATATATTGGGCTAAACAATCCCCATACCGCTATGATTTTTGGTGGTATTATCGGCACAAATGCAGGAGTTATGGCAGGTTTGGCAGCAACAGACCCCAAATTAGTACCTTATGGCGCATTGACGGCGACATTTTACACAGGTTTGGGTTGCTTGTTGTGTCCTTCGGTTTTGTATATTTTTATGAAGATGTGTTTTGGGTAAAATGACTTACAAAGAAAAATATATCAGTAAAATAGCCATAAAATTGGCATAAACATGACTAAAATGCGCATATTATTTACTGGAGGAACGGGAAAAGCGGGTAAGCACGTCATCCCCTACCTGCTTGAACAAGGACATAGAGTTTTGAATGTAGATTTGAAGCCTTTGGAGCATCCAGGGGTTGACAATCTGATAGCAGATATTACGGATTCTGGGCAAATGTTCAATGCCATGAGTTCATATGCAGGCTTAGATGAATTGGAACTCGGTAATGGCGTACCAAAATTTGATTCGGTTGTCCATTTTGCCGCCGTACCCAGAATTTTAATTAAGCCTGATAATGAAACGTTTCGGGTCAATACCGTAGGAACATATAATGTCATTGAAGCCGCCGTTAAATTAGGTATTAAAAAAATTATTATTGCTTCGTCGGAAACTACTTATGGTATTTGTTTTTCAGATGGAGAAACCGACCCTAAAGTCTTGCCTTTGGAAGAAGATTATGACGTTGACCCGATGGATAGTTACGGTTTATCGAAGGTCGTCAATGAAAAAACAGCACGGAGTTTTCAGCGACGGTCTGGTTTTGATATTTATGCCCTGCGTATCGGCAATGTGGTTGAACCGCACGAATACGCGGAATTGTTTCCACATTATTTTACGCACCCAGAAGTGCGCCGTAGAAATGCCTTCTGTTATATTGATGCCCGTGATTTGGGGCAAATTGTGGATTTATGTTTGAAACACGACGGTCTGGGCTATCAGGTTTTCAATGCGGGCAACGACCACAACGGTGCCATTATGCCCACAAAAGAATTGTCTGAAAAGTTCTTCACAAATGTGCCCATTATCCGTGAAATGGGCGAGCATGAAGCCTTGTTTTCAAATCGTAAAATCCGTGAAGTGTTGGGATTTAAAGAACAACACAACTGGCAGAAATATGTAAAATAGCAAAAATTTATGAAATACCTTCAGTTTAGTAATAATGATAAAATGCCCATGTTGGGCTTAGGCACTTGGAAATCAGCCAAAGGTGAGATTTATCAAACTGTCAGAAAAGCCATCGAAATCGGTTATCTTCATTTTGATTGCGCCTTTATTTATGGCAATGAAAACGAAATTGGACAAGCGATTTCAGATGCCATGGATAATAAAGAGGTCACCAGAAATGAGCTTTGGATTACATCAAAACTTTGGAATAATCGCCACAAAAAAGCGGA
>JANPHO010000126.1:0-4468 GCA_031424515.1 Saprospiraceae bacterium
TGGGATATTGGGATATTGGGGAACAAAATAATATCTTAATATCCTAATACCTCAATATCCCAATATCCCAATATCCCAATATCCCAATATCCCAATATCCCAATACCTCAATATCCCATTTACTTTTTAAGATATTTATCAAACCAAGCGATATACCTATCAAAGCGGTCTTTTTGAAAATTGGGTAAGGACAAACCATGAAACTGACCTGGATACACAATCAACTGCGTAGGCACGCCCGTGGTACGCAATCCTTGATACATTTGCTCGCTGCCCACGGCGGGTACGTTGAAATCCTTTTCACCGACCATAAACATAGTCGGCGTCTTTATCTTTTCAATCTGCAAGAACGGATACGAGAGTTTGAGGTATTTATCCAAGTTCTTCCACGGCGCGCCCAATTCGTTGTCGTATTGTAAAATATATTGATCCACACCGTACAAGGACATCACGAGTGACACACCCGCGCCACTTGCAGCGGCTTTGAAACGCGTATCAGTAGCGATGGTGTAATTGGTTAAAATGCCGCCGTAACTCCAGCCACCAATGCCCATTTTATCGGGGTCGGCAATGCCATTTTGAACCATGTAATCGGCAGCACCCAATATATCTATGACTTCTTTATTGCCCCAATCGCCCGAAATAGCTTTACAATACTCATAACCTCTGCCATTGCTGCCCCGATAATTGACACCCACCACAGCATAACCCGCTTGCGCCAATATCTGACGACTCATATCAAAGCCCCATTCATCTTGTGCCGTGGGTCCGCCGTGAATGAAAAAGATAGTCGGCAGCTTTTGATTGGCAACGGCTTTCGAAGGTTTAAAAAGCAGATTAGAGACTTGCGTACCGTCTTTGCTTTTAGACGTAAAACCCTCCACACTCGCCAATTCCAAAGGCGCTAAAAAGTCCTCTTGGTGCTTGGTTAAGCGGCGAGTGGTACCGTTTTCAATGGCGAATAATTCAGCAGGCAGTTGTGGCTCACTAACAAGCGATACCCAAGAGCCGTTGGGATGATATTCCAAAGCCCCAAAAGTGCGTTTGCCATCGGCCACCTTCGTCATTTGCTTCGTTTTTAACGAAAACTGAGCAACGTATCTCTGACGGTCATCTGTGACGATGACCGCAATGGACTGACCATCTTTTGTCCAACGCGCAGTACCCACGGGGCGATCCAAAGCCGCAGATACGAGCATTGGCTCACCACCCTCTTTGCCCACCACACAGAGAACCGAATGCGCATACATATCATATTTAGGTACACTCGACCGCATGTAAGCAATCTGCTGCCCATCGGGGCTCCACAAAGGCGAAGAGTCAGAGCCTTCCCAAGTGGTCAGTTGCTTCATGGCAGCGTTCTTTTTAGCCTCCATCACCCATATATCGGTATTCACATTTTTATCAGGCTCGGGCGTGCGGTTGCTCACAAAGGCAATTTGCTTGCCATCGGGCGACCACGTGGGCGATGTTTCGTCGTATATGCCTTGCGTGAGCGTGTCCAACTTTTTAGTTGCCACATCAAACAAGTACAAATGAACGGGATACGACTCCAAATAACCGTCAACATCTTGCTTGAAATGGTATCTGTCCATCACAATCGGTTTGGGCAGCTTGTTTTTAGCAGTATCCGCATTTTCAGGCGTTTTAATAGCTAAAACGATTTGCTTGCCATCGGGCGACCAAGCATAATCCCTCAAATCGCCTTTCAAAGTGGTGAGTTGTTTGCCTTCGCCGCCTCGCCTATCCATCAACCAAATCTGGCTATTGGTGGCACCGTTTCGGGCGGACACAAAAGAGAGGTATTTGCCATCGGGACTCCAGCGCGCTTGCGACTCGCCATCGGGACTATTCGTGAGTTGAATGGACTGTTGCCCGTCCCAACTCATCATCCAGACATCAGCATTGCGCTTGTTCTTCGCTGAATCCACGCTCGATAACACATACGATACCCAATTCCCATCGGGCGATATTTTGGGATCCGCTACCGTCGAAAGCCGAAAGACATCCGTGGGGTTAATGGGGCGTTTCACTATTGAAGTCTGCGAAAACACTTGGGTACACAAGAAAAGAGTCAGGAGTAAAAAAGAGTATTTCATTGATAATCACTTTAGGTTTTAAAAAGTTAAAGTTAAAAAATAAACCTAAAAGCTATGCGCAATTGTCCAAACGGGTGCAGAGTTTCTTCCAACTGCTTTGATACTGAGGGGGTCATTGAGGTTCATCCGTTTTAAGTTTTACTTCCACTTAAAATTAAAACGCCCGATAAATGGTCTTTTTACATTAAATATCTATATTTGGAATCATTTGAAAAAGACTATATTCTAAACAACCAAACTATGAAGAAATATACATTCTCCCTTTTAATCCTTTCCTTTTTAATTAAAACCTTTGCGCAACCTTTCCCGAATACCGTTTTAAATGGGCAATTAAAAGTATCCGACAATAAGCGGTTTTTAGTGCATGAAAACGGTAAACCTTTTTATTGGTTGGGCGACACAGCATGGGAACTTTTTCACCGACTCAACCGTCAAGAGGCAGAAAAATATTTGAAAAATAGGGCTGAAAAGGGTTTTACTGTTATCCAAGCCGTGGCTTTAGCAGAATTGCAAGGCTTAAAAGACCCTAATCCTTACTGGGAAGTCCCGCTTGATAACCTTGACCCCACCAAACCTCGTGAAGCCTATTTTCAGCACGTTGATTGGATTATTGATAAAGCGGCGGACTTGGGTTTGTACATTGCTTTCCTACCCACTTGGGGCGATAAACTTTTCAAGGATCGCTGGGGCGATGGACCCGAGATTTTTAACCCTAATAATGCCCTCATTTACGGAAAATGGTTGGGCAATCGCTACAAAGACCGTAAAAACATCATTTGGGTGCTCATGGGTGACCGCAATCCGCGCAACGAACAAGATGTGGCGGTCTGGCGAGCAATGGCAGCGGGAATTACTGAGGGGGTAGGTGGTTCTGAAAACGCCCTCATAACTGCGCACCCGCAACCCAATGACATGGCGGATGCCGGCTCTGGCAAATGGTTCCACAATGACGATTGGTTCGATTTTAATATGTTTCAAACGGGGCATTGCAGAGAAAATCCCCTTTACGACCGCATTCAAGTCGCTTATAATCGCTCGCCCGTCAAGCCCACTATTGATGGTGAGCCGCTTTATGAAGACCACCCAGTCTGTTTTAATAAAAATGAATTGGGTTTATCCAATGCTTATGATGTGCGCATTTATGCTTATTGGGATGTTTTTGCGGGCGCATTTGGCAATACTTATGGCTGCCATGATGTTTGGCAATTTTACACACCGCAACGTAAAGGCATCAATGGAGCAAACATTCCGTGGCAAGAAGCTATTAATTTACCCGCCGCAGGGCAGATGAAATACTTGCGCAAGTTGATTGAATCGCGCCCCATGCTCGACCGTGTGCCCGACCAAACCCTCGTTACTGATGCCGCCGACCCCGAGCACTTGGGTAGTCAAATCCAAAGCGTTTATGAACGGGTGCAAGCGACAAGAGGTAATGATTATGCTTTTATTTATAGCACCAAAGGCAAAGCCTTTGCCGTGAATATGGGTAAAATATCGGGTGAAAAAGTCGTCGCTTATTGGTATGACCCTCGCAACGGCGCAATTAAAGACATTGCTACTTTTAACAATAAAGGGCAACAAATATTCACACCACCCACGCAAGGCTACGGTCAAGATTGGGTTTTGATACTGGACGATGCGAGTAAAAATTATCTGAAGCCGTAATTTTACAAGCCAATCACCTCCCCCTCAGTACACACGCCAAAACCTTGCTTTAAAAGGTCTTGGCGTTCTTTGCTTTGCCTCAAAATGGGGTTGGTATGATTGAAATGAATGAACTTGATTTTAGATTTATCCGCCGTATTTTTAAATAAATCCATCGTTTCTTCAATAAAAGGGTGTGGGATTTCACTCATGCTGCGGTTGGGGATTTCACCGTTTTTATAAAAAGTAGCATCCAGCAAAGCCACCTCTACCCTACCAACTTCGTCAATAATATTGCGCTCCCATTTCGACCATTTATTAATGTCAGGAATAAACAAAATCCGCTTATTTTTACTTGAAATAACAAAACCCACCGTTTCAGAAAACTCGTCGCGATGCGGTACCACTATGGGCTTTACACTTATGTTTTTTGTTATTAAAACGTTAGAGTCCGCCACCAGAGGCATGATTTTGATGTTTTTCAAACTCACTAATTGACTCCAAGGCCCATTGTTTTCTAAAAAGCTTTTCATTTTGGGCATGGCATAAACAGCCGTTTCCTTTGCGCCAATGGCTTCTCGACCCAAATACATCAGCCCCGTATAATGCCCAATGTGCGCGTGGGTCAAAAAGATGCCTTTTATGGGTTTCGTTTTGTCGTTGAGGTACCCCCTCAGTATATGCTCTTTTTGAGTGAAATCAGGCGTGGCTTCAAGCATAAAAAC
>JANPHO010000127.1:0-10919 GCA_031424515.1 Saprospiraceae bacterium
GTGAAGTCACCGACGAAAATGGTTATAAAATCAATTACAGCAATGATGGATTGGTGGCTTGGAACGAAAAAATGGCCGTTTTAGGCTCATCTACTGAGGGGGATTCCTTTTTGAAATATTTCAAAATTAAATCAGAAGAATCCATCGCTCAAAATGAAAATATGCGGTCATTGATGGGTTCGAGCCATGATGTGTATACTTTTGTTTCTTTTGATAAATACGCCGATAATATTCAAGCAAAGGCTGCGGCAGGTGCCATGAATATTGACCCAAAGGCATTGAAAGGCAATTATATTACGGGCTATTCCGATTTTGAAAAAGGTCAAATCGTCTCGAAATCTGATTTCAAAATCAATAAAGACATCTCAAAGGATTGGGGGCTTTTATTTAAAAATAACGTCAAAACTGACTTTTCTAAGTATTTAAATGGTCAAAACTTGGGTTTTGTGCTCACTATGGGCTTAGATATGAAAGGTTTGAAGGAAATTATCAACGCCAATCCGCAATTCCGCATGGCTACTAAAATGGGTGAAGGCACTTATAATTTCTCCATCGATGACCTCTGTAAAGCCCTTGATGGCGACATGGTCATCGCGGCTTCACCTACCGATAAAGAGGATAAATGGTCAGGCATGATGGGTTTTAAAGTGAGCGATAAGCCTTCGGTTCAAAAACTTTTAGATGTATTAGTGAAAGAAGAAGTCATTTTAAAAGAAAGCGATAATACCTACCGTTTTGCAGAATTTGCTGAAAATATGGCTAAAACGTACGTGGATGAAAGCAAAATTCAATTCGTAGATGACGTTCTCTTCGTTGGCGACAATGCAACTATCAGCAGCTTGAATGGAAAAGGCTCCGTCAACAGTGATATAAAAGACGTTTTAAATAAAAACATCTTTGGCATGTACGCCAATTTCAATAAATTATTGATGTTTTCAGAAGATGTAAAAGATCCTGAATTCACTGAGATGAAAATGATGATTGGCAGTAAATCAGGTGAAGGCGTCTTTAAAATGAAAGATGCCAATGAAAACAGCCTAAGATCATTGATGAAAACGGTCAATAAAATGTACTTGAAAAATAAGGAGAATAAAGCTAAAATGAAGGAAGAAACGAAAGAAACGAAAGAAACGGATGCCAAGGAAAGCATTTAATTTAATCCGTATCACAGCTTAGAGCGGTGAGAGAGATATAAAAAGCACAATCAGAGTTTTACTTTGGTTGTGCTTTTTTAATGTTTTTTAGTATGTTTGTTCAAAATTAAAATCTTTGAAATTTCTTGAAAAAAGGCAATAGAAAATAATGATTGAATTAAAATATGTAAAACCTTTTCCATTGATTGAAAACGGCATTTCAGCGAGTTCGGAAGTGTTTAATACTGAGGGGGTGTTTGAAAAAGGTAAAAAATATTTAGTGAAAGCGCCGTCGGGAAAAGGCAAATCTACCCTATTGCACCTCATCTATGGATTGCGAAACGACTACGAAGGCTCTATAAAATTGGATGGAAAAGATATAAAATCGCTCAATTATGACGATTGGGCGACTGTTCGGCAAAAAAAGCTCTCCATTGTATTCCAAGATTTAAGACTTTTTCTAAATTTGACGGCGAAGGAAAATATTTTATTAAAAAGGGATTTATCCAACACCCCCTCAGTATCAGAGGTAGAATTGATGGCTGAACAATTAGGAATCACCCCTTATTTGAATCAAAAAGCGGAAACCCTCTCTTATGGCCAACGTCAAAGAGTTGCCATCATCCGCGCCCTTTGCCAACCCTTCGAAATGCTATTTTTAGATGAATTATTCAGTAATCTGGATACAGAAAATATTAAAATTGCCACTGAAATGATTAATAAAGCCTGTGAAAAAAATGGCGCAGGCTTTATATTAGTCAGCTTGGGCGATGAATATTTTTTTAATTACGATAAAATTCTTATTTTGTAAGCCAATTTTAAACATTCTCTAATCATTGTAAAATCAAATTATGAACACCACCAAATCAACTTCAAGCAATTATCTCTACCAACTTACCATTATTGGGGTTTTATTTGCCACCTTCGGCTTCGTTACATGGCTCAATAGTATATTGATTCCTTTCTTAAAAAACTCGTGCGAACTGACTGACCAACAAGCCTTTTATGTAGCAACTGCTTTTTTTGCCGCTTATTTCTTTTTGCCACTTCCTTCGTCATGGATTTTACAGAAATTGGGGACTAAAAAGGGTATGTCATTAGGCTTAGTTGTCATGGCTATAGGCGCCCTTGTTTTTGTTCCCGCAGCATCAGCACGAAGTTATGAAATGTTTTTAACGGGTTTATTCGTGATGGGCATGGGCTTAGCCTTGTTGCAAACAGCGAGTAATCCATACGTCAGTGTTTTAGGCCCCATAGAATCCGC
Organism: Saprospiraceae bacterium; assembly: GCA_031424515.1. GTDB lineage: Bacteria > Bacteroidota > Bacteroidia > Chitinophagales > Saprospiraceae > JAAFJT01. The sequence continues at coordinate 2,398 of JANPHO010000127.1, forward strand.
TGCACAACGTATCAGTATCATGGGCATCTGTAATAAAGTTGCGGGAATTATTGCCAATTTATTATTTGGTTCTGTACTTTTAAAAAATGCGGATATTATTGAAAAACAGATAAAAGAAGCCATTGACCCCTCAGTAAAAGCACAATTATTGAGTGATTTAGCCAATCGGGTTGTCATGCCTTATGTTAGTTTGGCAATTGTCTTATTAATTGTGGCTTTTGTTATTCAACGGTCATCATTGCCCGATATTAAAGATCAAGCCGGTGAGGATGAAACGGGGGATACAGCTTTATCTAAAAACAAAACAAGTATTTTCCAATTTACCCACGTTTGGTTGGGTGCATTCGCAATTTTCTTCTACGTAGGCGCAGAGGTTATGGCAGGAGATTTAATTACTGTTTATGGTAAAAATTTAGGATTCTTTGGCGATGATGCCAAATATTTTACGACATTTGGTTTAGTGGGCTTGCTTTTAGGCTATGGTGTGAGTATTCTTTTAATTCCTAAATATGTAAAACAAGAGACTTGGCTTTTTGTATCCGCAATTATGGGTATTGTTTTGACATTTGCTTCATATTTCGTAGGAGATAAAGCTGCTGTAACTTGCTTAGCAGCACTGGGTTTTACTAATGCTGTTATGTGGCCCGCTATTTTTCCCCTAGGAATTAAGGATTTGGGGCGTTTCACGAATGTGGGTTCAGCGATCATGGTCATGGGTATAGTCGGTGGCGCATTGATTCCGCCTTTTTATGGTTGGCTCTACGAAAAGTCAGGAATGGGATTGGATTTCCGTTCTGCCTTTTTAATAATTATGTCTGTTTGTTATGTCTATATCCTTTGGTTTGGCTTAAAAGGGCATAAAATGGGAACGGATGTTAAGTGAAAAGCGAATAGTGAAAAGTGAGCTTGAGTAATTGGGTTCACTTTTCATTTTTTCACTTTTCCACCGAGTGCTCGGGGTCACTTTTCATTTTTCACTTTTCACTATTCACTCTCCTATGTTTTTCATATTTTCAAAAATATTGTACTTTATTATTCAGCCCGTTGTCTGGTTGGTGTTTTTTACTGCAAGGGCTTTATGGGTAAAAAATCCCTTTAAAAGGCGTAAAATACTGAGGGGACTACTTTGGGGAATTTTGATATTGACCAATCCGTTTATATCCAATCGGGTATTTCACGCTTGGGAATATCCAGTAGTTCCAATAAAAAGTTTAGATAAAACGTATGAAATAGGCATTGTCTTAGGTGGTTTTACTGAGGGAGATACCTACGCTCAAGACCGCTTGAATTTTGGATATGCTGCTAATCGCTTGACGGATGCTTTGATTTTGTATAAACAAGGCTACGTTAAAAAGTTGCTACTTTCTGGTGGTGATGGTAGGTTAACAGGTACCGAAATCAATGAATCAGAATCAACTAAAGCCTATTTATTAAGCATTGGCATTCCAGAATCGGATATTTTAATAGAAAATAAATCGCGAAACACACATGAAAATGCAGTTTTTACGATGGATTTTCTTAAAAAAAACGGATTAGAAAAAGCTCCATGTTTAGTCATTACCTCTGCATCACACATGAGGCGGGCGATAAAATGCTTCGAAAAAGCGGGGGTTAATTGTCAACCTTTTCCTGCTCATTTTGTGGCTGAAAGGTTGGACTATTCAATGAGTACTACGCTTTTACCCGATAAATTAGCCTTCGCCAAATGGGAAGCATTCCTAAAAGAATGGGTGGGTTATGGTGTTTACTGGCTTCAAGGCTATATCTAATTTTTAATCCTCAAAACCAATATCAATGGGTCTATTGATGCTTTCTTGTAAAGTAATAAAAGTTTCGGTGCGCTGAATGCCTTGAATTTTTTGAATTTTATCGTGTAATACGTTTTTCAAATGTGAGGTATCTCTACAAATAATTTTTGCAAAAATACTGTATAATCCAGTTGTATAGTGGGCTTCAACCACTTCGGGAATTTTCCTTAATTCAATGGCGACTTCATCATATAAGCTACTTTTATCGAGATAAATGCCCAAAAAAGCACTTATATCGTAGCCCAATTTGGCATAATCAATGGACAAACTGGCACCTGTAACTATGCCCATTTGCTCTAATTTCCGCATCCTAACGTGTACGGTACCGCCCGAAACGTGGATTAATTTAGCAATATCCGTATAGGGTGTTTTGGCATCTTTCATCAAAATAGAAAGTATTTGTTTATCTACTACATCAATATCCGCTACTTTTGACATTCGGCTGAATTTTTCAAATTTTAATTAAAAGGTATATTTTGATGACAAATTTATAATATTCAGTTCATTTTTTTAAATATTTTTAATCGAATTTAGGCAATGAACAAGTTTGGCAGTACAAACAGTTTAATGAAATTTTCATGATAATTTTCAAATCAATGACCTGATACCTCCATAAAAAGTTATAAAAACCTAATTTCGGCTAAAAAAGAGTAATAATTTCTGAAATTTTAAGGGATTACCATTTAAAAGCTATTTATTTCTTATTTTTGTGTGATTTGGAACTCGCTTATAATTTTATGAGAAAAAAAGAGTGATTTGCGGCAATTATAGGCTTTTAATGGATATGAAGCTAATTTGTGATTTTGAATTGGGATGAACTTCGTTTTAATTGATTAAATTAAATATGTCTGAAAACAATATACAAACAACTGAGAATAAACTTACTCTAAAAGAAATTTGGCTCCCACTTTTACTTTCAGTCACAACTATTATTGGTATTGGAGTGGGCATGAAACTTAAAAATGAACCGCTCGCGACTACTTCCATTAAGAAAAAAAATGCCAAATCAGACGGTGAAGAAATAGTGGGGCAAGGCAGAATGGAAGAGATATTGAGGTATATAGATGCCAAATATGTGGATGATGTAAGCAATAAAGCTTTAGTGGACAATTCCGTTAATAATTTATTGCAAGAACTCGACCCCCATTCAGTTTATATCCCTTTTGACGAGATAAAAAACGTAAATGAAGACCTTGAAGGCGAATTTGAGGGAATAGGTATTGAAACCATAATTTTGGATGATACCATTAACATCATTTCACCTTTAATCAACAGCCCCGCAGCCACCACAGGAATAATGTCAGGTGATAAAATTATTTCAATTGGCGACTCTTTGGCAGTAGGAAAAAATAAAAGATGGCTGAATAATAAACTAAGGGGAAAAAAAGGCACTACCATAAAATTAGCGATTAAAAGAGATAATGAAAGTCGGCTCAAAACTTTTACAATCACTCGTGATAAAGTTCCCGTTCATTCAGTTGAGATTGCTTCAATTTTGGATGATAAAACTGGTTACATTAAAATTAGCCGTTTTAGTACCAATACCTCAAAGGAGTTTATTCAAGGATTAGAAAAAATATTTGAAAATAAAGGCATTAAAGACGTTGTGATTGACCTTCGCCAGAACCCCGGCGGATATTTGGATAAAGCGGTGGATGTTTTATCGCAATTATTTGCAGATAAAGACAAGTTATTGGTTTATACCAAAGGCAGAACTGTTCACCGCAATGAATATAAAACCAGCGGAAGAAGCCGTTTTAACGTAGAAAAAGTCGCAATTTTGATAGATGAAGGCTCTGCTTCTGCAAGCGAGATAGTAGCAGGGGCTATTCAAGATTGGGATAGAGGCGTTATTATTGGTCGCCGTTCATTTGGTAAGGGTCTGGTTCAAGAGCCTTATACTTTAAAAGATGGCTCAGAACTTCGCTTAACTGTCGCGCGGTATTACACGCCGACGGGTAGAAGTATCCAAAAACCATATAAAAATAAAACTAAAAAAGAATACTCTAACGAAGAGGATAAGCGGTTTGAAAGAGGCGAATTAACGACTTCGGATAGCATTCAACAAACCGATACTGCTCGTTTTTATACAGCCAGCGGTCGTTTGGTGTATGGCGGTGGCGGAATACAACCTGATTTTTTTGTGCCGATTGACCCTCTTTCAAAGAATGATTATTTCAATCAACTCAGACCGTGGTTTCATGAATACGCATATCGCTATTATTCAATGTATAAGCGAGATATAAAATTCAGTGAATGGCGCGATTACCAACGTACTTTTAAAATAAGTGATTTTGCTTTCAATGATTTCATAAAATACACTGAAAAACAAGGAGTACAAAAGCAAAACAATGAAATACCCACTATTCGTGAAGCCATTAGAAAACAAATAAAGGCTCGGATTGCCCGCCTCCTTTTTGGTGATGAAGGGTATTATGGTATCCTCAATGACAATGACCCGATGATAAACGAAGCCTTAAATGTATTGAAACAAAAAGACCCACTGGGTATTAAAAGAATTGTTAGGAAATAATTTATTTTCGTAGTAATTTTGAATACCCCTCAGTATAAACCGGTTTTTCTCACCTTTTGGGTTGTAAGATAAGTTTATAGCCTAAAAGCTAGCATAAAATATTTGTAAAGCCCCTTTTATGAATGATTAGTCTAATCATTTATAAAATATACTTCAATTATTAGTTTAGAATATCATATTTGTTGAATAACTTGTAAAATTCTTAATATAAAATACAAAAAACACATTTATTACCACTTTTTTGCTCAATTATATTCAAAAATCCAAAAACATTTTTTTTTTTTTTTTGTTTAAAATTGCAAAATATACTATCTTATGATACTCGTTGATAATGAATTACTTTCATTAATGACCACAAACATGGGTCAAACCCTGCTAAATTTGAGTGAAGAAAAGCCGACTTTAGTAGTTTTCTTAAGGCATTTTGGCTGTCAATTTTGTAGAGAAGCAATGGATGACATTTCAAAATTACGTCCTAAACTTACAAAGCAAGGTACTGATTTGGTTTTTGTTCACATGGCAGATGCAGCAACAGCTGAAGATTATTTCAAAAAATTCAATTTAGTTGGTGTTAAACATATTAGCGACCCAACATGCAGATATTATGCTGCTTTCGGTTTAGTAAAAGGATCTTTCACCCAATTATTTGGGCTGCAATCTTTCTTCCGAGGTTTTTCGGTTCAAGCCAAATATGGTAATGATATGGGAAAAAACTTAGGTGATAGTTTCCAAATGCCTGGTGCTTTCACGATTTACAACGGTGAAATCAAAGACAGCTATATACACCGCTCAGCAGCTGATAGACCTAATTATAGTCAATTATTGGACTGTTGTACCATTCCTTAAGATTTTGATTAGAAGAAAAATATAAAATACGCCTTGCAATGATGATTGTAAGGCGTATTTTCTTTTAATCTATAAGTTTTTAAATTAGTTTTGTATTCAAATTAGAAGTACAAAAATCCAAAAAATATCATTATTCAAGGTTGCATAAAATGAGAATTGATTACCTCCGAATTATTTTTTATAAAAGCTCTCACAATATTCGCAAGACACGGCTGATATCAACGGTACTTTTGATGAACTTTCAAAACTATACAGTTCGCCCAAAAGATATTATCATGATATAACTCATATCACTAACTTGTTAAAACTGTGGGAAAACAATAAAAATAAACTCGGTGATGAGGAATTAGTTTACCTTGTTATTTGGTTTCACGACGCCATTTATGATAGTTGGAAATCAGATAACGAGGAGTTAAGCGCTGAAATGGCTAAGGAATTTTTAATTAAAATCAATTACCCGATATACAAAATTGATAAAATAGTCCAGTATATATTGGCCACTAAAACCCATGAAAGCAATGGAGATCCCGACCTTGATTTTTTCTTAGATTTTGATTTATCCATTTTGGGAGCCGATGAAACGATTTATGATATTTATGCGCAACAAATAAGAGATGAATTCAGTTTTTACCCTAATTTTCTATATAATCGAGGAAGAAGAAAGGTATTAAATGCTATTTTAGAAAAAAAATCAATTTACAAAACCGATGAATTTAATGCACTTTTAGAGAATCAAGCCCGCTTAAATATTCAAAGAGAATTGGATAGTTTATAGGCTCTTTTAAATTAAAACTTCAAAAGTTTAACGATTTAAGAAGAAAAATAAAAAGAACCTTTATCTGTATAATTTGTTTTGATTAAATAATTTGCACTTTGGTGCTTTGCGCTAAATAAAGCTGAAAATACTACAATTTTACATCAAAATAAGCTGTTTTAAGCTTAAAAATAGATAATAAGAATGCCCAATATCGGTTATCGTTTTTCACAATATACGCCCGGCGAGAATAGTGGTTCTCCTTTTGATAGATTGTTCAAAATCTTTCAAGACCTTTTGATGCATACTTCTGGCGATGTCAGAGAAGCCATTTCATGGTTAACACAATTGGATAAAGAGTATAATTTGACAACGAAAGATTACGGAATCGGCGATTTTATCCAAGATTTAATTGATAAAGGTTACATTCAGCCAGACGATACAAAAGTCGGGGGCTTCGGTCTTTCCGCTAAAATGGAGTTGGGTCTTCGTCAAAAAGCATTGGAAGATATCTTCGGTGAGATAAAGAAAACTAAGCGGGGCAATCACAGCAGCGATTACAGCGGCAGAGGCGATGAATTTACTTCTGACGTAAAACCTTATGAATTTGGTGATCCGCTCGACCATATGGCAGTGACCAATACCATGAAAAATGCCCAAATCAACCACGGTTTGGATGATTTTAAACTGGCACACGAGGACATTGAAGTACACGAAACTTTCTATCAAAGCCAAATGAGCACGGTTTTGATGATTGATATTTCACATTCAATGATTCTCTACGGCGAAGACCGCATTACGCCTGCAAAAAAAGTTGCCATGGCGCTTTCAGAACTCATTACCACGCGCTATCCAAAAGATACATTGGACATTATTGTATTCGGGGATGATGCTTGGCAGATAGAAATTAAGGATTTGCCGTATCTCGAAGTGGGACCTTATCATACAAATACAGTGGCGGGTTTGGAATTGGCGATGGACTTATTGAAACGCCGTCGCAATCCGAATAAGCAGATTTTTATGATAACAGATGGCAAACCGACTTGCATTAAAAAAGGTAAAAATTACTATAAAAATTCGTGGGGACTTGACCGTAAAATCATTTCGAGGACGCTGGCTTTGGCTTCGCAATGTCGAAAATTGCAAATCCCTGTTACTACGTTTATGATAGCGCGAGACCCTTATTTACAAAATTTTGTGGAAGAATTCACCAAAGCCAATAATGGAAAGGCTTTTTACAGCAGTTTACAAGGTTTAGGCGAGTTCATTTTTCAAGATTATAAAAATAATAAGAAAAAAAGAACGCGTTAAAAACAAAAGCGATGAAGCCCTCAAAATCTTCATCGCTTTTCTTTTTTAACAAAGTTTTAAAACATACCCCTCAGTATTGCGTACAATTTTAGGTGAATTATTTCGTTTTTCAGCAAACAAGTTCAATCATGAGAAAGTCTTTTATTTTTTCTATCCTGTTGATTTTCAATCATTTAACTTATGCCCAGACCAAGGCTAAAGAAATCAAATCCTCAGACTTTGATATCATTTCAAAACTCGAAGATTCGATAAGCCAACTCGCGCGCGTGGTCGTGACGGATTCAATTCAGCCTTCTCGCATTGCCGCTCAAGAAAAATTGATACCTATGATGCGTCAGGCTCTTTCATTAGGCAATTCATTTAATTATGCTTTCGATAAAATTGAAAATATATCCATTCTTTACTCCCCCGATAAGGAATTTAGGATACTGACGTGGCAATTAATGATAACTGAAAATAAATACAAATATTTCGGTTTTATTCAACTAAATCGTTCAAAATCAACGGTTTATGAATTAAAAGATTTTTCAAAAGAAATTCAAAAACCAGAAGGTCAGTTCTTGAGTTCTGAAAAATGGTTTGGAGCTTTGTACTATAATTTGAAAGAATTCAAGACTAAAGAAGGCACTAAATACCTCCTTTTCGGTTTTAACTCAAATGATACAATTGAAAAAATCAAAATATGTGATGTACTCACTCTCAGCGGTGGTCAGGCGCGTTTTGGTTCACCAGTTTTTGAATTTGAACAAAGAGGAATCAAGAAAAGGCAAAATCGACTCCTTTTTCAGCATTCAATTGAAGCATCTATGAGGCTCAATTTTGATGATGAAATGAATATGATTGTGCACGACCATTTAACTGAAATTGCCTATAAAAACCCTGAAATTCCATATGTTTCAGTTCCAGATGGTACTTATGAGGCTTTTCAATTAAATAAAGGTGTTTGGCAACATATTGATAAATTAGAAAATACCATAATGGATAAAGCACCAATTCCCAAGCCAGTTCTGGGGAGTAAGGCAAAAGTAGTATCCAAAGAAAGTGTCAAACAGCGCGAATGGCCTGAAGATAGAATTAAAGAAGCGCAGAAGAATAAAGAGTGAAAAGTGACCCCGAGCACTTGGGGGAAAAGTGAAAAGTAAAAAATGAAAAATGAAAAATAACACAAAAAAATCCGTACGGTATTATCGGGATGATATATTTATGCGAAAGTGGTTCCCTGTATGTAAGTACCGTCGCCGGCAGCAATAGAAAGTTCGAAAAAGGTGCC
>JANPHO010000128.1:0-4531 GCA_031424515.1 Saprospiraceae bacterium
TTTTTTTCAACGTAGCGAAGGCTATGTCTCAAAAAAATTAAAAGCTGAGCCAGAAAAATACTTCATTTTTTGCTCAAAAATAGAATTCAAAACATACTCTAAAATGATATTAATTGATATTGAAATATTGTAATAATGTGCTGATTTTCAATACTATACATCAATATCAATTAATATCATCTTTGTTCCTTCATATGAAATTATTTATCCCAAAAGAGTTTTTTATTCAAAACATCGTTGCCTTTTACTGTACTGTAGTTGGAAGTATTGAAGGTATTCTCACTTGTCGGATAATACCAACGGAAAGGCGGTTGTCTTTGAGCATTAGAAGCATCATCACGGAAAGTAAGTGCAGGGAAATCAAGTCTTCTGATTTCAGCCCAGTTATCATACGGTTGAACGATGTTGAAATGCAGCCATTTTTGATTGGCAATTAAGCTCAACTTGTTGGCATTGGGCGCGTCCCAATTAATATCAGCACTGGCAAGATAAGCCGTTATTTCGGCATCCGTTACAGGTGCAAGAGCCACAGCGGTATTATCATTGCTTATTTTACGGACATTATAATAAAATTCAATAGACTGCTTAATCGCATTTTCATAAGCTGTTTTGGCAGCAGCGCCGTTACCCGCTTTCAAATAATATTCGGCAGCCATCAAACTGACCTCGGCGGCATTTATGATTACGCCCGGGAAGAATTGATTGCGGCTATAAGTTGACCTGTTGTAAATAGCAATAGTTCCGCCTGCTATTAAAGCCGATTGAGCAGCACCATCTAACATGGGGTCGAGTCCCCTATAGACACCAGTTGCTTTTTCGCCCGGCTCAAATATCGCTCTTAACCTTGGATCTTTGTTTTTATCCATGTGGTCAATCATCGTTTTGCCCGCGATATTACCATTCCAACCAGCAGATTCTATACCATCTCTAAAGCCACGAGCGTCGACACCGGAGGTAGCATCATAAACCGAAATTTGGATATTTTCAGTATTTTTTGATACAATAGGATATTTAGTTGCATCAGCCAGAATAGCCGCGATTTCAGTGCTCGCTCTGCTTGAAAAAGCGCTTGAACCCGATAAGCGGGTTAGCATACGCATACGCAAAGAGTTGCAATATCTTTTCCATGCAGCAACATCACCTTTATTCACAAAATCCTGCGTTTTAAATCCCGTTAAAATACCCGCTTTTACGGTCAAAGAATTCAATTCGTCGGAATAGCCTTTCAAATCATCGAGCATTTTAGTATAGATAGCATCAGCAGCATCATATTTTGCGTAGGACTTACTGTAATCGCCACCATTTATACTCAATTTACCCGCTTCACTGAAAGGAATATCGCCATGCAAATCCACAACTCGTTGAGTGTGGTCATACAGATACATAGTTGCAGCTATCATGTAAATCCGTCTATCGGCTTGGTCTTCGGGACTTAATTTGGCGAATACTTTCTCTAATTCGCGGTATTGAGCCAAAAATCCGTAATAACTATCCCAACGATTGCCAATACCGCCAGAAGGTGGCAGGTATTGATTGTCTGAATTTACAAAACCAACCGCTTGATTATATACTTGAAGCGAGGTTCTGAGTACAACAAAATAGTTCCAATAAGCTGGTAAAACATAATCTTTATTGGCATTTAAAAAACCCGTAAATTGTTTCTCCACAGTTGTTTGAGAAATCTTTGATGGGTCGGCATAGCTTGCTTCAAAATCTGACTTTTTACAAGCAGTAAAAGCCATAATAAGAGCAACAAAGGATATTAATATTTTATTTTTCATATCTTTTTATTTAAAAAATGAAATAAATTTTACTTAAAAAACCTATTTTAAGGCGTCTATACTGAGGGGTGTATAATACAGTGGTTTTTTAAAAACTTGATCTCACCATTAGACCCACTGTGCGGGATGACGGGTTTGTACCTGCATTGCTGACCGTTTGCGCCCATCTTGAACCCGCTGTCAGTTGCTCTGCATCCATATCTTTTATAGTTCTATATAAGTAGAATAGGTTGCGCCCAAATACTGAAAAATGGAGATTTCTCATTCCTATTTTTTTACCAATATTCGCTGGCACACGATAGCCCAAGCTGACTTCTCTTAATTTCACAAAAGAGTTTTTAACGATATACAATTCATAACGAGCTGAACCGTATTGAGGACCACCCCAGTTATAAGTATTCCAATAGTAGTAGGCTTGTGAAATAACATTTGTGTTAGGTTGTCCTTCGGCAGTAACCCCTTGCATAAGCATACCATCATTGAAAACCTTTTCACCGCTGGGTCCTTGAGCAGCAGTTGTTTGGACGCCTTTACCATTTGCAACGTAGTAACTCAAACCACCGCTTTCCTTATCCATGAATTTTGTACTTTCTTCCAATAAACCTCTACTTATCATCCAGTTAATACCAGTCGGCATCACATATCCGCCGAGACGGAAATCAGTCAATACATCCAAAGTAATACCTTTGTAATTGAATGAATTGAAAATACCACCTACTACTTTTGGCATGGCGTTCCCCACATTTATCCAGTTTCTTGAATCCAATTGGAGCAAACCGTTGGCGTTGACAATATCTTGTCCGCTGCTGTGTTTAGCAACCGGTGGCACATAAAAATCGCCCATTGGTTGCCCTACAACTGAACGCAACTGAGCAGCACTACCGTCATAGTCAGCGTGTAATAATTCAGTGGCATTATTTGCTAATTTTTCAACGACATTTTTATTATTTGAGATATTCGCCCCTATTTCCCACTCAAAGTTTTTAGTTTTAAAAGGCGTACCTTTAACCATTAATTCAATACCCTTATTTCTCAAAGTACCGATATTCGTTAAAACTGAGGTCGCTCCCGAGGTGGAAGGTAAGGTCAAAGGCAATATTTGATCTCTAATTTGGGCATTGTAATAAGAGACTTCAAACGACATGCGGTTGCCAAAAAGTCTTGTTTCTAAACCAAATTCATACTCATTCTTTTGCTCAGGCTTGATACCATCGTTGCCAAAACCTGATGAAATATTGGTGAATAAAACGGGTTGACCACCCACTTGTTGGACGCCCAAAGAACCTTGATTATAAGCAATATTCGCTCTGTAAAGATCAGGGAAATTACCCACTATACCCCAAGAACCCCGCAATTTACTGTAGCTGATGAAACTTGGTAACTTGAATGCATCCGTTAATATCAAACTCGCATTGACTGAGGGGTAGGTGAAAACGTTATTATTCGGATTCATTGTCGAAATTCTGTCTCTGCGAACAGTACCCTCTATATAAAAGAAATCTTTATAACTCAAATTCAAAGTCCCCAACAAAGCATCTTTAACCAATGAAGTACGGCTCGAACCGCTGTTCACTGGTGAATTAAAAGAAGCGGCTATGTCAAATAAATTTTCAGTACTCAAGCCATCTCTTGTACTTCTGCTTAAAGAGGTTGCAATTTCTTTTGATGCCGTATAACCACCCATAACACTTAACTCAAAATCAGGGGTTAATTTTTTAGTGTAGGTCATTAACGCATCGCCATAAAGGATAGAATAAAGGTTGTTGTTGAGACCAAATGAACCCGTTGGCGCACCAAATGCCAAAGGTCTTTCAGTGGCTCGTCTATCTTCTATTCTTTCAGATGTAAAATCCGTAGCAATTCTTCCTCTGAATCTTAGATTCTCCGAAATTTGGTAGTGGTTAGTCATACTACCGATAACCCTATTGCTGTATTCATCTAAATTATGCTTATTCAAACGCCAAACATAATCCGCTACATCAGTTTTAAAACCATTGTAAATAATATTTTCACTGGGTGTCAAACTTTGTCCTGTGCCTGTTACAAAGCGGTAGCCTTTACTTGTTTGGTATTTATTATTGTACCAATCAGCACTTTCGAAGCGACCCATCATACCCGTGAAGTTGTTAATCATTCTATCCACTGAATATGGACGGTTGCTTGTGTGCTGATTGACATAATTAATCATCAAATCGGTCGTCCATTTGTTACCTAATTTGAACGAACTATTGAGATTCGCTATGTTTTTGGAGTTACCTGCTCCCAAACTCAAGCCCTTATTGTCTTGACGAGTCAATGAAAAACGTAAATTGCCATTATCAGTTGCCTGTGAAACAGCTAAATTGACACTTGAAGTTTGTCCTTGTTGAAATAAGCCCGCATAGTTATCAATTTGCGCTTCATAAGGTCTGACCACACCATCCCAAGCCATAGTGGGCTTACCATCAAATTTTGGACCGTAATTGATAGAAAAACCTAAGACCCCTCTGGTATCTTTTATTCCATCATTATTAGTATCATACATAATAAAACCTTCAGCATCTTGACCTCCATTATTGACATGAAGAGGCGCTCCGGGCCCTCTCACGTTTTGGTATCTTGGCAAATAGGCAATATTATCAACGCCATAGCTGGCATTAAAATCAACGCCCAAGCCTTGCCCTTTTCTACCTTTTCCGCTTTTAGTCGTAATTAAAAGAACACCGTTTACTGCTTCTGAGCCGTATAATGCTGCCGCAGAAGCACCTTTC
>JANPHO010000129.1:0-14778 GCA_031424515.1 Saprospiraceae bacterium
CCTATTTTTTGCAGGTTGCACTAAAAAAAATGTCCTTACAAATGATGATATTAAACAAATCATTGTCAAAATGAATGAAAATGTGCGGACGACATTAAAAAATGGCGACCCTAATTATGTCCTTAATATGCACACACAAGATGCCGTTCAATTCCTACCAAATGGTACCGAAGTGGTTGGCATTGAGGCATTAAGAACATTTTATGAAAAAATTGCCCGTTTGGGCATTGATATTAGAAGCACGACAATAACAGTTGAAAAATTGACCGATGAAACTGTATTTGAAGTGGGCACTTTCACTTCTACATTGAAATCAGGCATCCAAAGTTCAGGAAAGTATATTATTATTTGGAAAAAAATTGGCGAAAATTGGAAGATTTATAAGGCAATAGACCAAGCAAAATTATAGATTAAAACAACCACTAACATGGGGTTTGATATTAGAATAGGTGAAAATACTGAGGGAGTACAAAACCCACAAACGCTTGATTATCAATCAGATATTCAAGCGTTTTAGCGTTAAAAAAGGTGAAAGTACTGAAAAGTGTAATTTTCTCACTTAATACTTGACTGATTGGTACAAAATAGATACCTTTGCGTCAAAATTAAGTTCGCCACAATTAAAAAATAAGATAAAAAATGATAGAAATCAGAAAAGTAATCAAAAATGATGTGGAAGGATTGAAAGAAGTTTTAGACACAATTGAGTTATTTCCGTCCGAAATGCTTGATGATTTGATGTCAGATTTTTTCAACAATCCAGAAACAGAGGAAATTTGGTTTACTGCAATACAACATGACAAACCATGTGCAATAGGTTATTGTGCGCCAGAGAAATTGACGGATAGAACTTACAATCTTTACGCAATAGGTGTTCAAAATGATTTGCAGGGGAAAGGAATGGGCAAAAAAATGATGACTTTTATTGAAGATTATTTGAGAAATAAAGGCAATAGAATTTTGATTGTGGATACATCAAGTACGCCAGAATTTAACCTAACCAGAGAGTTTTATCTTAAAATAGGTTATACAAAAGAGGCAACGATAAGAGATTTTTGGAAAGAAGGAGACGATAAAGTAATATTTTGGAAAAAACTTTAAAAACCGCATCTACGCCGGCACAGGCGACAGTATGCATAAATACATCTGAAAATGGCAGGTAGACCTAAAATATTTGACGAGCAAAAAGCATGGGATAATGCCACAAATCTCTTTTGGGAAAAAGGGTTTGACGCAACAAGTACTGATGAATTGATACGCACTATGGGGCTGCAACGAGGCAGTTTTTACCATAGTTTTGGCAGTAAAAAAGACCTTTTTATGAATGCTTTTACTCGATATGAAACCCTTGCGTTTGACGAATTGCGGCGACAACTCAAAGCGAGTAAAAAACCAATGAACGTTATAAAATCCATTTTTTACGACTTGGCAAAATGCTCAATTGAAGAACACAATAAAGGATGTTTTGCGGGTAATACGATTACTGCGTTGTCTAATATTGATGCAGAATTGACCGAAATTGCTAATAATCACTTGAAAAGAATGGAAAATATCTTTTTTGAACAAATAAAAGCATCACAAAAAACAGGCGAATTAACGACAACAACCGATGCTCGCTTGTTGTCTTTTTCCCTCATAAATCTATGGAATGGCATCAATATCACCCGCAAAGTTTATACCTCACAAGAGGATTTGAAAGCACTTGTTGATTTTCAATTAGCTGTTTTAATTTGATTTTTTTGTTCTATTTTTGACTAATTAGTACAAAATTAATTTTAAAAAAATAATCATTCATTAATTTTTAAAAATGACAATTAGGCAGGCAACAATCGACGATTTAGAAGGTATTTTAAAATACGCTGCACGCATAGTTGCACAACATCAAGGCTATAATCCATTAAGATTTTCTGTATTTCCAGAGCATCAAAAACTTCTTAGAGCCTATTTTATGGAGGTATTAGTGGATGAAAAGGCTATTACCAACGTCTTAATTGTTGAAGAGGAAATAATGGGATATGCTTTGGTTAAAATGGAAGAGGATAGTTTGGAAGATATTGCCTTAGCACGAGCTTGGTTACATGATATATATATTAACGAAAAAGCACAAGGTTTAGGTGCGGGGCATTTACTATTAGAAGCTTCAAAAAATGCAGCGCTAAAATTAAATTCACCTGTTTTGATGCTACACGTTGCCACGCCCAATTCTTTTGCGAAACAATTTTTTAAAAACTATGGCTTTGAGGAGGTTATAAGCGAGATGTTGTTAACACTTTGACACGACTGGTCTAACAATTGTGATAATGGTTAGCACTATTGCTTGGTTTTTTAGGGAAAATAGGCTAAAATACTGAGGGGGATAAAACCTACAAACGCTTGATTATCAAACAGATAGTCAAGCGTTGTAGCGTTAAGAAAGGATAAAATACTGAGAGGGTAGTCAGTTAAAAAACAACACTTTCAGCCACCAGCCTGCCGTTTTCCAAATCCTTTTTCACACTATCCAATTTCATTTGAATAGTCGTCATCGGCACTTTGCCGAGGGGCAGACGCAGGGGCGGATTTTCAGAATTGACTATATTGACTATCGCTTCTGCAGCTTTTATTGGGTCGCCTTCTTGCTTGCCGTCCACGGCTCTCATGCGCTCACGAAACGCACCTGAAGTGGCTTGATAATCATCAATTTTCAAAGCGGCTTCTTGAAAAGCGGTATGCGCAAATCCTGTTCGGAAGGGACCGGGCTGCACAATTGTCACCTTAATACTGAGGGGGGCAAGTTCCTGTGCCAAAGCTTCGCTGAAACCTTCGAGTGCAAATTTTGACGCATTGTAAATGCCAAAACCTGCAAAAGCCTTGAAGCCACCGTGCGACGATATTTGAACGATATGCCCACTCTTTTGCGCCCGCATCATCGGCAGAGCCATCTGCGTCACCTTCAATGTGCCGAAAAAATTGGCTTCAAAAACTTGACGGGTTTCCGTTTCACTTGTCTCTTCAATCGCTCCTGCAAAACCAAAGCCTGCATTATTGACCAAAACATCAATCCGACCAAATTGCTTTTTGATGATTTGAAACCCTTTTTTAAGGTCATTTGCCTTCGTAATGTCCATTTTCAAGGCAAAAGCTTCGTCTTTATGGGCATTATTGAACACATCGGCTTGGATTTGATTGCGAAATGTGCCAATGACAAAATCGCCTTTTTCGATAACGGCTTCTGCAAGGGCTTTACCTAAACCGCTTGAAATGCCTGTGATAAACCAGATTTTACTACCCATAATTAGGCTGTTTTTAATAATGAAATATCAAAATTGACCCTGCAAAGGTGAGTATACTGAGGGGGTGCTTGTTATAACAGAAACTACAAGTTTCGGTATTTTTCGGACATTGATTTTTTAAAATTCATTGGAGAGGTATTCGTTTCAGCCTTAAAAACCTTAGCAAAGTAAGACAAATCAAAAAAGCCCAATTCTGTTGCTATTTCTGAAACGCTATAATCTGTGAAAGTGAGCAAGCGTTTGGCTTCGAGTATGCTTCTTGCTCGAATGAGTTCGCTTGTGGTTTTGCCCGTTACTTCTTTTGAAATAAGGTTGAGGTGGTGCTGTGTGATAAAAAATTTCTCGGCATAGTCATTGGCGGTTAGGCCTTCTTTGTAGTGTTTATCAATCAAATATTTCAATTTTTTAAACAAAATGACATACTTTTTATTCAAAGCACTTTTGTTTTCACTGTCAAAGCACCTTTGTATTTGTATCAATAAAATATTCAACAAGGACTGAATAATGCTTTGAGAACTATCCAATCTTCGTTTTTCAGTTGCTAAGAATTCAATTGTCTGGCGTATTTCACTCCAATTTTTGTCATCAGGTTTTAGGAAAGGAATGGTGTGAAAATTGTCTAAAAACGTCATTTCAAACAAGCGTTCTTTATCGGGATTGTTTAAAAGAAAAAAATCTTCGGTAAAAAAAATGCTGCCACCACGCAAGGGTTGATACTCCTCAAAATGGTGCAATTGATTAGGTGAAATAAAAAAAAGGGTTTTAGGCTCAATTACATATTCTTGATAATCAATAACTTGTGAACTAATGCCTTCATCAAACCACAATATTTCATAAAACATATGCCTGTGTGGGTCTTCAATATCAAGTTCGCCCATTTCTTCAAAACGGGTCACTTCAAACTCTGTTCTGTTATTCGGTTCATTGATAAAATGCCCTATGTGGTAGTATGGAAAAATGTCTTTCACGGGGCAAATATCGGTATTTTTCGGATAGTTGGAGAAAAATAAAACGCCCTATTTTGATGTAAAAGCCATCAAAACAGGGCATTTATACTGAGGGGGGCTAAAAATCACAAATACTGAGGTGGTATCGCCATCGAAAAAAATCATGAAACAGATAGTATTTAGTCTTGAAATTTATAAATTCAAAGATGTCTGTATTGTAATTTTGTAAAGCCGTTTAGCGAAGCGAGTAACATTAATGATAATTTAAAAAGATTACAAACATAACTGTGTTTCGAAAATCTTAAATAAAATTATAGCATACCCCTCAGTATTTTCACTCTACTGAGTGGTATTTGATTAAAACACAAAGCCACTATTTTGGAAAACCCGCCTGTACTTTCACTTCTTCAATCTGCAAAGTATGCCTTTCCAAATGCGCCGACATCAGCGTAATGGTTTGATACAAATCAATCACGCCCGTTGCAGGATGTTGCCAAAAACGATTTCGCAAATCGTCTTGGGTCGTTTTTACAAAATCAATCGCTTTCGCCCGTTGCTGTTGAAAATTGCCAATGGCATATGTTGAGTTGGGGAATTTACCCGTTGGTTTCAACATTTCGGGCGATTGCACCTTGCCTTTCCGATTGGTCAAAATGAGGGGAATTTGAGCATCTGTTACTTTTATTTCGGCTCTTTTTTCGGGCTGCGTAGGCTTTTGGAGCGTCGATTGAACGATGCTAAAAATGCCGTTTTCTGTCAATGTCACGTGTTCAATCACTTCGGCAATTGACCATTTTGACGTATCAGATTTGAAAGATAATTGGGCTTCGGTCAAATTAGCAGCGCTCGCTTCAAACTTTTTTTGACTTTTCGTCAATTGGTCAATCAGCCAACTGCGTTCCGCTTCTGTCAAAGCACCCCCCTCAGTATTTAGTTCTTTTTTGTCGTGATTTTGGGTGTTGAGGCTGTTAAAAGCCCGTTCAAAATCTTTGTCAAAATCTTTAAAAGCGGTTGCAAAATCCTTGTCCATGTCCTTGAAAGCTGCCGCAAATTCTTTGTCCATTTGCTTAAAATCCGCTCCCATTTTTTTAAAGGCTGCGCTAAATTCTGCGTCCATCGTATTTTTTTTGGACGTTTGGGCAAAGTTAAAAGTCGTCAAAAAGACGAGCAAAGTGGTAGAAAATAACATCTTTTTCATGTTGCTTTTTTTTAAAATTTAAAAAATAAATAATTTTTCATCGCATCAAATTTTTCAATCCGATACACAAAAAGACACGTTTTTAAAGCAATTTCCACTTAAAAACACCACTAAAAAGATGAATGGTCACTCTGGGAAAGATGAATAGTCAAAGAGCCGAGCCTTTAGGGATGAAACAAAAAATAGTGTACCCAAGTTAGCTATTATATTTTCTTTAATCAAGACAAATTTCTTGAAATCTAATGGATTAAATGAAAGGAATTTAACGAAGAGTAGAGGAAATAGAATAGTTAAATTGGGTAGATTATTTTTTGTTTCATCCCTTAAACCATTCCAAAAATTCGCTGCGCCGATAACGGCTTATCACGATGGGCTCGGTTGCGCCAATAGGGTCGGTTTTCAAGGTTAAACTTAGTTTACGGTTGGTGTCTTCTTTCACCGTTTTGATGGCTTGATGATGCACAATAAACTGTCGGTTGACTTGAAAAAAAGAACTTGTTGGTAAGTCGTTTGAAAAATTAGAAAAAGCACTCCAATTCGTTGTGAGTTGCGTATGGTCTATTTTTACTACTTTAACGATGCCACTCATGGAAGAAAAATAAAGAATTTCGTCAAAATTAATTTGCAATAACCGACTACCAGAGGCTATTAAAATCATCTGGCTCACTGTTTTTGACGGCATTTCTTCGCCCATATTTGGGGTAGAAACGGTCAAATACTGAGGGGTGCCCTTTTCAATGGCTCGTCTCAAACCTTGAATGATAAATCCCAAATTGATTGCTGCTGCAATGGACAAAGCTAAAAACAGGTATCGTAAATAATTATTCCACGTAGGCGAAAAGTGAAAAACAGCCAAATAACCAATATAAATAAATGAAAAAACCACGAAAGTGATGCCTATACTGAACAAAACTTGGACATAAATTCGTTTTTTCAAAGCCAAATCAAAGGGCAGTTGCCTATCCAGCCACTGATAAGCGACGATGTGGACTTCCCAAACCAGATTGGTGATGAGGTAGAGAATTAAAAAAAAGGCAGTTGGAAAAACATAACCTTCCGTGAAAGGCAATTGCACTGCCCCAATGGCATTGGAAGCGACCAAAGCGATGAGCGGTATAAGCCAAAGTTGCACTTTCCTTTGCTGAAAAAAACGTTTAAAACCTGCCATGTAAAAACAATAAAAATCGAAAATTTTACGCAAATTAACTTAATTCAGAAGACGTTTCTAAAAAAAAGAGCCTCAAAGTAGAAAATATTACCGTGATTAGCTGATTAAAGAACAATTCATAAAACCCTTGCAAAGCGGCTACACTTTGCAAGGGTTTTATGAATGTTAGGGACAAAGTAAAAAATTTAAGGTAACGTAACGGGCGTAGAAAGCCGTCCCACCGTCAAAATTGCTTGATTATCGCAAGTGCCTGTGCCGAAATCTAATTTTTTGGTGGCTTCACCCGTAATTTTTATTTCAACAATGCCCGTGGTAATCCACTCACAATTCAATTTTTTAATCAAAGGTGAGGTGATGGTAACAGTGTACGTTTTAGCCGTTTGGTCAGTACCCGAGCCACCGCCTGAAATCGAGTACACATCGTCTAAAACACCTGCTTCACCGCTTGTGATGAATGTCGTGGATACCCCCTCAGTCTGAATGATTGTAAAACTGGCTGAGTAGGTCAAGTTTTTACCATCGGGTGTAGCAATTGTGCCGTTGGTGATTTGCGCCGTTGAACCCGTTGTGGAGGTAAATGTAACTTTGTATGTGCCACCCAAAGTATAGCCTTTGTATTTGAAGCTCTGGAAAGTGACCGTTACGCTGCCACCCGTTTGCTTAATTTTACCCGTAAAAACAGCCGTAATTTTACCCGAAACTGATTTGCCGGATTTGGTTGTGCAACCCGTACCGTAGTCGAGCGTCAGCGTTTTAGGAAACGTGTTGCCAGTAGGCGTGATTGTGACGGCAGGGCAAGCACCTCGCTCAACCAATGGTGTGCCCGTAGTACCCGTAAAACCATTGAGCGTGGGCTCTTTTTGCGCTTCCATCTCTACCATTTGATATGCTTCTGAAAACAAATTTTCGGATTTTGAATAATCGCCACCGTTTAGTTTTTCGTTGGCAGAAACTTCGGTTGGGTCGGTTGCGACTTCATCTTTTTTACAAGCGGTAAAAAGGGTTATTGATGCACTCAATAATGCAATAAAAAATTTATTCGTCTTCATAATTTCGATAATTTAATTGATTAAATAATTGGATTAAAAATGAATTATTATTGTTTAAAATGTATAGTTCAACCCCATTTTCAAAGTGGGTAAAACGCTGGATTTTTGACTTTCGGCAATGGCTGCTTCCATTTTTGACTGTATGATATTTTTTACATTTTCTTGTAAAAGGGTTGTCGTTTTTATGGGTACTGAGGGGGTTTGTTCGGCGTTATATGAAGCTCCTAATTCGGCTTGAAAAGCCAAATTTTGCGTTATTTTGAAGCGTTTACCAACGGTTATGCCGACTAAAATCATTCTAAACGAAGTTTGAACAAGGGCTTTATCGCCAATAGCACCACTGTTAATACCCAAATTTTTAAGATAATCGCCCGGAGTAGCATCGACATTAAAAGTGGGAAACTGGCTCAAAACGCTGATGTAAAAACTGTTTGGCTTGGGTTTTAAGTAGTACTTAATTGCCACATCAAAGGTGCCTCCATTCGTCAAACCTGATTTTATGAACGCATTGCGCTGTTGTACTGAGGGGTCTTGCGCACTTTGCAAATCGAGTGAAAATTCAGCCCATTTCTTAGGAACAAGCCCAAAATGTGCTGCAAAACCCACATTTTTTACCTGTATTTCATAACCCATTTGTAGGGATAACGGGATGCTCGTTTCTGCTTGGGCGTGATGAAAAACATTCTGTGCCACTAAACCTTCAAAAAACAAAATGAACATTCCACAAAGCATTATTTTAAAAAAAGCGTTTCCTGTTTTCATCTTTTTCACATTTTAAAATTTAAAAAAGAATGGCTTTCATGCCTTCCCACATCATGTCATCACGTTTTTTAGCGTATTTTTTAAATTGCTCGGCGGTCAATACGGGTTTCAATTCCTTGTCCTTATCTTCCTGAATGGACTTGATTTTCCAATATTTTGACCAATTGCTCATCTTTACTTTTGCGACTTCATTTTCGGTACGGATGGCGTAACGGAGGTTGATGTCTTGAACTTTATTCATCTGTTCAGTAGTCAAATTCAAGCCTTGTTTCATTTTTTGGCTCGTCTCGTTAGCCCGTTCTTCTGGCGTGCCGTATTGACCATTTTTTACTTTTTCAATGGTCGTTTGGGCGGTGATAGTGCCTATCGAAAAAAAACATAGAAGTACTAAAACGCTATTCAAAATTTGTCTTTTCATTTTAAAAAAATTAGATTAAATGATTGATTTTCAATTATTTATGCGGTTTCTAAACGTTCTGATACTGTCACGCCTTGCGTGATGGCGCGAGGCGCGCTCAAGGGGGTGTTCTCTAAATCTCGCTTTTTAATATTTTCAAAAATTTCATCATATTGCGGGTGATTGGTGCCCATGACCCTATCCCAAAAATTGAAATAAAGGCTATAATTCGCACCTGAGCGGGAGTGGTGCAGGTTGTGGTGCGTGGAAGTATTCAACCATTTGAAAATTGGGTGCTTTGTAAATCCACTGGGAAAAAACTCGTAACCCGAATGTCCCATCACGTTAAAAAGCATTGACCACAGCGTAAAAAACAACAACGCGGTAAAGTGCAAAGGCATAAACAAGGCAATAAAAGGCACGACACCAAACTCCACAATGGCTTCAAGCGGATGAAATGAAAAAGAGGAATAAGGCGTAGGATTATGCGATTGGTGATGCACTTTATGAAATATTTTAAACAATTTTGGGTGGTGCATCAAGCGGTGTGTCCAGTAAAAATAAGTGTCGTGCAGCGCAATCACAAAGGCGATTGAAAAGGCATAATAAGCCCAACCATATTCCGAAATTTCAAAATAAAGGCTGCCAAAGCCCATTTTACGGAGAAAATACACCCCGAAACTCATGGAAGCGAATATGGCTGCTGTTGTGAGTGAGTGCATGATTTCCTGTTGTATTTCCTCAGATTTAGGAAATTTCTGTTGAATTTTAACCGAAAACCAATTCGTGCGTTTCCATTTATATAGAATAAAATAAGCGACACTTGCAATAATGGCGTAGCGCATAAAAATCATAAAAAATATAGCGACCCAAGCGGGGAATATGCCAAATTGTTTTCCAATATTTTCAATAATAGGTTGCATGATTAATGGTTTTAAAAAATTAAGAAATCGTTTTTTCTTTTGATGAAACAAAGAAAGTACCATTGCCAACCGCAACGCAAAACCATTCAACCAACGGTAAAATGTTTTCAACCAACGGTAAAAAGCAGACGTTTTACCATTCATTGAAGAAATAGCACAACTCGTTGAATACATTCAACCAATGAGTATAGAATACCTTTAAATTTGTGAAAAAAACATGACTAATAGACAAATAACGGTTGCTTTACACGCAGTCTTTTGGCTTTTGATTGAAGTGGTATTTGTGTGGATATTTAGTATTGTATTTAGTTTTCAAGATACAGTAATCGTCGTTTCCTTAAATATTATCCTACTCATCGCCCTTTTTTACCTCAATACTGAGGGGGTCAATCGGTTTTTGGAGCAAAAACGGATAGGGGCTTTTGTGGCTTTTAGCTTCATCAGTTTTATTGTTTTGACCTTACTTCGGGTATACGTGAGTAAATTAATCGTGTGGAAATTTATTCCTACGGGTGGTTCTTTTGTTTTTACAATCTATCAAAGGTTTGTATTTTTTGAGGTTTTCACCTCGCTTATCATTGCCGTTTTGGCGATTTTTTATCAACTTTTACGCAATAGATACCAGCGAGAACGGCAAAATTTGGCTTTAATCAATGAACAACAGGCAGCGCAATTGCAATTTTTAAAAGCCCAAATCAACCCGCATTTTTTGTTTAATGCCCTCAATAATGTGTATAGCTTAACGATGGCAAAATCCGATGATGCGCCTAAAATGTTGTTGAAATTGTCCGATTTACTGCGCTATGTGATTTATGATGGGCAACAAAACGCCGTTTTATTGGAAAAAGAAATGGCGAATATCAAGAAGTTTATCGACCTTTTTCAGATGAAAAGTGAGTTTCCATTGCCCATTTCTCTCGAAATAGAAGGCAGTATGACGGGTAAAACGATTGAACCGATGATACTCATTCCTCTCGTTGAAAACTGTTTTAAACATTGTGATTTTGAGACCAGCGATGCGGCTTTTATTGCCATAAAATTGACAGTTTCGGAGACCAATCTGCTGTTTTTTACCCAAAATACGTTTAATAAAAATGATGCGCAAAAGGATAAAATTGGCGGGGTAGGTTTGCAAAATATACGACAGCGGTTGGCTTTGCGGTATCCTGAAAAACATGATTTTAAGTATGACATCAATGGCAATGTATTTAATGTGTCTTTAAAAATTCAATTTTAACATAAAATGAAAATATATAAAATATTACTCGTTGATGATGAATATCTTGCGCTGAATTTATTGGAGCAATTCATAGGTCAACTAACAGATTTGGAAGTGGTTGGCAAGTGCAAATCAGCCATTCAAGCCCTTGATATTTTGAATAATACACCCGTAGATATACTCTTTTTGGATATTCAAATGCCTGTTTTGAGTGGGGTCAATATGCTCAAAACGCTGCAACGCCCACCCGCGACAATATTCACAACCGCCTATTCCGAACACGCCGTCGAAGCCTTTGATTTGAATGCCGTGGATTATCTTTTAAAACCCTTTTCATTTGAGCGTTTTTTGCAATCCGTGAATAAAGCGAAGGATTTTTTATCTAAAAATGCAGAGCAGATACCCCCCTTGAGCGCGCCTCGCGCCATCACGCAAGGCGTGACAGTATTGGGGCAAAATTCGGGTATTGAAACAGCTCCTAAAGATTATATAGTTGCCAAAGTGGATGGTAAAATTGAGAAAATATTTTTTAAGGATATTATAGTCATAGAAGGTATGCGGGAATACGTCAAATTCGTTTGCAGCCATCGCAATTATATCACCCTCGAAAGCATGAAAAACTTGGAAGATTTGCTACCAAATACCGATTTTTTAAGAGTGCATAAATCGTTTATTGTCGCAAAAAAACGGGTGCAATCACTTGATGGCAATCAATTGGCAATTGATAAATTGAAAATACCCATTAGCCGTGAACGCAAAGAGGAGATAGTGAAAGAGATATTTGGGTTTTGAAGAAAGTTTAAGGATTTAAGCGATTGATTGAAAGGTTTAGACCATTGATTGAAATGATTTTCAAAGGAAAAATAACTGGGTTTACTTTGAAGCATAATTCAATCAGAATTTATTTAAACCCAGTTTTCTAATCAATTTTAAATTCATTTCATTATGACAAGCAAAAAAAATCTTTCAGACTTTACCGCATTCAAATTGGAAAATCCAGAACTTGTAAAAGGTGGCACAACCGGTACTTACAATGGTACTTATGTTACTGTTAATTACGGGTATGGCAGCACTTCTGCTACTGGCGTAAACGGGGGTACAGGAACCGCCTACTACGGTGCCGCTCAAATCACAGGCGTAAACGGTAATTCAGCGGTGATTGGTGGCGCAGCTGGAACCGCAACAGGCTCTTGCGGTATAACTGTAACTGGAGCAGCAGGTGGTATTCTCAAGTATTAAATTATCTTCCATTTTCACCCCTCAGTATTGAACTTGTTTTGAATGCTGAGGGGTAATTAGGGTGATATAATTGTTTGATCTTAAAATATGAAGGTAAAAAATAGCTTTTATTGAATAAATTTTTCTGTTATAAAATATTGATTTTTAGTGAATTATATTTATTTATTTAACATAAATATAATTATGAAGTGCCATGTATCGTCCTGTATTTTCCTGAAATCACTTGACACCTATGGCGTAAAAGCCTGAAAATGAGACGAATAGAAAAAATGGGGCAAGTTGGTTATCGAGATGGGAACTGGAAGCGACAAGTGGTTGAATATTGGTTGTGGTGCGATGAGCCAACCATCGAGGTTTGCAAAATACTTAAAATTAGCCGACCTTTATTGAATCAATGGCATAGGTGGTATTTCAAGACACTGTATTTTCCTGAAATCGCTTGACACCTATGGTGTTTAAAACAATAGATCTGCTTCAATATTGGTGGTAATTGTTAGTGTTAATCTCTCTGCCGTAGTCGCTTTCTTAGCTTTCATTTTTAAAACCGTTTTAAATGAGTCTGTTTTCAGAAAAATATCTTTAAGGTTTTTTTTTTGTGCTGATGAAGTCACGTCTATTTTTCTGACGATAGTGCTACTGCCTGCATAAGTGCCTACAATTTCACCTTCAACTTGTACTTCAACAGATTCTATATCCGCAAACGTCCAAGCTGAGTCATCAGGAAGCTTTAATACAGCCTTTTTGATAACAATTTTATCAAGTACAACTTTGTTGCTTTTACCTTTTTCCTCGAGAGATTCTCTAATGCCTTTATGGGGTATTTCGATTTCTTTGTTGAGGGTTTCCCCCGCTGCCACAGCGTTGACATCAATGTCAAGAATTAGATCTCTTCCTATCGTAAATGTGCCTAACTTTTCACAACCCAAAAGGGTAAAAAGGGCGAATATGGCTATGCTGTATGAAATATTTTTTAACATGTTTTATATTTTAAAAAGATTATAAAATTCAGTTTCAGATACCCCCTCAGTAAAAAGGGCATTTTACTCTACGATAGCCACCATTTTGGGGCTTAATTCAGATTCCGCGCCTTTGTCAGTAACCACTTTTACGCTGTAATTATAGATGCCTTTACCCGAAAAATCGGTATCTCTGAATACAAAACTATCCGTATCAGCGGCGAGGGGAATGGATTTGTAACGCTCTAAATTGCCATTGCCCACTGAGCGATAAATAAGGAAAAAGACTTTTTCGTTGTTCTTAATATCTGATGCGTTATAATTCCATGTCAGCACTATTTCTTTTGAATCTTTATCATAATTTGCCTCCAATTTTTCAATGCTATTTCTCACGCCCGTATCGTAAGGGCGACCTGTCATCGAAAATGACATGGGCGATGCTAAATTATTGCTATCAATGGCTTGTAAAGCGTATTCGTATATCACGTCGGTTTCGACATTTGTATCGTTGAAAATAGTGTCGTCGGGTTTTATGGACGCGTACAGGCGCCACTCTTCTTCATTTTTCAGTTTTCTAAACACTTTGGTTTCCTTGACATCCTCACTTGAACTGGGTGTTATTTTTAAAACCAACGCCGTATCTGATACTTCAATACCCGTTAAAAGTGGTGAAACGGGCGGAATCGTATCGGGTCTTGTGACGCTGATTAATTGGGATGCAGCCGATTCGTTGTAGTGAAAATCAAGCGCAACGGCTTTGTAAAATACGTTACGCGTCAATGTGTTGAGGTTTACGGTGTCATAAAAAATACTGTCTTTTCCGACTATAAAAACGCTGTCATTGCGGGTATAACTTTCTTTTATCGTTGAAAATTCATGGTCAGCTTGATTGGCTTTGAAAATGCGGAAACCCATGAAATCTTTTTCTTTATTCAATTTCAAACGCAAAGTCACGATGCCATTGCTGTCAATTGTGGCATTCACCCAATTCGGGGCGGCTGGAGGAATCGAATCAACTACTAATAAATAAACAGGTTGTGACCTTAAAATATTACCCGCCGTATCCACCGTTTCAACGACATAATAGTTCGATACTGAGGGGTCAAATGTGGCGTCGTCGTACTCTTCCACTTTGGGTGGCATGAGGGTTTTATTTAAAATTTTATCAAACTTACCTTCTCTATTAAAATCACGGCGAATTCTGAAACCCACTAAATCAGCTGCTGGTGCTGTCAATTTCCATTTGATACGAGCCACTTTTGGTGAAATAGGCTCTGGATTGGGTACAAAAATACTGCTCACAGGCGTACGATCACGTGCCATTGCTTTCACTTGACCCACTAGAGCCTCATCAGCAAAAAGCGTATTGCCGATGACACGATAAATGTATGGCTTGTATAACTCGACAGTTGTATCGGCCAAAGTACCTATGTTGACACCGTTTGAATCCAATTCAGTATTCATCAAAATGGGTTCATTATTGAGGCGGCGAAACGTTTTACCATTGTCATCAGAGCGTTCAAGGCTGTAAGAAATGAGAGGCTCTTCTGCAATTTTCCAATTTAAAATAATATTTGTTTCATTTTCAACAGGTGATAACTTTGCGCTCGCTTTTGAAACGTGTGGCACCGCTTGCGCATCAATTTCG
>JANPHO010000130.1:0-5591 GCA_031424515.1 Saprospiraceae bacterium
GTATCTTTTTGCAGGATTGTATTTTATCAGCCCTTTTATTTGGATGCTGCCACCGATGATTTACCGTGTCATCAACCCTAATTTGGTCGGTTTAGAACCCGAAGGCGCATATATGATGCTTTGCCAAAAAGTATTGCCCGCAGGTTTAATCGGTTTGGTGTTGGCGGGTATGATTTCGGCAACGGCGAGTAAGGCGAATACGACTATCAATTTGGTCGCAACGGTTTTTGCCAATGATGTCTATAAAACTGTGTTTCGTCCAAACGCATCTGAAAAGACCTTGATTTTTGTGGCGCGTGTTTTCACCGTCCTTTTTGGTGCGTTGACAATTTGGATTGCGATACTCGTTCCGAAAGTGGGCGGTATCGTCGAGATGGTTTTGAGTACCGCGTCTATTGCGGGCGGTGCGTTGTTTGTGCCGATTATTTGGTCGCTTTATTCTAAGCGTCCGACGGCGACGACGGTTGTCACCGCTTCATTGACGGGTTTGATTATTAGCCTTTTTCTCAAATTGGCGGGTGCTGCAGTATTGGGCTTTAAATTGAGCCGCACTTGGGAAACGGCTCTGGGCGTTGGCTTACCCATTTTAGTGATGGCACTATTTGAATTGTATTACTATTTTAATCAAAAAACAGCCGTTTTTTCCTTAGAAAGTATGCAAAACAGAGGCACTACGCACAACCACGAAGATGCCGATGAACAAAATAGCTTTGGTGTAAAAGTCATTTTGTATTCGATTACTTTTGTTGGTTTTGGCATTGCACTATTAGGTTGTTTTGCCGACAAAGGACAAACGGCTATCATTGTTGGTTTGCTAACGGCTTTGGGTGGCGGTTTTGGCATTTTTAAAACAAAGTAAGAACAGAAAAGGAACCCCTCAGTATAACAGCCTATTTTTAACAAAAAACAACTTAATTTTATGAAAAAGCACCTTTTCTGCCTGATTATTAGCCTTGTTGTTTTGCAAACACAAGTATTTTCTCAAACCCCTAAAACGACCGATGTAGATGATACGTATTTAATTGTAAATGCGGATTTTGAAGCAGGGAATTTGAAAGGTTGGAAACATTGGCGGACAAGACAAGCGACCATTGTAAAAGAAGCCTATTCGGGTAATTATGCGGTGAAAATTGGCCCCGAAAAAGCTCTGTGCAATCAAGAAGCCAAAGTGCGACCTAATGCCTTGTATAGACTTTCGGCTTATGTAAAAACGGAATCGGGTGCAGAAGAAATACAATTAATTGTGAGTAATCATGGTGGTGCCGCAAAATCGGTTTCAAGCAGCCTTACGTCTTACTCTAAAGTGAGTATAGATTTTCAAACAGCCTTTCAAATAGATAGCATACTCATTTCATTTTCGCATCCTGCTGGTGCAGGAAGTGCTTTTGCCGACCAAGTTGAATTACTGTATTTGGGCGAAGCACCAAAGCCAAAGCTGCAAGAGTTTGTACCATTTGAACCACGAGTCCCTAAAGAAATAGATGGTATTTCACAATTGGATAATGAAAAAGTAAAGTGGTTTTTGAACGATAAATTTGGTATGTTCATTCATTGGGGCGTGTATTCTGCTATGCCAGAAGGTAGTGAATGGGTCAGGCATCAAGAAGCGTGGTCAAATGAATATTACACAGGCAGAGCCAGAGACCCTGAAAAAGGATTTACGGCGGCTAAATTTAATCCAGCTGAATGGGCAGCGTTAGCCAAAAAAGCGGGTATGAAATACACCGTACTAACGGCAAGACACCACGATGGTTATGCACTTTTTGACAGTAAGCACCCTTTTAGTTGGACAAGCCAAAAAGATTTAGGACGCGATTTAATAAAAGAATATGCCGATGCTGTAAGGGCATCGGGGCTGCGTGTTGGCTTGTATTATTCGCCTGTCAATTGGCGATATGTTGGTTTTTACGACCCCTTCGGCAACAATATTTTACCAAATGTTTGGGGTTACAATACAGCAGCAAAATGGCATAAAGATGATGCCATTAAAATGAAAGAAGAGGTGTACGAGCAGGTAACAAAACTGTTAAAAGATTACGGGACTATCAGTTATATATTTTGGGATGGTCATTCCTTAGGTCAAGTTAAAAACAAAGCATTATCAGAAGCATTTTGGGATTCAAAAAAATATCAAAATCCCGCAAACGAATGGCAAATTGATAAAAAATACATCACTAAAGAAGAAGAAACGGGTAAAGCATTGGGTATAATGGGCGTGGTGGGTAAATACCAACCTGAAATGCTCGTAAACGAGCGTTTTGGATGGACAGGCGGTGTTCATGCTGAAGAAGGCGGCTCTTACTCTTCGGGCAAAATTAGTCATACAACTTATACCGAAAAATGTGTGAGTTTACAAAGAGGTGGTTGGGGATATAAGCCCAATTCAAAAGTGTATAGTTTTGAAGAAATTGCGCTATATTTATCTAATTGTGTCGTGAGAAACCATAATTTATTGTTAAATGTCTCGCCCGATAGAGAAGGCGTGATTCCACAAAATCAACAAGATGTCCTCCTTAAAATGGGTAATTGGTTATCTAAAGTAGGCGATGGCATTTATAACACAAGAGGCGGTCCGTGGCAACCACTTTATGGCGAATACGGTTTTACATTTAGAGAAAATAAGATTTATTGCCATATTTATAGTGGTTATCGTGAGCTAAAATTGGGTCAATTTACAACACAGTCAATAGGCAATAAAAAGGTCTCGAAAATAGTCAATCTCTATGATGGTCAATCGCTTTCATGGGTTAAAAATAAAGATAATACCGTTACCATTAGTGGTGTAGATTATTCACAGAATCCAGCAACGACTCTATTGGAAATTTCGCTTACTGAACCCGTTTATAAATGATTTTTTTTACCCCTCAGTATAACAGCCTATTTCTATGCGAATTAAGGGTTGAAACCTTAAAACCCCGTAGGGGATGGCTGATATTGTAGCCCCCGAAGAAGTATCGGGGCAAGCTGTGGATTTCAATCCACGGTTGTCAATTATGCTCTTTTTAAAGAGTTCCGTAGGAACGGTAAATATAAAAGGCAATTAAATGTACCGTTCCTACGGAACTCAATAAAACACGTTTGTTATTCATCGGCGGATTGAAATCCGCCGCTACAAAATGAGCCGTCCCTACGGGACTTTTAGGCCATTTCAACCATTAACTCGCATATTTTTAACGAAAAACAACTTAATTTTATGAAAAAACACCTTCTCTATCTGATTATAAGCCTCGTTTGCGCTCAAACACACGCCCAAGAAATTTCCCTCAACGGCACATGGAATTTTGCGATTGACCCTTCGAATAAAGGCGAAATAGCGGGTTGGCAGAAGGCGTGGAAATTGGCGGAAAAAGACACAGGCTACTTCGCCGAGGCTTTTGATAAAGTGACCGTGCCGCATTGTTGGAGTTTGGACAGACGCTACAATCATACTGGCAAATCATGGTACCGCAAAGGGTTTAAGTTGCCGACGGATATAAAAGACAAAACGTTGAGATTGCATTTTGAAGCTGTGTTTTACAAATGTCGCGTCTTCTTAAATGGTGTGCTTGTGGCGTATCATTTTGGTGGTTATACGCCTTTTAATGTCGATATTTCAAAGCAAGTCAAATACGATGAAGTCAATTTTTTGTCCATTGAAGTGGATAATTCTTGGGATGAATTTTCGATACCAGGTGTAAAAATTGGCGATAACCCGCGTCATCAGCTTTTCCCGTGGTACGAATATGGCGGCATTACCCGCGATGTAAGCCTTTTGATAACCAATAAAATATACATTGCGAATCAGAAAATAGAAGCTGTTCCAAATTTAAGAAACAATACGGCGAGTCTCAAAGTAATGACTTGGATTGACAACAAATCTTTCAGTGACACAACCGTTACGCTGACCTCAATTATTACAAATCGCACAACGGGCAAAACCGTTTTGACCCTTGAAAAATCAATCAAATTAAGTGCGTTTACAAAGCAAAAAAACCTAACAGAAGCCAAATTAGCGGCAAATGATGTGCTTTTATGGGATTTTGACGACCCAAATCTCTACGATGTGCAGACGACTGTCGGCAAAGACCCCCTCAGTAAATTCGCTACTTATTTCGGTATTCGAGAATTTAGAATAGAAAAGGCCCAATTTCTGTTAAACGGCAAACCTATTCACGGCATGGGCGCAAATCGAGCTTCTGACCACCCCGTTTATGGCTCAACTGACCCCGAGATTTTAGCCAACCAAGAAATGACGATGCTACGGAATGGCAATATGTTTTTTTCAAGATTGTGCCACACGCCTGCCAGTAAATATTATTACAAATGGGCAGATGAAAACGGGTATCTCATCGTGGCGGAAATTCCCGCTTGGCAGACTTCGACTGTTTTGATGGCAAACCAAAAAGTTAAAGATGAATTTACGGCTCAAATGACCGAATTCGTAGAAACTTATTGGAATAGCCCGTCAATCGTAGCATACAGTACGGGCAACGAATACGACAGTTGGACACCCGAAGGCGACGAATGGACGCGCTACCACATTGCCAAATACCGAGAACTCGATACCACGCGCTTGATGACCTTCGCTGCCCTCAATTTTGCCGCATCAAGCGAGGCGATTAAAGTGCCACACGACGCCATGCGGCACTGCGATTTTATTAGTTTTAATTGCTATTCATCGGGTAAAGGTTTGGAGAAAAGCCTCAAAATATTTCACGCAAAATACCCCGAAAAGCCCATTTTCGCCAGTGAGTTTGGCAAACGCAGTGATGAAGTCAAAAGCGAAAAAGAACGGATTGATAATCTCAAAGAGTTCATCGAAGTTCTTAAAAATAACCCTTATGCTGTCGGCGCATCGCATTGGACAGCCTTCGATTATGCGAGTCGCTACCCAAATACGAATGAAAGTGGCTATCGCCCGTGGGGTATGATTGACGAAAAACGTGAACCGCGAGAATTATACAAAGCCTTTCAAAAAGAGGCATCCCCTGTGATTGTAACGGTTGAAAAAGATAAAATCAGCATCACTGTCAAGCAAGATTTCCCTTCTTACACCATTAAAAACCATGTTTTGAAAATCATGGAAGGTACAGAAGTGAAAGGCAGTTTTCCGATTCCGATTATAGAGATTGGTAAAACGGTTGAAATAAAAGTTACGAAAACGGCGGCGCAATGGGTTGTTATTGAGAATAAAAAAGGGTTTAGGGTATATTATTGGGGGTTGTAATAGATATAATACAGAGGGGTGGGATTTTGAAAATTCTCTTTTTTATGCTAACTAAGGGTTAACAATGTTGTGTGTATTTTAAAAGGGCACACGTTTTTTAAGTAAAAACGTTGTAAAAGTTCGCCTTAAACGACCATATTAGATTTTAAAAAACAACAGAGTCATTTTAAGTAAAGTGATAAAATAATATTGGAGCAGCGAATATTATAGAATGAAGCCTTAAATTAAGCGGCAAAATTTAAGTCATTTTTAGATTTAATCTGACGGTATTGTACTGAAATGGCTTGGCAGTTGCCTACGGCAAATTTGTTTAAAATAAATTAAAAAAAGTTAAAAATTTTGTTGTTGTTGTTTGTTTTTCTTGAGTTTATTGATTCCAAGAGCT
>JANPHO010000131.1:0-8961 GCA_031424515.1 Saprospiraceae bacterium
CCCAACCAAGCATTGTTTTTTGGACAATATGTAAAAGCCTGTTGCTCAGTGTATTGCGCTGTTTTTTATTCATACACACAACACCCACCCGAGGAAAAGTATTGAATGGCGTAGCGTGGATTTCTTCCAAAAGGCGCACTACTTCTTCTATTTCAGCATCATTGGATTCCGTTTTTTCATTGTACTTACCCCTAACATGGGTAACATAAACAGTTTGATTCGATAACGGATTTCTGAAAGGAACTTCAAGATCGGGATAAAAGACTGATTGATTCAGCTTGCGAGCTGTTTCGCTGATAGGTCGATGCAAATAATTGAGTTTTACAGTAGCCGCATCTTGTTTTTTGACCGCTGCCGCCAGCGAATTTGGGGAAATACCGTCTAATTTTGAAAATTCTGTCAACACGGCTACCCCCTCAGTATTTCTCAAAATGGGCACGATTTGCTCTACATCCAAATTTTGAGCGTTGTCAAAAACCACCAAATCGAACTCTTTCCCTTCCGATTCTATCAATTGTGTCGTGACTTGTGGTGTGGTCAAAAGCACTGGATAAATCTCAGAAAGTGTACCAATTGTGGATTTTAATACTTGTTTTAGATATTTTTTCTTCGATAATTCCTGATTTTTTGCGCTGAACAGAAGACGATACCCCTCAGTATCTTTTGATTTTAAAGCTCTAATTGCCTCTTTTTTTCGCTCATTCCAAGAGTAAGCAATCTGAGAAGGCATGAGTACCCTTAGCTTATCCTCGGCTTCGCACATTTGGTTCATCAAACCATCATTATCCAATGTACTTGATTGATAATGAACAACTAATGTATTGTAAAAATACCAACTATCAAACGCAGCAGCCCAATCATTGGGTTTTACTTTTATGAGTGATTGCATGAGTTTTCGCCCATTTTCAGGAAGGTGAATCCAGTAGCGTTGCCAATCATAAAAAGAATTAAAATCCCGCATATTCAACTGCGATTCTTCCAATTTTTCAACCGTATCTTCAATATAAAGCATCCTTTTGGGTAAGGTCAACATTTTATGCGAAAGAGCGTCCGCAAATAGCTTTCGCTCGTTGGTCTGTTGCATCAAAGTTTCCAAATCTTGTTCAAGCTGACGTATTTTCTCCGCCAAAGGTTTGTCAAAATGCTGTGCAGTTTTAGAATTCAGTCGTTGCAATTCTTCCTGAATCGTCACAGGAAGAGCTTTTCGCCAGCCTTTCATGGATAATTCGAAGGTTTCGAGGTTGGTTTGCAGCTTTTTAAGGTCTTTTCTATCCGAATTATTCAAAAAAGTGTGGGTAAAATGTGCCCTTGTTTTGTAGATTTTGCTCAATGCATCATATTGATTCAAAGCTTCGTCCTTGGCGGAAAGTATATTTTTAGACCTATCCGAAAACAACGAAGCGGCACGTAAACCACTGATTCTGAAGAAATTATTGCTTTCAAAATCCTCTCCGAACTGAAATTGATAATCTGAATATGACTCTTTTAAAAGACGCATTTGAGCCACCAAATCAATATAATGCGCCTCATAATAATTCATCAGCCTTTGGGCATAACTGTCATAAACCGCAATATACCGATGGTGCAAAGCCTTCCATTTTTGAATCAATTGCGTCAATTCTTTATTCGCCCATTCATTCCCCTTGGCACTTTCAGTTGCCTCAAATACTGAGGGGTGCAAACTACTGAGGGGATGCTTCAGTGTATTCACATTTTTAAATAAAACTTCTGCTTTTTGAATAGCTGCCCGCAGTTCAGTATATTCTTTTAACGAAAATTCATAATCAACCGCATTGAGGTGGTTGGCTAATAGTTCCCTACCCGCTTTCGCTTGGCTTTTTAAATAAAAACCAACCACCTCTGAAAACGGCTCATTTCCAAAAATAGGATGACTTAGAGCATCGTGGCTATCATCGGATTTGGCTAATAGTCGCCGTGCTTGTTTCAGCGCAATCTTAAAATCTTCTTCCTTAAAATCAACGGGCTTCCCAGATTGCTCATTGCGCAATACATCGAGCAGGAGCTTTTTATCTTGATAAATATCTTTTAACAGAAAAGTTAAATTACCCAAGCCCATTTTCACAAATTCGTTCTGAATTTGCATCAAAGTACCAATATCACTGGCAACAACTGCCGTTTTTTGGCCATTTGACAAGGCATTTAACAAAATATTCGTCGCCAAATGTGTTTTACCAGTTCCGTGTGAACCTTCCACTACAGTTATCTTATTCCTTAAAACAGTCCTCAGAGCGGCTCTTTGATAAGCATCTTCGGGTAAAACGGCGAACTCATGGGCGTGCTCGGCTGTCCAAGTGAAATTTTTAAAATCAATATCTTTCATGGATTTTTCACGTAAAGACCCTTCTTGCTGCGGAAACAAACCCAATGCCCCACACCATACGACCCTACCCGTTTCTGCATATTCCTCAATCATCATCTCGCGCGGACATTCTCTTAACGAAGGACTGAAAGCTTCTTTAAAGAGTACTCTCTCACTTAATCTTGCGCAAAAATCCTCCAAACCTTTTAATGTTAAAGGACGATTGTGAACAAAATCTGTGAAAGAGTCCGTCAAATCCAAGCCATATTTCTCTTGAATATGCGCTAATAGATAGTCATTTATGGCAATAGTTCCGCCTTCTTCAAACGAAATGAGCCAGCTATCGCTCCTATTCGGATGCGGTCGAATATTCAAATACCACGTAAAAAGCGGCGCAGTAATCACCTCACCGGTGTTATTACCTTCTTCATCCCTTTTATCCGTATCAAAAAACATTGGGAAGCCAAAGCCAAAGGTGTGTTGCCCCCGCGTTTTTTGGATATTTTTATTTTCAAAATAAAAATGGCGGAACAAATCAGGGTAATTGAATTCGGCATGAATATCCGTTTCCCAAGCCGTGAGGTTCACAAATTGGTCTATCCACTTTGAAACTTGAGGTTGGATGCGATTAAAAACCGAATAAATATCAATTTTACTGCTACCATCCAGTGGCAATATTTGAATATAAGATTTTTTTATGGGACTGGAACTCATAGTATCGTCATAGTGATTAATTGTTTCAAGATGATTTTTTCAAAAAGCGTTGGGAATTCATAAGAAAACAAATTTATGTTTTTCTATTGAAATTTGTAATAAGTTTAATAGGTTTTCTCATAAAAATTAAATCTTAATATCCACGCCATAACAAGATGAGCGAAGATGTATAAAATCACAGAAAAGAAAGTATTTTTGCTAAAATTCGCATTTTACAGTTTAAAATTCTCAGTTTAACTTAATAATATAACTTGTTAGAAATCAATTCTGATTTTCAAAACGAAAATCTGTCATCTAACATCTATTATCTAACATCTAATTATGGGCAGTTTAATACGTGCTATCTATCGCATTTTCATAAAAAATCGTTTCATCCGTTGGGTTTGGATTTTGGGATTATCTCTTTGGGGAGTCAAGTGGCTTACGGATAATGCGATTATTAAAAAGAAATCGTTTTTTTCAAAAACAATACTCACGATACCTACCGAGGATATCCACACTTTTACCATCCAAAAAGCCAATGATGAAGAAATGATTTTCACCCGCAACGAAGCCAATTGGCTCATTGTTAAAAACGATGTGACCATCTCCGTTCCAAAAGATTCGGTGGCTGCTTTTCTCAATATTTTTAATAAAATGGAAAGCTCGGCGATAAAAAAACTTTCAGAGAATGTTGCCGATGATGAGGCTGTTAAAAAAGCTGAATCAAAGTACTCGTATAAAATTTTCATAAATCATAAAAACAACGCTACAGATTCAATTTCCGTATTTTATACCGCTAAAGATTCTTCGTCCAATGATACTTTGACGTTTGTACAACTTAATAATGAGCGCATTTTGCATGGTGTGAAAGAAAATTTAATGGGCTTGTTCGGAAAGGATTTTAATGATTTTAGAAGTAAAAACCTGCTCGATTTTTCAAGAAAAAATGTATTCAAATTAGTGATGCGCAATCCATTGGACACGGCCACTTTTTACGCAAAAGATACATCAAATTGGGCATTCTTTAATGATAGATATTCGGTAGTATCGGATAGCTTGAATACGTATCTCAAAAGCATCGAAATACTGAGGGGGTCTAAATTTTATGATGATTCAAGAGATTTTAAAGAAAATAAAAACATTGATAATCAATTGGTTATTTACACCGAAGATGATTCAATCACACTAACTGCTTACCGTCGAGAACGCCTTTTTATTCTACATTCAAGCAGCAATAATGATAATTATTTTAAAATAGATTCTACGAATCACATCTTTAAAAAAGCCACAGATTTTATTCGTTTAAGATCAAGAAGTAATTTTTAAGGGAAAGTAAAACGGCACTAATTTGA
Source organism: Saprospiraceae bacterium (assembly GCA_031424515.1). GTDB lineage: Bacteria > Bacteroidota > Bacteroidia > Chitinophagales > Saprospiraceae > JAAFJT01. Next base: position 4,369 of record JANPHO010000131.1, read on the forward strand.
TTAAATTAGTGCCGTTTTATAACTATTTAAATTTAACACGAATGGCACAAATTAATACACAAATTACACTAAGTCAGTTAGGTATATTCTGTGTAATTCGTGTATTAATTTGTGCCATTAGTGTTAGTCTTCATTATTTCAATTTCAAATCAGCCTCTTTCACATCGCGTGAATTACTGCCCACAAATATTTTGAATTTGCCTGATTCAAGCATGGTTTTACCATTTTCATCAAAATAACTGAGTTTAGACGCATCAATGGTGAAACTAACCGTCTTGGATTCACCCGCTTTTAAGGCGATTTTTTGAAAGCCTTTTAACTCTTTCAAAGGGCGCACATACGAGCCTATCAAATCACGAACGTACAGCTGAACGACCTCTTCGCCATCTCTATTTCCCGTATTTTTCACAGTAATAGAAGCCGAAATCTTGTCCGTTTTAGCCATTTCAGAGGCACTCAACGAGAAATTACTGTACTCATAAGTAGTATAGCTCAAGCCAAAGCCGAAGGGATAAAGCGGCAAATTAGGGATATCACGGTAACGCGAAACCCAAAAATCGTCGGGTCCTTCTCGCCCGTCCACGTGCGGACGATTGGTATTATATGCGTTGTAATACACCGGAATTTGACCCACCGCGTAAGGAAAACTCATCACCGTTTTAGCCGACGGATTGAAATCACCAAATAAAATATCTGCTGCTGCCGAGCCTTGTTTAGTGCCCGCCAACCATGCGTACAATATTGCAGGGGCTTGTTTTTGAACTTCTGTCAAAATCATCGGACGACCAGCGTGTACCAAAACTATCACCGTTTTGCCCGATTCTTTCAAAGTTTTTAACATTTCCATCTGCCCTACTGAGGGGTTGATGTCCGCAAGGCTACGCGCTTCACCCGCTATTTTACCAGTGATACCAATCACCGCAATCACAACTTCTGCTTGTGCGGATTTAGTTTTCAACTCAGAAAGCAACGCCTCGGACGTTTTACCGTCCAAATTATAGCCTTGAGCGTATTGCACCGTAGCATTTGGCAATTTTTCAGCGATGCCTTGTCGGTAAGTTGTCACGTCTTTTGAGTCGCCTTGCCCTACCCAAAAATCCAGTGCGTCCTCTTTGCTATCCGCGAAAAGTCCCGCTACAAGCACATTTTTGACGTTTTTACTGAGGGGAAGCACATTGCCGTCATTTTTTAAAAGCACCATACTTTTGCGCGCGGCTTCTTGAGCGATTTGCAAATGTTCGGGCGCCATCATAGTCGCTTTTTCACGGGCTTCATCTTGAAATTTATAAGGGTCTTCAAATAAACCGAGTTTAAATTTCCAATATAAAATTTTACTAACAGCCTCATCCACCACCGTCATAGGTACTTTTCCTTCTTTGACAAGCTGGACTAAATTTTCAACCACCACGCGAGATTCCATGTCCATTTGAGAACCCGCCATGAGGGCTTTGCGCGCCGCATCTTTACTATCTTCAGCAAAACCGTGCGGAATTAATTCGCCAAATGATGCCCAATCCGACACCAAAAAGCCTTTAAAACCCCATTTTGCCTTTAAAACATCTTTTATTAAAAATTTATTGGCACTTGCTGGCACACCATCCACAATGTTGAAACTATTCATCACCGTAGCTGCACCGGCGTCGACAGCTGCTTTGTAAGGTGGCAAATAATAATTCCACAAAGCGTAGCGCGACATATCCACCGTGTTGTATTCACGACCACCTTCGGGCGCACCGTACGCAGCAAAGTGTTTTACGCAAGCCAAAACGTGCTGATTATCAAAATTACCTTGAAAACCTTTCACTCTCGCGGCTGAAAACACGCCGCCAAGATAGGGGTCTTCGCCATTTCCCTCCATTGTACGCCCCCAACGAGGTTCACGCGTCACATCCATCATGGGCGCAAATGTCCAGTGAATACCTGCCGCAGAAGCTTCTTTGGCAGCAATCGAAGCCGTTTTTTCGGCTCCAGCTGGCTCCCATGAGCACGCCTCTGCAATCGGAATGGGGAAAATCGTTTTATAGCCATGAATGACATCATAAGCAAAAAGAATAGGAATGCCCAAGCGGGATTGCTCAACAGCAATTTTCTGCACAGCCTTTGTTTGCGTAACGCCTAAAACATTGAGGAACGAACCGACTTTACCATCCTTCACCATTTTCACCTTGGCTTGTTGACCGGGGTCATTGGCTGCTTGGGGTCCCGTCAGTACACCACCATTGAGTTGATTGAGTTGACCCGCTTTTTCTTCGATTGTCATGCGTTTGACAAGGTCAGCAACGCGAGCTTCAATAGGAAGTTTAGCGTTTTTGTAAGATGTATTTTGCGCATATATTGAAGTTGCGCTCAGTGACAAAAGAATTACGGCTAAAAAAAAGTTTTTACAAAATTGTCGATACATTTTTGCTGGTAGTTTAGTTAATGAAATTTAGTTATCAATTTTAAAATTATGTTAAACAAATAAACAATCAAATATTAGGTTAAAATAAGTCCACTTATAATACATTGATTATCAAATAATTATACTTTTATTTTTTCTTCACCCGAACAAAGCTTTGGATTTTACCAGTAGTTCCTGCGACAATGTATTGCAATGTATCAGGAGTAACATATACAATAGTGCAACAGTCATTACCATCATCCGATTTGAAAAAGAAACAGCCGTCTTGGGCTTCGACGGTGCAATCTGCACACGTAACGGGCACATCCCATTTACCTTCTTCTACTGTTTTACCATCATAAATAGAGACATATTTCATATCCGCATCCATAAATTGCATATTGTTCTTTTTATCAATTGTAGATCGCCACGAACCCACCAATTTATCTTTTGACAGCAGGTTGGCAGCCACTTTGGGCGCGGCAGCAACTGTATCCTTTTTTGCTTGAGTGACTGGAGGAGTAGCAGTTGTTTCAGTTTTAGGGGCATCATTACAAGCCCAAACAAAAGATGCCAAAATAGACATCGTGATAATTACTTTTTTCATAATGGTTTTAAAAAAATTGTTATTGAAATGTAGATTATATACAGTTCTCAAGAAAAATTAGCCTTAAAATCAATTACTGGGCTTATAATACTGAGGGGGTGACTGTTGCCCATCAAGCCGTTGCTGCGGTTGTTTTTGCTGTGGCTGCTGCGGCTGTTGTTTGGGTGCGGGCGTCAAGGGTTGAGGCTGTTTGTATTTATTCAAGCCATCTTGCTTGGGTAGATTATAGTCCAAAACCTCTTGAGCATTTTTAAAACGCACCGTTATTTTATAGTTTTTACTGATATTTTGAACCACTGGCGAGAGCAACATATCCATCACACCGCCCGCTTTTTGCCTTGCTTTGTTAAAAATATCGCTATTCAAAGCTTCTTCTCTAAAGGCTTGACGCAATTTATTGATATTTTCATTAAAATCTTGGGAGTTCAATTCACGCATCCAACCCACATCCAAATTTTCAATTTTAGGATATACCTCATGCGAAAGGATTTGTGGCTGTGGCAATGTCACCACCACCGTTCGGCTATTGTCATCCACCGAAATATCCAAATATTGATTCAAATTATAGCCTACTTTTATGATACTAATGGCAGTAATATCCACATTAGTCGTTGAAACATCATAACCCCAAACCTTCGTGGAGTTATTGACCGTTATGCCTTTTTTATCCCTTACTTCCATCACCGCCAATTCGCTAATCGCTTTTTCTACTTTTTCTTTCATCATGCCCTTCGCTTTTCCAAAATCGCGAATTGCCGCCGCATCTTGTAATCTTTTCACCATCGGGCGCAACCCCTCAGTAAGAGCAATGCCACAAGGGGTTTCTATCTTGCTGCCTTGTACTGCAAGCTTACCGTCTTGGGTTTTCAAGACAGTTGACATGATGCTGGTGATAAAAAAACAAGTGTATTTGGACGCCACTTCATTCAATAAATCCACTGCCGTTGCTCCTTGATTTTCGTACCAGGATTGATATATTTGGGAAGTCGTATCAGTTAAACCAATGAAGTCATTGAAGTACATTTGGCGCACGTAAGGGTGCATTTTACGGTATTCATTCACCGCCGCCGTGCGCAGTTGGTTGTTCAACCCCATTCGATTGGATACGTGAACCACTAAGTTGGTATTAAAATTCAATATCAAATCATCAAATTCCTGCTTGTATCGCTGCGGATTAGAGAGAATTTCGAGCGTTTTTTGCTCATCCAAGTTCATTTTGAAATCAGTGGGAATATAAGTCATCTGCATCGCCCGAGGGATGCTGCTCTCCACCGCTTCACCTTTAAAAATATTGTAAAATAGAACACCCGCAACACTTAATAAGCCTACTAAAAGGACTATTTTACCTATGCCCACTTCCGAGTTAGGCTTATCGGGGAGTCTCGGTTGTACCTCAGCCATGTGATATAATGGTTAAATATTTTTAAATTCGTTTTCGTGAAAGTAAAAATACTATAAAAAATGAAAAGTCAGATGTTTTTAAGCATCTGACTTCTTTTACTTGCATTAAAACACTCTCTTTTTGAAAACCTATTTAGAGTATTTAAATAGTTGGTTTTCAATATTTTAAAATTTATATAAATCACAAACGAGCTGACACTGAAGT
>JANPHO010000132.1:0-3529 GCA_031424515.1 Saprospiraceae bacterium
CGCCAAGGACATGAACAACCATCAGATGTGGTTACGGATGTTCCAGTTGTGCTTAATTGTGTGACTGCGCCTGTTGTCTTATTAATTTCATAAAATTTGTTTTGATTAAATGAAGGGTCACTAATAGTACCATAAGAATAAAGTTTTCCATCTCCGGATGCAAATAAACTACCCATAGTTGCGCCTGCAAAGCTCTGAGTACCAATTTTAGTTGTAGCACCAGTTGTCAAGTTAATGGTATATAAACCACTACTGGCGGTTGATGCCCCACCCGCTTGAATAAAACTATACATCACACCTGTTTCATCCAATGCGATATCTCCTGGGTTATTTGGGATATTAATGCTTCCATTCGTACCACTACCCGTTATTTGAGTAGCAGTATAAGTGCCACCGGGTAGTAAAGCAATTTTATACATTCTAAAATTGGGCGAAACAGTTCCCTCTATAATGTAATAATTACCATTTCTATCAATAGTTGCACCTGACCATTGTACATTTGGAGTCGGTAAACCTCCCACTGCACCTAAATTAACAATTGTACCCAAGGCATCAATTCTGTATAAAGTGGTAGAATTATTGTCCATTGCGTACAGATAACCATTAAAATAGGCTAAAGCATTGAGTTTATTATTGACCGTAAATAAATTAGTCAAAGTTGGTACTCCTGCAGTAATCGTTAACCTTTCAATCAACGATTGAGCATTATTAGCTGGATTGGCGCGCAACATATACATTGCATCATTACACAGGAAAATATTATTGAGGCTCCCACAATCCGTATCTGCGCCATCAATAAATCCATCACAATCATCATCTATGTTATTACCACATATTTCAACAGTATTGACACTTACGGTTAAAATATTTGATGTTGCACTCGAGCAACCTGTTATTGTAGGCGTCGCAATTACTCTATAAAGTGTGGTTGTATTCAGTGAAGGAGTAGTAAATGATGAGCTTGTAGCCCCGCTTATATTACTCCATGTAGTACCATTATTAGTTGAATTTTGCCATTGATAAGTCACAGTTACTGAGGGATCAGATAAAACAGCAGTAAAACTTGCATTACCACCTACACAAATACTCGCATCCTTGAGATTGGTGAATGAGATGACGGGTTCAAAACACGTTACCAATTTTACATTGTCCATTTTTAAAGCAGTCTGATTCGCAAAACCGACTATTCTAACGTATGAAGCCCCCGCTGGTGCCACTAAATTCAGTGAAAATGGAACAAACGTAGGAAATTGCGTTGTGGCGTATTGGTCAGCACTTTGGCTAAGCAATTGGTTCGCAGAGTTATAAAATTCCGCTCGGATGTATGCTCTTGTTCCCGCGTGGCGAGCAATATCCGCTGAAAAAATATAAGTGCGACCCGGTATAACATTATTCCATTTTTGCTCCATGAAATAATCACCCGTAGTACTATTATTATCTGTGTAATTTAATGCTGCGTATCTTCCTGTTGGTCCACCTGTATAAATGTACACCGATGCCGTCCCTGATTGACCGACAATACCTGTAGTCCAGCCACTCGCATTGCCACTTTCAAAATCATTATTATACAATAACTGTCTTTCACAAGTGCATGAACCCATTTCTACAGTGGGTTTTATTTCATTACCCGCTACACTGGTGGATAAATTGGCGAAAAACAGCAAAAAGACAGCAGCCTTAGCCAATGCCTTTTGATATATCAATACCTTAAAAGTTGATTTATTGATGTACGATTCGCTCCCGAGATGCACAAATTGGAGTAGTTTATCATGCATAGCTAAAGTAGCTTTTAAGCTACCTTTCAAGTTATGCTGCACTACTTTTTGTAGATTTTGCATTAAAAAAATGCCCCCCCTCAGTATATGACTATTCTGAAAGTGAGTAGATGCAAATGGAGCAATATAGTGTACTGTTACGTTAAAAAAGACCCTTTTTATGGCTTTTTTAAATAAAAAAATAACAGTCAATAAGGTAAAAATGAGTAATATCATCACAGTATATTTAGTTTACTTAATGTGAAAATCACATTTTAAAACATTAAAATCTTACTAAAAACGATGAATAAGTGGGTATTTTATTAGAAAAGAGATAAAAAACATCATTTTTACTGAGGGGAGAAATTTTATTGAATGATGATTTTAAGAATAAATAAATATATAAAACTTGCGTTTCAAACCTCAATTGGGGATATATTGAAGCCCTTAAGAATTAGTTAATTCATTAAGTTATTATTCATTCTAAATAGTATAAATGATAGGAGTAAAGCGGTCATATAGCTCATAACTTTCCATAAACGGCGTTTGACTGCTGATGCGGTTAATGTAAATTGTAATTTCATCTTAGAAGTTTCGGTTATGATGTTTTTCGACATCTTGTAAGTTCTCACATAGCCAGCTTTCATAATTACGGGGAGAATTTTATAAAAGCCTTTTAATAATAGTGGCTGTTTCCAGTAATCAGATTTTAATTGTATGCCCTGATAAGGTAGTATTACAGTTCACTAAGTATTATAATTTATACTTCTCATTTACAAATCTTAAGCCTAATATGAAATTATTATGATAACTAAAACCTGCCACTATGGAGTTGTGACAGCCTTGGAAGGGTATTTTACAGATTTTAGATTAATTTAATGTCTTTTTAAGTCCTTTAAAAAGAGTGTTTTATACATTAAATAATATTTATACTGAGGGGGTATTTACAAAATTTCCCAACTTTTCTTCGGGAAAAAAAATTTTATTTTTTTTAAAAAATACTATAAAAAAGGTAAAGGATGGTTGTTAGTTGTTGGTTATTGGTTATTGAGCGAAGCGAAATCCCGTGGAGCGAGTTTCGTCCAATAACCAATAACCAGATTCACCATTTTATTTTTTTTAATCTTTCCACGATTTCAAAAACGGCGGGGCACACTTTTGTGTTTTCGATGGTAATGCGGGTGAGTCCCGCCATATTTTTCCGATTGGTATGTGGATATTCTTTACAGGCTTTGGGGCGAACATCATAAACCATACAATAATTATCAGCATCCAAAAACACACAAGGCGCTGAATTGAGTACATAATCATTCTCTTCATCTAAATGCAAATACCGTGAAATGAATTCAGAAGGCTTCATCCGATAATATTTGGCAATGCGCTTGATATCGCTTTCCATAAAAATCGGGCTGGTCGTTTTACAGCAATTGGCACAAGCGAGGCAATCGATTTCGGTAAAAACATCGTCGTGTTGGTCTAAAAAAGCATCATCCACTTTTTTAGGTTTTTTATCCTTCAAACGCGTTAAAAACTGCTTATTTTCCTCAAATTTCGTTTGCGCTAATTGATTAAACTCTTCTATCATTTTTATTAGACAACAGATGTATAGATTTTAGAAATTGGACTTTTTATTATCATTTATCACTTATCACTTATCACTTATCACTTATCACTTATCACTTATCACTTATCACTTATCACTTATCACTTATCACTTATCACTTATCACTTACCAACTCACCGTCACTTTACCGATTGATTTTCGACTTTCGAGG
>JANPHO010000133.1:0-7146 GCA_031424515.1 Saprospiraceae bacterium
ATTTTATCGGGTTCGAGGTTCAAAACGCGGGTCAAATTGATAAAATCTTTCCAACTACCATCTTTATCAATTTCATAAAACGTTTTATAACAAGTCGAATCCTCACCCAAATACATCAGAGAGGCTTTATCGCCCTTCGGACAGTTTTTAGCTTCCTCGGCAGTCCAATCGGGGTCACATTTTACAAGCCAACCTTTTTTACCAAATTGGTTTTTTAAAAAATCATCGTTGATAGATTCTACATTATTGTAAAATCCCAAATAAGCATCATTGACGTACACTTTTGCGAAGTTACACTGAGGGGCAGGCATGTAAGTATTGACAATTTCATAACTCAACATTTCACGCACAAAACTGGGGTCACGATTGATGTTACTCAATTTGAAAGTCTCGTATTTGCCTTCAACTTTCTGTTTTTTATCCAATTTTATGTTAAAAGGCAGCTTATTATTGCCTTTTTTACGCGTACCGAAGTAAGATGAATTGCCTTTGTAACGTACACCCACATTCTCATAACGCTGCCCGTCAACGGTCAAACTGCCTTTTAAGCGCGTTTCACTGCCAGCTTTTTTCAAAGAATCCAAGCGTTTATCCCAGTCTTTTTCATTAAAAGAAAGCCGTATCTCTTTGATACTCGTCGGGTTGTATAGATTTTGAGATACCACCAATGTGCAGCAAAGCATTGAAAAAATAGTAGAAATATAAATTTTAAACATACCCCTCAGTATTTTAGGATGAAATATGAATTTTAGAAACCAGCCCATGGTTTTATAAAAAAAAGGAATATCAAATGCTCATTTATTTTAAAAAATCAAACGATTTATTAAAACTTTAGATTCATTGGATATTCCTTTTTTAGTTATTGATTATTAGTTGTTGGTTACTCTTTTAAAATGTGCTTTCTCAACCATTCTCCGCATTAATAATCAATAATCAATAATCAATAATCATTTATTGAGCTCTTCAATGGTCATTTTCGCTTTTTCTGAGATGTAGTTGGCTGGGTAGAAAACCGCAGCACCCGCATTTTCGGCGATAATATAATACTCAATCCCAGTGTATTTGCCCATTGGATTGATGACTGCACCGAATATTTTATCGCCAGCTTCTACATCATGGCTTTTACCATCGTCGAGCATTTGGATTTCAGTAAATGTACCACTGGACTCTTTCGGGCGGTAAAACAAACGCACTCGGCGTGGGAATTTGTCCACTTTCGCTTTTATGTGAAACTCCGTTACCGTCTGATTAGAGTATTTTTTACGATTCGTAAAATTCACATCCGATACCACGGGCGGAACGACGAGCATATCTGGTAATTTTTTTAAAAAGCGAGCGCGTTGTGTCATCAGCTCAGCAATCCCTGGGATTTTAGTAACACTGCCCACCGTTTCCAAAATGCTTCTTTTAAAATCTACCATAGGGTAGGGTGGTGCTTTATCTTGCTCATAATACAGTACTATGAGCTTTTGCAATTCCTCAGCACGACGGCGATACAAGTCATTTTCGAACCAATCACCCAATATTTGCTTGATATGGGCAAAATATATCTTTTTTAAGTCAGGATTTTTAAGCAATTGCGCAATCAATGGCTTATTAGCATTATCGGCGTGGAGCATAGGGTCAAGCGTAATCAAACCATTTAAATCCAAATCCGATGAGCCACTGGTGCTTTTCAAACTGCCAAATATCAAGTTCAACTCAGTAGGTATGAAATTAAATTGGTTATTGGCATCTCTATACAAGTAATAATTGCCACTGTATTGCCCATTGTAACCATTGAGATTGACCACTACATTATTAAAAGCTAAAAACCACATGGTACGGTCGAGATTCAGTACCCTCGTGATATTTTGCGGGTCTTCGTTTAGGACTCGAGTGAGTTCTATGAGGTCATCCCAACCCGCTTTTGACACCATATCAAAATTGGTCATCAAGCAGCGGACATCTTTTTGCAATTTCAAAGCACCATAAACGTGCTCGCAATCGCCTTTTATTTCGGTGTATTTATCGGGTACGCAACGGAAGAAGGCCCCCTCAGTATTATTGAAGTTTTTTTGTAAAAACTCTTCATTAATGGCTTCGATATTGACATGAACACCTCTGTTTTCATTATTAACCGTCAAGTTGATATAATTCGCTAAGGGTGCAGGCATATATTTGCGCGCCATTTCATAGCCCAATACCTCTCTCACCAAACTCGGGTCACGCAAAGCTTGTGAAATTGTGAAAGCTTTATACCCTTGGTGGTTTTGCTTTTTATCAATATAATTGAGTTTGATATACCACGGATTGCGCTTACCAGCAGTTTGGTAAGTTGGGCTTTTGGTGTAAGAGATACCCACATTCTCGTAAGGCGTACCATCAATAATGATTTTACCAATGAGCATTTCTTCCCCGTTTATGCGCAAGGAGTCGAGTTTTTCCATCCAGTTTTTTTGCTCAAATGAAAATCGAATATCATGAACATAACTTACATCAAATAGATTACCTGATTTTTGGGCACGCAACGTAGTAACAAAAGTGCTCAAAAGCAGGAGTGTCAGCGTAGTAAAATTTCTCATCATGAGTTTAATTCGGAAAATTTTTATATAATTGTAAAAAACTGATTTTCAATAACTAACAGTTGCTTTATTCTTTTAAATTAAAACTATTTAACAGGCAAAATTGTGCCATTTTAACGTTTTTAATGTTAATAAAATTGTTTTAAGTAGGCGTTTAGAAATAACCGACATTTTCTGTCGGGCTCAAAATTATAGAAAATATGGAGCGGAGAGTTTTCTATAATTTTGAGAGCCGACTTAAAAAAGAAAATGTCGGTTATTTTAGCCCAACTATTTATATATTACTGGCACTTATTTAGACCGTCACGAACTTCTTCAACAGTGAAGAGTTTTTCAGTATTGCCCCACGAAGTGCCCACATAATTCAAAATATTGGTTATTTCAAATTCTGTCAATTTCGCAATCGGCAGCATGGCTTGTTGGTTGTACTCAATACCATTCACCACTATGAGTCCTTTTTGCCCTTTTCTGATAATACAAGGCAGTTCAGAACGGTATTTTGATAGATAATCGACCTGCGCCAGTGGCGGAATAATGCCTTTTAAACCTGAGCCGTTCTCCATGTGACAGTTTGCACAATACATGGAATAGTAAATTTTGCCTTGTTTATAAGGGCTTTCATTGCAGCTGTTCCACAGTATAGCCGCGATGATTAAGGAAAAAATAGGGAAAATCGCTTTTTTAAAATTTGTCAAGATGTTGTGTGTTATGATTTATGAATTTTGAAATTTTGATTTCTTGAACGTATCACACCAGTAGGTTTTTCTAATATTACTCTACAAATTGGGCATCGCCCCTAAAGTTCGGTAGATAATTGGATATATTCCTTTTAATATCGCGGCAGAGCCGCACAATATTTAATTTTGATGCGGCTCTGCCGCGATTGATTCTTCATATATTTGGTTTTTCTACCTAACTTTCGAGGCGATGCCCCTTTTAAAATCCGATTGAGCCTTTATGAGAAAATCCAAATTGCACCAGTGATTGACTATTAGTTTTCATAAAAAACAAAACTCCCCGAAAGGTATGAACTTTCGAGGAGTTTGAATATAATATTGATCTGAATTCACGGGATTATGTTCATTTTATTTGATATGAGGCTTTCAGACCCCTTAATCCCATATCCACTACTTTTTCAATAGTCGGTTGTCCTGTATTGGCTTGGGCGTTGATGTCCCATTTACCATTACGGTTTATTTCTTCTTCCCATTCAAAGCTATTATTGACTGAAAAAGATAAAATAACGGTAATGTCTTCTGTTTCATCGCCCGTGATACTGAGGGGAGTATCTAATCTACCAGTGACTATACACTCCCCGTTCGGTATCGGCGAAGTTTGATAAATAGGGTTAACAAATGTATTCGTTCCCTCGGTTGTTTGACCGGTATAAATTTTATTGAGTTGCGCGTAAGCAGGGTTGAATTTTGTTTCAAAACCCCAATATCCTTGCTTTTTTACGCCATTGATGGTATTTTCCTTTTCCCAAATTTTATATTTTGAAATATAATTATTGGGGGCATAAAAGCCAGCTAAAGTTCCTCTTTCATTCAATAAATTCCCGACAAATGCCACATTGAGCATATTGACCTGCACATCAAAATTCTGATAAGGCACAGCCGTGCGTATCCATTCGTATTTGCCCGCCGCTATTTTATTCATCGGAACGGAAACGAGGATTTCACCCTCTTTTATCATTTTTATTTTTGAAATATCTACTGCAGTGCTGCCTTCCATGAATACCTCGTCCACGCTTAATAGCGTCTCGCCAGCCCCGCTTTTAGTCCCACTGCCCGCTAAAAGTTCGAGATTGCTGATGCCAATACTGTTCATGACCACTGATTGCGATGCCCGTCCAGCAGTAGTGCCGACTACTTTGCCGGAGCTATTGAGTCTTTCTTGAAGTGGGTCGAATTTGACTTTGAAGTGAAGCATGGCGCTGTTTGGTTTTTTACAGCCCATTATTGATAACACAAGGGTGGCTATCAAAATCGTTTTGGATATGTTCATAGTCGTCTGTTTTTAAAATCAGTTAAAAAGCGCTGCTGTTTTTATACTTTATTTAAGTATAAATATAAAACAAGTTTTATTGTTTCATGACTATTTTTAATGGGATTACTATTATTGATAAACTAATTAAATTATGTTTGCTCAGACAAATATACTAATAAATATTTATAATACAATGGCTACTAATTAATTATTGATTATTTTTTTATGTATTTTTAAAAAATTTAGACTTAAAGAGCAATTTGAGGCATAAATAACGTGTTATAATATGTTGAAATTTATTATCCGTACATGGCTTCTTTAAGGAATTCGTTCATGGGTTGTGCAGCTTCAAAATACCCCCTCAGTATATTCACAAAATTGGGCTTCAATGCATCCGTTGGGTCAATGTTTTTACTCCAATAAAACTGATTATTGGCAATCAATGGTTGAATTTCAAGGGCTTCAGTAAACTCTGGGGGAAAACGTTTATTCTTTTCACCTTTTATTTCACCCCATTTTTCTTTGAAAAGCGGAGCATTGATGAGTTCAGAAAAACGCTCCTCATTATCCATGATAAAACGACGGACTCTCAGCAACATTTCCTTTTCCTCAAACCAATAAGCGCCGCCTGCAATGAATGATTCATGAGCAGAAAGCTGCAAATAATGCCCAGGGTAGAGTTTATCCTTAGTGCCAAATCGCCCAATCGAAGCCGATAAATGCTCTTTATAAGGGCGTTTATCTTTTGAAAAACGAATATCTTTATTGATTCTAAACAACATTTGTTTAGCAGGAATCAATGAAAGCTCTGGTTCAGAATCCGCTAATGATTCCACTATTTTTTCAACCAATTCAATAAAAGGCTCTTTTGCATACACTTCGTATCGCTTTTTATTGGCATTGAACCATTCACGGTCATTGTTTTTAGATAAATCATTAAAAAAATCAAAATAGTCTTGGCTAATCATAGAGTATTCTTTTTAATTAAAAAAGCGATATTAAAACTAATTTTGCTCAAAATTAGTTTTAAAACCTCAGTTATAGGCATCTGTACATACAAATTTTTAGATTACATTTTCGATTTGAAAGGCAGTTTAGTAAACGGATAAAAAAAACTTTTCAAAGAAAAGGTTTTTTTATCCGTTTACTAAACTACTGAAAATACGAATTATTAACCCATATTTTTATTTAAAATTAAGATTTAAAAAAATATAAAACATGAAAAAATACCTTTGGTTGCGTTTTTTAATCGTAGTAGGCATACCCCTCAGTATTTTAGTTTTTACCTGCTGTTCATCGGCTAAAAAAGAGGTTAGAATAACTTCAAAATCAGGTACTGTGACTGAAAAAGGATTCAATATCAGCAATGATGGTCAAGCCTTTCGTGTAGCATTTTATAATGTTGAAAACCTATTTGATACCGAGGATGACCCTATCAAAATTGATTCGGAATACCTGCCCACTTCACGCCTACAATGGACTCAAGAGCGCTATGAAGCCAAACAGCTGAACCTTGCAAAAGTGGTGGAAGCTATGCAATTTCCCTCTTTATTGGGTATGACTGAAATTGAAAACGATAAAGTCTTGCAAGACCTTGTCAATCAATCAGTTATGAAAAATTCGGACTATAAATTTGTGCATTTCGAATCGCCTGATGAACGCGGAATAGATGTTGCATTGTTGTATAAAACGGCTGATTTTACGGTAAAAAATAGCGCATATATTCGTATTAAAATGCCTAATTCTTCGGATAAAACCCGTGATATTTTGCAAGTAACTGGCGCGCTAAAAGGGCAACCATTGACGGTGTTTGTGAATCATTTTCCTTCACGCCGAGGGGACAAAGGCGATAGCGAGGATAAACGCATTTATGTAGCTGAGCAGCTACGGAAAGCAGTAGATGACGTTTTTAAAAAAGATAAAAATATGGGTGTGGTGGTCATGGGCGATTTTAATGATGCCCCTTCTGACATCAGCATGTCGCAGACGCTTAAAGCGCAGGAATGGACTCAAAGTACAACGACTGAAACACCTATTTTATACAATTTGGCAGCTCCAATTGACATCAATACTGAGGGGTCTATTTATTACAAAGGTTGGTCGGTTTTTGACCAAATCATTGTATCGAATAATTTGGTGGATAAAACGGATAAAAAAGAGACTATATTTAAACAGGATTTCATGATTTATAAAGATAAAAATGGGAATAAATTGCCCAATCGCACTTATACGGGACCCATTTATCGAGGTGGTTACAGCGATCATTTCCCTGTTTTTATCAATATTTACCTGAAATAATGCTTAAAATTGAGTGTTCAGTGTGTGGTTTGTAGTGTTTAGATTTTAAAATCAGAATTAAATACCTAAAAACTGCAAACCATACACTCCAAACTAACTAAATCTTAAAAAATGACTTGGAAAAGAATACTCGGATGGATTGCCCTTGTGATATGGTGCTTGATTGGGCTCACGATTATGTGGTTACCGTTTTCAAATTTCAAAGCGGAAGAAATAGCCGTGGGTATGACCGTTTTATTCGGCGTGAATAAAATTTTCCTCGTTCTGATTATCTTTTTACTCGGTGAAAAATACG
>JANPHO010000134.1:0-3395 GCA_031424515.1 Saprospiraceae bacterium
CGGGTAGGACCGCAAATTGCCTGCTGGCATTGGTTGTTTAAAAACACTGTGCCCATTTTCGCAAGACGATCTATGTTGGGGGTTTTTACCAACTTATCGCCATAACAACCCAGTATTGGTTTTAAATCATCAATGGCAATAAAAAGCACATTGGGTTTAGATGCCTGTTGAGCTAAAAGTGGTAATCCTAACAGGAGAAAAAGGAAAAAAAATAAGCAATTTTTCATATTTTTTATTAAAAAGAATGATAGGTAAAGATTGTTCTAAAACATTGATATACAATATTTTAGTCTAAAATATTTGCAAAAAGTTTAACCGATTTTTAAATAAACTTTAAAAAAAATACCCGCTCAGTATTTTACAGACGTTGAGTCCTTTTAAAGAATTTGGGGTTCTTAAAATTTATAATTTGGCGCAAAAAATTCGAAAAATACTGAGGGGGGTATCTAAAAAAAAATATCTAAACACTAAACTTTGAAACTCTACAAAGATGTGATACTGCTTATGATTCGAGTCTTTCATTTTACTCGTGCAGTTCCTAAATTTTTAATATAAATCAATACCCCGGGTTTTGCTCAATTTTTAAACCTGTATTGGTATCAATTTCACGTTGTGGAATAGGCAATAGCAAACGATTAGCATTGACATTCGCTTGCAATTGTGCCAATGTTGGTATGGGTGCAGGGTATTTGCTATAATGTTTGACATATTCCTTGGCAAAATGGTCTTTCATCGTTTTTTCTGCCGTGATGGTGGTCATCGTTGCATTAAAACGCAATAAGTCAAAATAGCGTTGGTTTTCAAAAAGCAATTCAAAACGGCGTTCATCTGCCAATGCCTGCTCAAAAAGAGCCACTGTTGTTACCGTTGCGGGTAAAGCAGCAAGACCTGCGCGAGTTCTAATTTGATTGATTAAGGTAACGCTTTCAGGAGTAAAACCCTTGGCTTCTGCCACCATCAATAAAATATCAGAATAGCGCAGAACGGGCCAATCGCCTTCGCCATCATCGGTCAAAACCACTTGGTTCACGAATTTTTTGACGTAATATTTTGTTGTCCAAAGTGCCATATTGACGGCTTTCCTTTTGTCTGTTGCTACATGCACCGAGTCTATTTCAAAAGTTGGATAATTGTTACCATCACCATCACCATTGATGATAGCGACACCACTACTGAGGGGGGCAAAATCATTTCCAAAAGTTGTACCTAAGCCAAAACCGCCCGCTTTATAGCGCACAGCGAAAAGGATTTCAGCATTCATCTCATTGTTTACAGAAAAAACATCGGCATAATTGGGCAATAATGAATAACCACTGTTGCTTATCACATCTTGCAATTGCGTAATGGCTTCAGCTTTTTTATTACGGGTCAAATAAACTTTACCCAATAAACCTTTTGCCGCCCAAGCATTGGCTCTGCCAAGATTTGCTGCGGGTATTGCACTGAATTTTGCAGCACTTAAAAAAGTAGCCGCAGATTTTAAATCAGCTTCAATTAATTTATAAATATCATCTACTGAAGACCGATTAGTTGCTTTAGCCTCCGTTGCTGTTATTGGTTTATGCACTAAAAACACACCACCGTATAAACGAACCAAGTTAAAATAATGGTACGCACGGATAAACAAAGCCTCCCCCGCTACTTGCTTGCGTTCAGTTTCTGTGATTGGCAGCTTAATTGACCCTAAATTAAGGCTTCCTACTGAGGGGTCATACGTCACACCCAACCTATCCAAAATAATATTGGCATTGCGGATATTGTTATAAGTATTGAGCCAATAAGTATAAACGGCTTGATGAATGGTGGCAGGGATGAACATATCCAAATCACTTAAATCCCTATTCGGTGCGCTTTGGCTACCGGGTGTACCCATTTTGGTATTGTCGCTCCTCATTTCAGTAAGTTGCCATTCAAAATATAACGGTCTTTGCAAGCCATTGTAACAGCCAGCAAGCCCTGCGTTGAGTTCTTCTAAATTTGAATAATATGTCGTAGTATTCCCGTTGGATTGTGGTAAAATATCAATCGCATCATTGCACGAAGACCACAAACCAAAGCCAGTCAATATCAGAGAGAGTTTTATATATTTCATTTTAAAAATATTTTAAAGTTTAGAAATTCAAATCAAGACCAAACAAAAATGTTCTACTTACAGGAAAACTACCGCGTTGATAACCATCTACCAATGGTGTATTGTAAGGACCCGTTTGGAACCGCGATTCTGGGTTCAGTCCTCTGTACTCTTTTGCTGTTTTGAAAAACAGGTTTTGACCTGTTAAATATACCCTCAAGCCTTTTATGCCTACCCGTTTTGTCAAATTACTTGGCAATGTATAACCGACAAGAAGTTCTCTAAGGGCGGTGTAAGAAGCATTTTCCACGACATAATCCGTCAACAACCAAGCGAAACCATTTGAGGAATAAGGCGTTTTGCTATCACCCGGGAAGGCAGGACTAAGCCATCTATCGGTGCTATAGGCTCTAACCGTCCTTCTAATTTCAAGATAATTGGGGTCGCCATTGATTAAAGAACCACCTTGAACACCTTGAAACATAAAACTTAGGTCAAAATCTCTATATTTAAACGTGTTGGTTATACCCCATGTAAAATCGGGATAAGGGCTGCCAATAACCGTGCGGTCGTTGGCATCTAAAATACCATTACCATCTAAATCCACCAATTTCAACCCTCCTGGCACAAGGGCATTGCTCAAATTACTCTTAATACCTGATTCTATGATTTGCGCTTGTGACAACCAAACGCCATCGGTTTTGTAACCAAAAAACTGCACCAATGGCTCGCCTACTTTATTGCGATATAATTCAGTCCGCTCGCCTTGATTGAGCAAAAAGGCTTCTGTACCCAATTCTAACACCTTATTGCGTGTGCGTGAAATGTTCGCCGATGTCGTCCATTTGAAGTTTTTCTTAACGATGTTGTTACTGCTGATTTCAAGCTCAACACCATCATTTTGAAGGCTTCCGATATTGTTCCATGTTTGTGGAACACCTAAAAAGCCCAATGTAGATTGTCTAAGCAACAATTGGTCGGTTTTTGAACGATACACATCCAAAGCAAGTGTCACCGCATTTTTGAAGATGGCTAAATCTACACCACCGTTGTATTGAAAAGTCCGTTCCCACGTAATATTTTCATTTGATAAAATATCTCTTGATGGTACTTGACCCGTTACAACAGTGCCCGTACCCGCGCCCAAAGAATAATTTGCTGCATACAAAAGGTCAACAAACGCAAAGTCCACGATACGGTTATTACCCGTAGCCCCGTAACTGCCTCTGAATTTCAATTGGCTTAACCAACCCAGATTTTTTAGAAACCTCTCTTCACTCGCTACCCACCCTGCGGATACTGAGGGGAAGTTACCCCATTTTTT
>JANPHO010000135.1:0-3808 GCA_031424515.1 Saprospiraceae bacterium
AATTTAAAACTCGGGCAAAATTATAAAATACCCTTTGTTTTTTAATCCTTACCCCAAAAAAAATAATTTCTATTTTCTAAAGAGGTGATTATCAATAGTATATAAATAATTTTAAAATGATATTCTATGTCTTTTCAGAAAATCAAAAGATAAATTGGGGCTTTGCAGCATTCACCAATGATTTGAAATAGGATATTTTATCAACACATAAGCAGGCGTTTAAAAATAATCGACAATTTCTGTCGGGCTTAAAATTATAGAAAATGCGGAGCAACGCGAAGAATTTTCTATAATTTTGAGAGCCGACTTAAAAAGAAATTGCCCGTTATTTTAGCCCAACTACTTATAGTCACACTCTGCTTTAATTATTTTTTACTTTTCCAACCGGCTTCGTTGTCATTTCAATCCAACGATCCTGTTGGTGCGCTGGTAGCAAGCCTGCTTTTAAAATAATGGTCTGACCGATTTCTGATAAAACAAAAGCATTAAATCCTGCTGAAAGTCCATTGCTCCTCAACCTTTGAATGATGAATACTTCTCTACTGAGGGGGTACTTCCCTTGAGCCAAATTCAGTTGATAAGGCTTATAGGTATCAGTCGTTTTTGCTTCTTTAGTGCCTAACGAAACCAGACGGACAGCTGAAAGGTATTCTCTCGTCTTAGGGTCATCGGAATCACTGATCCAACTCCAACCGATTACGCCAATGGCTTTATCGTGCGTCGCGACATAATTCACAGCTTCTAAGTTCGACTTAGCGGCGTAGGCATTGGCTGGCATTTGCTTTTCACCTGTCATACTCAATATATAACTCACTGTACCCGAATTCTGGTTATCAAACACAATATTATATTGTCCGTTTTGGCCCCTCAGTATCTTGAGTATTTGATCATAAGTGAAAGTCGTGTCTTTGCTACTTCGGTTAGTTATGATGGCGATGGCATCCGTTGCAATTTTTGTGTGCGGCGGATTCATATTCCTGTTTTTAAAAGAAGTCAATTCCTCAGTAGTTAATTGCCGACCCAATATGATGAGTTTACAGCTATCATCGAATAACTCTTTAACACATTCAGCTTCTGAGCGGTAGCGAATATTAATTTTAGCATTCGGATACTGATGTTGAAAAACATCCACTTGAGCATCCGCAATGGGCTGTAAAGTTTCATCCACTGATAGGCTGATATTCCCAGCTGTGGGCGTATCAATTGTTTCGCTGTTTTCATTGGAGGAGGCACAACCCATTGAAAATAGGGTTATGGCTATTAAAAAAGACAAATACTTTTTCATTTTTATTAATTTTTCTTTTTCATAAAGAGTCAGGAGTATATAGATTAAGCAACTAAAATTTTTATTACTCCTTTAACGATGAGCCATATATGTTTTTATTCAAAACTCAAAATTACTCTTCATGACTGGGTTTATCCCATTTTTTTTGGTTACGGTAAGCTCTGAATAAACCATAAGCAATGCATCCGAAAGCGAATGCCATTCCGACGGCTTTGCTTCCAGTCATCAGTTCTCCAGCGTTGGTTGTCAGAGCGATTACTCCAATAACTATGTAGCCAAGGGCTACAAACATCCTAAAATAATAAGGCAATTGATTGTTCATTACATTCATTTTGCACAAAGATAATTTGATTTAGAAATTCCCAATATTTTCAAAAGTATTTATTAGGATAGTCTTTTAAAGGTAAAATTTTATTTGGTCAGATAGGCTTATTTTTAATTAAAATTTCTCGCAGACAATCAAAATTTTGCAATTTCAATATCTGCGAGATAATTTTAGTTCGCTTAACTCAATTTGAATTTCACAGGTATCGTAAATGCCACATTCACCGCCTTACCGTTTTGCTTCCCTGCTTTCCAATGAGGCATCATTTTTACCACTCTCATGGCTTCTTCATTGCAGCCCCCGCCGATGCCTCTTTTAACGTGCACATCGCGGATGACGCCATCTTTATTTACCACAAAACCCACATAAACAGTTCCGTCAATCCCATTTTCCCTCGCAATTGTAGGATACACCATATTTTTACTTAAAAAATCATACATCGCTTTTACACCGTTCTCGAATTCTGGCATCTGCTCTACTATGATAAAGTCAACATCCTTGGTCGCCTCCACTTTTTTAGGTTCTTCTGTACCCACCGGAGGTGCTTCGGGTGCTGCAATTGGAGGTAAATTCCCTTCTACACCATCTTGCGTTTTAGTAGAAACCGCTGCTGTGATTTCATCCATTTTAGGCATTGGCGGCTCCTCAATTGGGTTATCCATCACTTTGGGCGGCGTAAAAGTGATAGTTTTAATCTGTTTTTCTGGAGGAGGAGTTACAGGTGGCTTGGGTTTTGGTGGCTCTACTGGTGGCGGTGTTACTTTAGGCAATTCAGCCATTGTGACCGCTGTATTGTCCATGAATGCATAATTGCCTTTCATTTTATCAGCAATCAAAGGACTGCTTACCAATAGTAAAAACATTGATGTACCCACTAAAGCCGCTTTTTTAATGTGCCCACTGTATTTCTGACGCAATAAATATGCACCGTAGGCTTTGTTACGATGTTCAAAAATGACATCATCCAGACTTGCTTTTTTCCAATTCATTGAATCCATGATATTGAATTTTAAATGTTTTAAGAATTATTTTTTAAGAAGGCATCGATGCTTATTTTAGAAGATGTATTAAGTTAGTGTTTTGGTGTATGAAGCTCTAAATTTTTATTCAAATATTTTTACTCAGACAATATTTTCTTACATTTTAAATTTTTATTATTTAAATAATAGCTTAATAATCATTGTTTTATAAATAGTTAAAATGAAACTACGAGATTCACTGTACTTTGAGTTTTTAGTTTTTTAATTAAAAACACTCCAAAAATTGCTCTGATACTGAGGGGGTACTTTACGACATTACCATTTCATAACAGTAGAATCCTGTTTATCCAAATGCGCCATAATGAAGGTGGATTGGGTCAAATTCATTTCATCAATGGCATCCACAAGACGTTTATATTGGGCGTCGGGCGTTAATTTTAAAAGGACAATTAGTTCCTTTTTATCGCCCCATTGCGCTTGTACTTCTTGCTGCCTATCCAAAACTAATTTCCTCAATCCTTTAGCCGAAAAATCAATGCTATCGGGTTGACTGCTTTCGGGGCAGGTGTAATATTTGACTTTATTGCTGGCATGCACGATTAAAGTCAGTGATTTTGAGCATTTCAAAGGCGGGGCGGTGGTGGTATCTCCATCAGCAGGAGACAACATTTTGATAATTTTAGGCGACATAAACGATGATGCAAGCATGAAAAAGGTAATCAAAAGAAAACCCAAATCGACCATAGGTGTCATATCTACGGTAGGTGCATTTTTTCCTTTAGGAGTGAAATCAGCCATAGTTTTAAGTGGTTTTAAAATCGAGCGTGACCCGATTGGAAGTGATAAAATGTGTTTTCAAAAAGACATGTCTATTAGGAGAGATGCGGGAAAGGAAAATAATGGTGTGTGAGTGTAAAAAAAATCTAAATCTTTCCAGAAGCACAAGTTAAAAGCCATGAAAGGGCGAGATATATCAGCATAGGGCAACGACCTATGAATTTTGTGATATTCGGCATAAAAAAAGCCCGATTTCGTAACGAAATCGAGCTTTTTTAGGGCTTTTTTATAGATATTTTAAATATTACTGTACAGATTGCAAAAAGTGAGATTTAGGTAATTTTAAAGAGGCAAAAAAAGCTCTCATTTGTCGGATGTTATAAATGGTGGATTTCAAGCTAAATAAACCTTGCCTAAAAATAGAAGTTGCTCTTGAAATAG
>JANPHO010000136.1:0-14136 GCA_031424515.1 Saprospiraceae bacterium
AAGAACGATATGAAAAGTAATAAAATAGCACGTTTTTACGATTTTTAGGAAACTCTAAAACAACAAAACGTTTTTCATTAAATTTATAAACAATTGATTATCAAAACATAGCGAATTGCTGTCTACTGTTTTAGAATATACAAAAAATATTAAAAGCGTATTCAAAGATAAATACATTAATACACCTGTAAAATACTAAAAGTGTTTTATATAATTGCAGTTATGTTTAGTATAAATATTTTAAGCCAATTTTTTACTGTTTTTAGTGGTGTGTTTTTAATATGGTATGGATATCAACTTTCCTTTAATATGGAATCGTTCATACCTAAACTAATGAAATTTAGTAGAATAAAAGAAGGTTCGATACAATACAGATACTGGACTAATAGAAAGAATTGGATTTTTCATAAAGTGAGCGGAATTGGTTGTATAATAATGGGTATGATTGTTATTGTTCTTCCTATTTTGAAATTATTGAATATTATACATTAGCACACTCTTTTTTGATGATTTTTTAAACGAAATTAACCAAATTTAATAAAAATGCGGAACAGGAATTCCGCACTACGACTAACCAAAATGAGAAAAACTATCCTCCTATTCGTCGCCATTTTGTCAATAACGGGTATTTATGGACAATTAGCAGTGAAGAATCTACTGTGTGAAAACTTGAGTAATCCAATTGGATTGGATGCCAAAGAACCTAATTTCAGTTGGCAATTAGCCTCTGACAAACGCAATACCATGCAAACGGCTTATGAAATACGGGTGGGAACTGACCCCTTGATGCTTACAGCTTCATCACGCTCAGGCGTGACAGTATTGACGAAAGGAAAAGGTATTTTATGGACATCGGGCGTGGTGAAGTCGGATGCTTCCGTTTATGTGCCATATAAAGGAGCGGCTTTAGCTTCGGGTAAAAAGTATTTTTGGCAAGTCAGAGTTACGGATAATTTCGGTAATACATCGGCATGGAGCGAACCCGCTTCATGGCAAAGGGGCATTTTAACGGCAGCGGATTGGAAAGCCAAATGGATTCAAGCGGATTCAAAATCGGATACTGTGAACGGTGTGCCGCCCATTTTACGCAAAGCATTTTCAACAAAGAAAAAAATACAATCAGCTACGGCATTCATCACGGCGCATGGTATGTACGAAGCGCAAATCAATGGTCAAAGGGTCGGCGATGCTTACTTAACGCCGGGTTGGACAAGCTACAATAAACGCCTTCAATATCAAGCATTTGACGTAACCAATCTCGTGAAAACGGGCGCAAACGCCGTGGGTGTTTCACTCGGAAGCGGTTGGTATCGCACGCCGTTGGCTTGGTCGGGCAATCGCAATTTGTACGGAAAAGAAACGGCTTTGCTTTTTCAATTAGACATTACATACAGCGATGGCAGCACGGAAACGGTTATTTCGGATGAAAATTGGAAGTCATCAACGGGTGCAGTTCGCTTTTCAGAGTTGTATGATGGTGAAACGTATGACGCTCATGAGGAGAAAATCGGTTGGACGACCCCTCAGTATGACGACAAAAACTGGGCGGGTGTTATGGTAAAAGACCATTCAAAAGACGTTTTAATAGGTACTTATAATGAGTTGATTAAAAAACACGAAACGTTTAAACCCGTTAAAATTTTTAAAACACCCAAAGGCGAACAGGTGATTGATTTTGGTCAAAACGTGGTGGGTTGGGTTCAAGTCAAAATAAAAGGCAATGCGGGGGATAAAATAACCATTTCTCACGCTGAGGTTTTGGATAAAGCAGGTAATTTTTACACTGAAAATATGCGGGCTGCAAAGACCCAAAACGCCTTTATACTGAGGGGTGGCAGCGAGGAAATTTTAGAGCCGCATTTTACATTTCAAGGATTTAGATATATCAGAATTGATGATTTTAAAGGCGCTATTCAAGCAGAGAATTTTACGGCGATTGCCTTGTATTCGGATATGAAACCGACGGGGCAATTCAGTTGCTCGAATCCACTTTTGAAACAATTGCAACGCAATATTGAATGGGGGCAGCGGGGCAACTTCTTGGATGTACCAACGGATTGTCCGCAACGGGATGAGCGTTTGGGTTGGACGGGTGATGCACAGGCGTTTTGTCGGACAGCCACTTTCAATATGCATGCCCATAATTTTTATGTAAAATGGATGAAAGATGTCGCTGCTGACCAATTACCGAATGGCAGTGTGCCGTTTGTCATTCCAAATGTTTTGGGTAAAAGTTCTTCTGGTTCGACGGGCTGGGCTGACGTTGCGAACATTATTCCGTGGAATATGTATGTGGCATACGGTGATAAAAAAATATTGGAAGACCAATATCCGAGCATGAAAGCTTGGGTGAAATTCATGCAAGATAGTAGTAAAAACGACCTTTGGGCAAGAGGTTTTCACTTCGGCGATTGGCTTTTTTACTCAGTAAATGACGATAGAGATGGTAAGTCGGCGATTACGGATAAATACTTGATTGCGCAGTGTTTTTATGCTTATTCGACGCAATTATTGATCAATTCAGCTCAAATTCTGGGTAAAACGGACGATGTACAATATTATACAGACCTTTTAAAACGCATTAAAACTGCCTTTAGAAATGAATATATGACGCCAACGGGTCGCTTGGTTTCAACTTCACAAACGGCTTATGTTTTGGCTCTGAATTTTGATATGTTACCCGAAAACTTGCGCGACCAAGCGGCGGAGAGACTGGTACAAAACATCAAAAGTTTTAACAATCACTTGACTACGGGCTTTTTAGGAACGCCATATTTATGCCACGTTTTAACCCGTTTTGGCTATAATGATGTGGCTTATGACTTGCTTTTGCAGGAGACTTACCCGTCTTGGTTGTACCCTGTTAAAATGGGTGCGACGACGATTTGGGAGCGTTGGGATGGCATAAAACCCGATGGCACATTTCAAACTGAAACCATGAATTCTTTCAATCACTACGCCTATGGCGCCATAGGCGATTGGATGTATCGTGTTATGACAGGCATTGATACCGATGAAAAAGGCGTGGGTTACAAGCAAATTACCATAAAACCGCATTTAAATAACCGCATCACACAAGCCGCTTCGGACTATCAAACCTATTACGGCAAAGTGAGTTCACATTGGCAAACAGGCAATGATGGCTTGTCATTAGATGTTGAAATTCCTGCGAATACCACGGCGACAATTTACGTTCCTGCGGCTTCCGAAAATGCTATTTCTGAAAATGGGGCGGCTTTAAAGAATATTCAAGTCGTTGGCACTGAGGGGGGGTATGTTGTATTGAAAACGGGTTCGGGTAAGTATAATTTTAAGGTTAAAAAATAAACTTAAATCCGTGCCATCCCGACCCTCGGGATGGCACGGTTATAAAATAATGAAACAAAAAATACTCCTTTTATTCCTATTAAAAACCTTGACAATCGTGGGTCAAAATCCAATGGAAATGCCTTTGTATGAGGGCGTTGTACCCAATTCAAAACCGTATTCCATAGCTGAAAAGGTGGAAACACGAGCGAATGGAAGTCGTTTCATTAGTGGCACATCGCAGCCTACTTTGACGGTGTATTTACCTGAAAAGCCGAATGGAATGGCAATTGTGGTTTGCCCAGGTGGCGGTTATAGAGGTATTTCGATAGACAATGAAGGGCATAAAGTGGCTAAGGCTTTGAATGAAAAAGGCATTGCGGCTTTTATTTTAAAATACAGAACTCCGAATGATACTTTTTGCATTGATAAATCCATTGCGCCTTTGCAAGATGCTCAGCAAGCTTTAAGAATCGTCCGTAAAAATGCTGTTAAGTGGGTCGTCAATCCTGCAAAAGTGGGTATTATGGGTTTTTCAGCGGGCGGTCATTTGGCAGCTACGGCATCAACGCATTTTACAAAAAACGCTGACCCTTCAGTATCAGACACGACGAATGTGCGCCCGGATTTTGCGGTATTGGTTTATCCTGTTATCAGCTTTTCGGAGGAATTGATGCACAAAGGTTCAAGGGATAATTTAATCGGCAAAATGCCAAGTGCGGAACAGACAAAATTGTACTCGAATGAATTACAAGTGACCCCTCAGTCGCCGCCGACTTTTATAATCCATGCAGCCGATGATAAGACGGTGAAAGTTGAAAACAGTGTTCAATATTATCTATCGTGTATTAAAAATGGCATTTTAACTGAAATGCATCTTTATCCGAAAGGCGGACATGGATTCGGTACAATTAATATAACAACTGAGGATAAATGGATGGAAAGGTTGTTTAATTGGTTGAAAGGGTTTTAAGCGCTTGTCATTCTGAGCGCAGCGAAAGAATCTGTATAATTGAGATTCTTTCGCTGCGCTCAGAATGACAAGATTAATTATAAAAACGTAATAACATAACTAAACAAACAAGGAAAAGACATGGGCGCAATTTTAGGAATTATTTTCCACTTCATTGGTGGTTTTGCATCGGGTAGTTTTTACATACCTTACAAGAATATTAAAAAATGGTCATGGGAAAGTGGCTGGATAGTCGGGGGCGTTGCTTCTTGGATTTTAGCGCCTTGGGTTTTTGGTTTTATCACCGTCAATAACATGGTTGAAAGCATTCAAGCAGCTGATTCGAGTGTTATTTTTTACACCCTTTTATTCGGTATCCTTTGGGGTTTTGGCGGTTTGACTTATGGTTTGACCATGCGTTATTTGGGTGTATCTTTGGGTGTGGCAGTTGCCTTGGGCTTCTGTGCGGCATTTGGCACTTTGATTCCACCGATTTGGGAAGGCAAAATGGGTGAATTATTGTCAACTACCTCCGGTCTGTCAACTGTGGCGGGTGCTTTGGTCTGTGTAGTGGGCATTGCCGTCAGCGGCAAAGCGGGTATCATGAAAGAAGCGGAACTCAATAAAGAACAGCAACAAGAAACGATTAAAGAATTTGACCTTAAAAAAGGCTTATTAGTGGGTACTTTTTGTGGTATTATGAGTGCTTGTTTTGCTTTTGCTTTGTCAGCGGGTGCGCCCATTGCAGCCAACGCTGAATCTCATGGCACTGATCCACTTTTTAAAAACAATGCTATTTTGCCAGTTATTTTGATTGGCGGTTTTTTAACCAACTTCATTTGGTGTATGATTTTAAATACTCGTAATAAGTCTTTTGGAGACTACACAAATTCAGAAGCCCCCCTCAGTAAAAACTATACTTGGGCATTATTAGCGGGGGTTACGTGGTATTTTCAGTTCTTTTTTTACGGCATGGGTCAATCCAAAATGGGTAAAGAACTCGATTTTGCGTCTTGGACATTGCACATGGCATTCATCATTACGGTCGGTACATTGTGGGGTTTGTACTATAAAGAATGGGCTGGCGTGAGCAAAAAGACGATGAATATGTTGTATTTAGGCTTGGGAATCATCATATTTTCAACCGTTTTAATCGGTTATGGTAGTTATTTGGCTTCGCATTAAAATTATAGAACTGTAAATTTTCTCTCTTAAAATCGTAAAAAATAGTGGAAATACTGAGGGGTATGAAATTCATCTGATAATTTAGCGGCATCAGATGAATTTTATATTTTATTAAAAAAAACAATATGAAATTATACAATACACGACAAGGCATCATTTTAGAGGTTGAATCCCAACTTTTTAAATTAAAAACAAGAAATTGGGATAAGCTCATCAACCGTAATAACTTATGTCAAACGCTTAAAAAGCAAATTGAAACGCTTGAAGCGGATGAAATACTGAAGGGATTTATCCAAACGGATTTATTAGCACCCATCAAGGGACAAGAAGTGTGGGCAGCGGGCGTGACATACAAGCGCAGCCAAGTAGCCCGCATGGAAGAGTCGCAAGATGCGAGTGATTTCTACGCTAAAGTATATGTGGCTGACCGTCCAGAGATATTTTTTAAAGCCACTGCTTCCCGCACGGTAGGGCATGGCGATACGGTTTTGATTCGCAGAGACTCTAAATGGAACGTTCCAGAGCCTGAATTGACGCTTTTTGCTACATCAAAAGGTAAAATTGTTGGTTACACTTGCGGCAATGATATGAGCTCTCGGGATATTGAAGGTGAAAACCCCTTGTATTTACCGCAAGCAAAAAGCTATGACGCATCGGCGGCTTTAGGTCCCTGTTTGCTGATTTTGGAGAAGCCGATTGACCCCAATACTGAAATCCAGCTGGTTATTTTAAGAGACAATAAAACAGTTTATGAAGGTAAAATAGCCATTAATAACATGAAGCGCAGCCATAAAGAGCTCGTTCAATATCTTTTTAGAGAGACATCTTTTCCAAATGGCGTTTTCCTGATGACGGGTACGGGGCTTGTTCCGTCCAATGATTTTACTTTAGCGGTGGGTGATGAAGTGCGTATTTCAATAGACGGAATCGGTACTTTGATCAATACTGTGGGGCAAAAAAAATGACAATGTTTACATAGTTTACATTGTACTTTAACTTAAAACAACCAAGAATGAAACGAATCAAACTCTCTTTAGCCATTTTATTTCTTCTAACTTTTAATCTGGTTGCTCAATCCGATAAAGTGTTATCCTATAAAACACCCGCCCAATATTTTGAAGAAAGCCTTGTTTTAGGTAATGGTAAAATAGGGGCTACCGTTCACGGCGGTATTCAGTCGGATAAAATTTATTTGAATGATGCGACTTTGTGGGCGGGCGAGCCGATTGATTCTAAAACCATTAATCCTGAAGCCTACAAGTACCTCCCCTCAGTACGAGAGGCTTTAAAAGCTGAAAATTATAAGTTGGCAGATAGCTTGAACCATAAATTGCAAGGGAAGTTTTCGGAATCGTATGCGCCGTTGGGTACGCTTTTTATTGACATGCAACATGGCGACAATGCGGTGAATTATAACAGAGAGCTGAATCTCGATAATGCCATTTCTACAACTCAATATACCATTGATGGCGTCAATTATTCTCGCGAGTACTTCGTTTCACACCCAAATCAAGTGATTGTGATTCGTTTAAAAGCCAGCCAAAAGGGTAAATTGAATTTTTCACTGCGTTTTAATAGTCTTTTGAAGTATAAAAATGAGGTTAAAAACGGGCTTTTGGCTTCATCGGGTAAAGCCCCAATTCATTGTGCGCCAAATTATCATAGGGAAGAGCAAGCTGTAATCTATGATGATGTCAAAGGAACTCGCTTTGCAAATCTGGCTAAAATTGTGCAAAATGATGGTAAGTTAATTAAAACGGATTCAACAATTGGTATTGAAAAAGGTACTGAAGCTTTAATTTTGATAGCAACTTCCACCAATTTTGACGGTTTTGATAAAAACCCCAGCGCAAGTGGCTTAAACGAATATGATATTGCTTTAAAAAACTTAGCTACTTCTGAAAAGCTCAGTTTTAATATTTTAAAAACAAACCACGTCAAAGACTATCAATCCTTTTTTAATAGGGTTGAATTAAAACTTTCAAAGGGTCAAAATAATACATTATTATCCACCGTTGAGCGATTAAAAGCCTATCGGGAAGGTGTGCTTGACCCTGATTTGGAAGCTTTGTACTTCAATTTTGGTCGTTATCTCTTGATAAGTTCCTCTCGCACACCGCGCGTACCTGCCAATCTGCAAGGCATTTGGAACCCGATTATGCGCCCGCCGTGGAGCAGTAATTACACCACCAATATCAACGCTGAGATGAATTATTGGTTGGCTGAGACGTGCAATCTATCTGAAATGCACCAATCGCTCTTGGGTTTTATTGAAAATCTCTCTAAAAACGGAGCGGCAACGGCTAAAAATTTCTATAACGCCAAAGGTTGGTGCGTGGCGCATAATTCCGACATTTGGGCAATGACAAACCCCGTGGGTCATTATGGCGAGGGCGATCCGAGTTGGGCGAATTGGTACATGGGCGGTGCTTGGTTGGCGACTCATCTTTGGGAACATTATACATTCACGCAAGACAAGGCATTTTTAAAGAATAATGCCTATAATTTGATGCGCGGCGCGGCTGAATTTTGCTTGGATATGCTTGTGGATGATGGAAAAGGCAATTTGGTGACTTCACCCGCCACATCGCCTGAGAATATTTATATTGCTTCCGATGGCTACAAAGGTGCAACGGCTTATGGCACGACATCGGATTTAGCAATGATAAAAGAATTGTTTTTACAGACCATCGAAGCCAGTAAAATAGTTGGAAAAGATGAAGATTTTAGAAAGAAATTAGAAGCGACTTTGGCTAAATTATACCCTTATAAAATAGGTAAAAAGGGCAATTTGCAGGAATGGTACTTCGATTGGGAAGATGCTGAGCCGCAACATAGGCATCAATCGCACCTATTTGGCTTGTACCCTGGGCATCATATTTCAATTGAAAAAACCCCTGAATTGGCTAATGCTTGCCGCCAAACCTTGGAAATAAAAGGCGACGAAACCACGGGGTGGTCAAAAGGTTGGCGGACTAATTTATGGGCGCGCTTGGGGGATGGCAACCATACCTATAAAATGTATCGTGAATTATTGCGCTACGTCAGCCCGAATGCGAAGGAAAATTATTCAAATCAAGGTGGTACATATCCAAATCTTTTGGATGCCCACCCGCCTTTTCAAATTGACGGTAATTTTGGTGGAACGGCTGCCGTTGCTGAAATGTTGATGCAATCCGAAAACACCGAAATTCACCTCCTCCCTGCCCTACCCGATGCTTGGGCAAATGGCTCAATAAAAGGTTTATGCGCCCGTGGCGGTTTTGTAGTGGATATTAATTGGGAAAATGGCAAATTGAAATCTGCTACATTTTACTCAAAATTAGGCGGTAAAACAGCCATTTTATATAAAAAAATGAAAAAAGAGGTAGTTTTGAAAGCATCCGAAAAAAGGGTCATCACATTTTAAAACCCCTCAGTATTTGTATCATAACCGTGCCATTCCGACTCTCGGAATGGCACGGATTTAAACTTAAAAATGAGTCAATTTAATAAAACGTTAGTAGCCGATAGCGACCTTGCTTGGGATAAAGTAGAAGAAAAATAAGCCGTAAAATCATGTCTTACAATGAAGATGTGATGCTTGTAAAAGTGGCTTTTGAAACGGGCGGCATCGGCACCATGCACAAGCACCCACATCTCCAAATCAGCTATATTGATGGTGGCTCGTTTGAGGTGACAATTGGCGATGATATGCGTATTTTAAAAGATGGCGATGTATATTTCGTGCCATCTAACGTCTTGCACGGCGTTGTTTGCTTGGAAGCGGGCGTTTTAATAGACGTTTTTAACCCCATGCGGGAGGATTTTGTGAAGTGATTTTAAAAAAATACTGATGGATGTAAAATGAAAAACATATTAAATACGTGCCATTCTGATAATTGGAATGGCACAGTTATAAGAACCATACTTCAATCAGTCTCATTATCATCTATTTCAACAAGGTTAATATATGTTCCACCAAGATTAAAAATATGATAACCACAATGCTCTGTAAAAACACCTGCTTCACTGAATTCGGGAGCATTAATTATCAAAGGGTATCGGAATTCTGCGTAAGAACCATCTTCAAACTTTATTTTTGCTATTTTATTCGTAAAAAAATCATAAGCACTTAATTTAGTAGTGTTAAACACTCCAAGTTTTTCTTGATACTCTTTGATTTTGTTTTTCCACCTTTCGGGCAAATCTTCATGTTTCATCAGTTTTACTTTAAATATCGTTAAAGAAACAGTTATCCGTGCCACCTCTTGAAGCGGTGAACACGGGTTATATTAAAAAATCAACTTCACACCACCCAATAAACCCGATGGCACCACCTTCCAATTGGACGCATCAAAAGGATGATAACCGATATCCACCATATTAATATCGTAGAATTTTTGCCAGTTTTCATCCTTCCTATCAATGTAGCGCATACGGTTGGCGGATAGGTTGATGACCTCTATTTCAAGTAGGTTATCCTCTTTTAAAAGCCCTTGAATAATCGGCAGTCGCATCGGCAAACACCACGCAATGCCCAATGATTTACCATTTAATTTCACCTCCGCACTTTCACGGACATCACCTAAATCAATCCATGCCATTTTATTTAATTTGTCTTTTTCAACTTTAAAATGGGTCGTATATCGGGCTTTTCCGCTGAAATATTGCACCATTGTGTCGCTCGCATTTGTCCATGAATCCAATTTATCGGTTTTAAAGCTTTTAGGTAAAGCGGGTTCTCCTTTTAAAAAATCCACTTGCCAAGTGCCTACTATAGGTATTTCGGATTTCAGGTTTCGGATGTCGGATTTCGGCAATGTTGTACTTTTTAAAGGCTGATTTAATACTTCTATAAAAATGCTTTCGCCAGCGAGCAAATCCAGTGAAATTTCAACTTGATTTTCACCTATTTTTTTAAAATCAGCGGTGCTTCTTCTATTAAAAAGTGGATTGAAAAGGCGAATGGCTACACCATTGGCACTTAATTTAATTTTTCCACTTTGAAATTTTTGAGCAGGATTTGTGATGAAATATAAAGTACCAAATGATGCTTTTTTACGGATAAATTGCAAGCCATATTCAGCCATCGTTTCACGGCGGACTGTTGTTGGTGTCTGCCATGCACTGATACTTGGAATGGTCGTGAAATTTTTAATCAACTTATCAAAAGACGCCTGACGGTTTTCTAAATCATTGAAACCATTGACCGTTTCGGGCAATTTTTCACAAAAAACAATCAGAACACCTGCTTGTTTCAACCTATTAAGAGCCTCTAAAGTTTTTAATGGCAGGTATTTAATCGGTGGTACGACGATGGCTTTATAGGACTTTAAGTTTTTGGGTTGGGTTGAAAAATTGACCAATTGCCTATCCGATACGAAGTCAAAAGTGTAGCCTTTTTGCAGCATTTCATTGGCAATTCTACCCAAAGAACCCGTGAACATACCTTCTCTCAAGATTGCATGAACATCAATTGGGTGCATTTTACTGCTGCGACCGACCGAATGCCATTGGTCGTAAATCGGGAAATAAAGCAGGACATCATTATCAAGCGAAGTATTTTGCAAAAGCGATTGGCACCGCTCAATGTAGTTATTGAGTTGCGGCAAATGTTCCCAAAAATGGCTTTGCTGATTGAAATTTGTGGAAGCGTAAAATAGCCACCCAGGGAACTGCGCCTCCTTAGGCGAGTATGGCATTCCGTGGTAAAAAACGTGGTTGATACCCGACACAAACGACTCGTCAATAATCGGTTTTATCTGTTTCAAGGATACTTTAAAATGGTTGCCGAGCCACGTAGACGTTTCGGAAGCGACCAGTTTTTTACCGCTGACATTCGCCGCTGATGATGCTAATTTCAGAATTAAACCACCGGGCGTACCAAAGCGTTTGACTTCATACTCTTCATCTTGTTTGTAAAGGGGAATATCGTAAGGTTTTGAACCAAAAAATTCGGATTCGGGCACATCATTTACGGCGTATAAATCAAGGATATTAGCGGGCGAACCGTGCGATTCATTACGGGCAATTTTACCAAATTTATGGGCAAAATCAACGTATTTTTTAGTAAAAACCTCTAATAAAAGGTCAGAAAGCGTTTCGTGATAATCGGACCATATACGTTTTTCACGGTCAGTTATAGCCGTATCTTTTGCCAAAACATCGAGGTGATTCGCCAAATCATACCCCCTCAGTATTTTGAACTTTTCAAAGAATTTAGGCGTCCAATTGGCGCCATACACCTCGTAAGAGTCATTATAAAATGCTCTCACCCCAATGTTTTTAATACTAAACAGACTATCAAATGGTCGAAAATAATGTGTTAGAGCATCCGCATCGAAGTGGTCAACGACGAAGCCTTCGCCACCTGGGGCAGCCCGTTTCACCATTTGTTTGGTTGGAATGACTTCGAGGGTATATTTTTCACCGTCTTTTTTAATTTTAAAAGCCTTAGCCGCATCTTGTTCAGTCACCTGTTTGCCACCAAAAGGCCAGCCCGTGCCGACGGTCATATCAATACCCAAACCCAAGCGATTGGCTTCTTTGACGGTGTATTCCAGCATCGCCATCCATTTGTCGCTGAGGTACGGAATAAATTTCGACTCCTCCCCTTTTACGCCATAAATCGGGATGATGTGCATACCTCCAAAACCCGCTTTTGCGTAGTCTTCAAGGTTGGCTGTGATGTTTTTTTCATCAACAGCACTGCCCATCCACCACCAATACGCCCATGGTTTGGCGGTTGAAATAGGTTTTTGAGCATTTGAAATGAACGGTAAAAGGAAAAATAGGAGAAATAGCTTTCTGATAACCATCTGTTTTTTTTGTAAAAATAGCTTTTCAAAAGGAATTTAATAGGTTTTAAAATGCTATAAAATTTGCATTTTTTGAAAAAAAACGCTCTAATACTGAGGGGGATAACAAATAGCATATTATGCATATTATCAAGGCATTTTAAAGTTATATCCTCAGTTTAGGCTTTTAATAAATAGTATTTGAAAGAATAATAAAGTTTTAATACAAAATTAAAATTTATATTTGCATATAATTATAAAATTTTATGATGATTCTATCGTAATTTGTTTTAAATTTGAATTCGACTATTTTTTACACTTTTTGATTTTAATAATGAAACCCATTAGAAAATATTTTCAAAAAAATGCTGCCGATGAGCCCTCAACTGCGCCTAATTGGGGGGTTACTATTTTTGATTTAGGTCACCATATTCATGCCCCCAATACGCATTATCCTGACCGCCAGCATCCAAATGGATATTATTTCGATTGGGAAAAAGGGCGCGTTTTACAGGAGTTTCAATTACTCTATATTGCGCATGGTTCAGGCATTTTTGAAAGTGAAGGTGTAAAGCCTACTTTAGTGGAAGCGGGCACAGCATTTTTACTTTTCCCAGGCGTTTGGCATCGTTATAAACCCTCAGAGAATACAGGTTGGGAGGAGTTTTGGGTAGGTTTTAAAGGGCCTTATGCAGAATATTTAATGCAACAGGGTTGTTTTAGCCCTAATTCACCTTTGATTAGTATCGGATTGAGTGCTGAACTTTTGCAGGTTTTTATGCATCTGATTAATGCCGTACAGACTGAGGACGACAGTGAAAAAGATACCCTACAATCATGTTTAACGATACAATTATTGGCGCTTATTTATGCTTCGGCACTCCAAAACAAAACAGAAAAATCGGAGAGAAGCCAAATTATTCAACGCTCACGCTTTATTATTCATGAACATGAGGAAAAACCGCTGGATATGCCCAAACTCGCTGAACAACTCAACGTCAGCTATGCGTGGTTTCGCAAGGAATTCAAGGAAATTATTGGTATTTCCCCTGGTCAGTATCATTTAAATGTGCGGGTCAATCGAGCTAAACGATTATTAAGAGAAAGCGATATGTCGGTGGGGCAAATTGCTTATCAGACAGGATTTGAATCTGAATTTTATTTTTCACGCATTTTTAAGAGTAAAACGGGCGTTTCACCCCTTCAATTTCGTCGAATGCCTCAGACTTTAGTTGAATAATCCATTTTTAAAACCTTTTCAAGCTTCTCTTGATGCGGATATTACTTTACCCATGAGTTTTTTGAAATTTTCAATGTCTTCTTGGGACATATTCTTCATTAATCTTCCTTCGACAATATCAATCGCCTTTTCACATTTTTCTAATAATTCCTCCCCTTTTGTCGTCAGCGTTAGGCGTAAAATGCGTTTATGATTGGGGTCGGTATTTTTTTCAATCAAGCCTTTTTTTAACAAATTCGATACCATTTCGTTCATTGACTGAGGGGTCATGCGAAAACGACGCGAAAGTTGTGCCGAGGAAAAATCAGTTGAATTTATCCCTATAAAACTTAAAATGGTATATTGAACTGGCGTAATTTCGTACTCCTCAAGATGTTGAATCATGAGGCTCGTCACCTCTACTTCAACTCGTTTAATAAAATAAATAACTCTTGCTGATGTCAACATTTAGTAAGATTTTCACAAAAATAGGAAATTTGCAATATTTAGATATAAGGTGTCCTTGTATTTGAAAAAATAAAGTTGGCTTCAAAAATATCAATATATTTATAATATAAATTAAAAATAATGCAAACGACTTGATATCCCTTATAAAGAGTCGTTTTAAAATTTAATGTTATTGTTTTATGGGGGTTTTTAGCCATTCAAATTTTTATTTATAAATTAGGTATAAT
>JANPHO010000137.1:0-11758 GCA_031424515.1 Saprospiraceae bacterium
TTTTTGTATAAACCCGTGTCACCGTTTCAAACGGTGGCACGGATTTAAGGTAGATTTTAACTATTTTCAATAAAATTCTTCTGATTAATCCGTGCCACCGCCTTAAAGCGGTGACACGGGTTTTAAAGTGCCAAAGTAGAATTAAGTAGTACTTTAAAGATAAACACAGTTATAGATAGAGGTGCAGCGTACCGAAATATTTGTAGAAAAAAAAGTGAGTAATAAATTTAAGGTGCAGCGCACCGACATATAAACCTTAATATTTCGGTGCGATGCACCTTAATCTTTTCTTTTATCTTAGTTCTACAACTATTTCGGTGCGCTGCACCTCTATCAATAACAGTGTTTATTGTGATTGTACTACTTAAAAGCACCTTTCACTTTTCACTTAAAACAACTTCTCCAATCAAATCATAATCCGTAGCGTCCGTTATCTTGACCATCGCAAAATCACCAATGCGGACATAGTTTTTCTTTGCTTTAACCATTACTTCGTTATCCACTTCCGGCGAATCGTGCTCAGTTCTGCCGATGAAATATGTGCCTTCTTTTCTATCGAAGAGCACTTTTAGGGTTTTACCAATTTTCTCTATATTTTTTTCGTTTGAAATCTCTTGCTGTATTTCCATCAAACGGTTCGCGCGAGCCTCTTTTACTGAGGGGGGTACGTTGTCTTCCATTTCATACGCAGAAGTACTTTCTTCGTGTGAATATTGAAAAACACCCACGCGCTCAAACTTCATTTCCTCAATAAATTGACATAAATCCTCGAATTCTTCCTCCGTTTCACCGGGCGAACCAACGAGCATAGTGGTACGAATGGCAATATCAGGCACTTTTTCGCGGGCAATATTGATTAATTCCACCGTTTCTTCGCGGGTAATTTGGCGGCGCATCCGTTTCAAAACCTCATTATTGGCGTGTTGTAAAGGCATATCCAAATAGTTGCACACCTTTGGCAAACGCGCCATCACATCAAATATTTCAGTAGGAAATTTACTCGGATAGGCATAATGTAAACGAATCCACTCGACACCCTCCACCTCGTGTAAGGCTTCAAGAAGTGCCGATAATTCACGTTTTTTATATAAATCCAAGCCATAATATGTCAATTCTTGAGCAATGAGCATCAGTTCCTTTACACCCATGCGGGCAAGGTTTTTGGCTTCACGCACCAATTCCTCAATCGGGCGAGATACGTGCTTACCCCGCATCAAAGGGATGGCGCAAAACGAGCATGTGCGGTTGCAGCCTTCCGATATTTTTAAATAAGCAAAATGCGAAGGTGTAGTGATAAAACGCTCACCCAACAGCTCATGTTGATAATCCACATCAAATTTGGCGAGCAATGCGGGCATTTCAAGAGTGCCGAAAAAGGCATCCACTTCAGGGATTTCCGCTTCCAAATTATCTTTATACCGTTGCGATAAGCAGCCTGTGACGTATAATTTATCTATTTCACCCTGATTTTTCAAGTCTGCGTATTCCAATATGGTGTTTACACTCTCTTCTTTTGCTAAATCAATGAAGCCACACGTATTCACAACTATGACATTCGCTTTGCGGTCGCTGTCATGCGCCACATCAAAGTCATTCGCTTTGAGTTGCGTGATGAGATTTTCTGAATCTACAATATTTTTAGAGCAGCCAAGCGTAATGACATTGACTTTATCCTTTTTTAAAGTTCTCGCTTTCAATATTTTATTAATTTAATCTTGATACTTTTCAAATTGCGCTGCAAAGATAGTATAAGTAGTAGTATTTATTTTAGCCCAACAACTTAATGAATAAAAAAAGCCGATACTAAATTGTATCGGCTTCGAAAATAGCGATGTGAACTAATTTGTTGTCTTAAACTATAAGAGTTGAAGACTATTTTTTGAGTATACAGGGCGTTGTTGTAATATGTTTATTGTAGTTTTTCATGCCTTTTGATTTAGTTAGAAACCCCTTTACTTATATAGTACTTAATTAAGACAGTTAATCAAAAAAAAGTAACAACCTAATTATTGATAAAATTTTAAAAATAGTTAAATATTTTTAATTTTAAATTTGTAAAAAATTGATTATCAATATTATAAGGTTAAAAATTATAAGATAAAGTATATTTTTAAAAATTAAAAAAGACTTATTTGTGACGAGCCGATATCTTCTATAAAATGGGGACCACGTGTAATTGTGTTAAAATGCTCTTGAATTTTTTCAAAAAGGTAAAGCGCCAATTCAGGTGCTTTGAGGTTGTCGGGTTCGTGGGTGAAAAAATAGACTTCGTGCAGACCTGCTTCCGACCATTTCTTCAAACGCATAACCCACTCATCAATCCGCGAATAATCCGTAGGGTGCAAATCATTGCCCACAAACCTAATGACTGCTATACCCGTCGTCAGCCGTTGATGCAAAACATCGCGCCTGCCTGCCACATCCGTTATGACGGTAGAAATGCCGTATGTTTCCAATAATTTAAAAATAGCATCGTAGTGATGCGGATTGGAGAACCAGTCTTCATGGCGCAACTCAATTGCTAAGGGAATGAATTTTGGAAACTTTTTAAGGTAAGTTTCTAAAATGCTAATGGTATTGTATTTAAAATGGGGGGGCATTTGCATAAAACACGCGCCCAATTTCTCTTCCAAGCCTTGAATAGCTTCGGTAAATTGAGTTGTAAGTCCAGTTCCGAACCCCAAATTATTGGAATGGCTCACGGTTTGGAGCATTTTAGGTGCAAATCTAAAGTCAGCGGGCGTGCTCTGATACCATTTTTCGATGTCCGATACTGAGGGGGTGCGGTAATGCGTGGTATTGAGTTCGATAGTGTTGAATTGTCGGCTATAATGGTGCAAATAGTCTTGAGCCTTCGTTCCTTTGGGGTAAACCCAGCCCACCCACTCTTTCATACTCCAACCCGTGCAGCCAATATACACTTTCATCAGCCCTTCTCTGGGAGGGAGGCCCCTCAGTATTCGAGCCGTTTCGGGGGCATCGGGGGGGAGATTGAAATTAACATTTTTAATGTTAGAGAGTTTACCAAAATCCATTTGCTTGTATTATTCGATGATTTGACTATTTTTGCGTCCTCTTACTCGAAAATCATAATGGAAAAATAAAAATTTAGTTTATTTTTCTTAAAAATGAGTATCTTGTTTTAGAATTTGAGGGTTTAATCCGGCTATAAATTTCAAAATTTTATTTAAAGATAACAACCAAACATGCTTTAAAATTAAAAAGGGAAAAGAATTTTAACGAATTTTTTAAGTTTTTAATATTAAAGATTTTAATCCAAAAATCCTAAATATGGGTTGGTTCAAGAGATTACAAGAAGGTATAAAAACGGCAACTGTCAATAAGAAAGAAGCACCAGAAGGTATTTGGTACAAATGCCCAAAGTGCAACGAAACTTCAACCATGAAGGAGTTTCGCGAAAACTTTTATAAATGCACCAAGTGTGATAACCACACGCGCATCGGTTCAAGGGAATATTTCAAATTAATTTTTGATGCGGACTCCTATAAAATCCTTTTTGAAGAAGTTGTCTCAAAAGATACATTAAAATTTGTGGATACTAAAGCGTATCCAGATAGGCTCACCGATGCTTACAGAAAAACGGGATTGACTGATGCCATTTCAGTTGCTCAAGGCACTGTTAATGGCAGACCTCTCGTTTTGGCGTGCATGGATTTTAGTTTCATCGGTGGTTCAATGGGTTCTGTTGTTGGCGAGCGCATTTCGAGAGGCATCCAACAAAGTGTCAGAGAAAAAGCACCCTTCATGATTATTTCTAAATCAGGTGGTGCGCGCATGATGGAATCCGCTTTTTCGTTGATGCAAATGGCTAAAACTTCCGCTCAACTAACTCGATTAGCTAAAGCTGGATTGCCTTATTTATCCTTGATGACTGACCCGACCACGGGCGGTGTCACTGCCAGTTACGCCATGTTGGGCGATATTAATATGTCAGAACCGGGGGCATTGATTGGTTTTGCTGGACCTCGCGTAATTCGTGAAACCATCAAAAGAGACTTGCCCGAAGGCTTCCAATCTGCTGAGTTTTTATTGGATAAAGGCTTTATTGATTTCATCATTAATAGAAAAGATCTGCGGGATACGCTCTCGGATTTGATTCAGATGTTTAGTAAAAATAAGTAGATACTGTTTATAAAATGTGAAAAAAATGCGAATAACGGCTTTGTGTCCTTATTCGCATTTTTTATCTTTGAACCCTACATAAAAATTAAAGCCCATATTTGTGCAGAACTTGAGTTTCGCTTTGCTTTAAAAATCTAACGAAACTGCCAACATCAAATTCCTGCCCGCTTGCGGAAAATACCCCGTCAAATTATAGGTTGAACCCGTTTCATTGCGTGCGTAAGGGTCGTCAGGGCGAGGGTCATAGCTTGCCGAATTGAAGCGGTAAGTCCACGCATTATTCACAAATTTTTTATCTAAAATATTGTTAATCAATAACTTAGCCGTAAATTTTTTAATAAAACGGAATGAACCTGTATAGTAAATTTTGGCATCCCAAAAGCTATAGCCTCTGAGCATGGTGTTTTCATTTGAGGTATTATCTATGAACTGCTTGCCCACGTATTTACCCGAAAGTGCCACGCCTAATTTCTCCTTTAAAACGTCATAAGCCACTGTACCATTCAAAATTGTGTTGGGTGAAAGTGCCAAATCAGTTGTTCCTCTGTTAAAAATATCTTGGCTGCCCGTGTCCCAATTATCTATTTTTTCAGTAAAATTCTTGATTTTATTTTGAGAAAATGCAGCATTGGCATTAAAGCTGACCTTTTCACTCAATTGAGCAAGAACTTCTAATTCAATACCCATGCGATAACTTTTAGGCACATTGATGCGGATAGCTTCGCCTACATCGTTGATTTGACCCGTCACCACGAGTTGATTTTTATAAAACATGCCATAAAAATTAGCCCCGAATTGTACTTTGTCGAACTTCGTTTTGATACCCGTTTCAACGTTTTTTAAATTTTCGGATTGAGGAATCTGGCTCGAAGGTGATTCCGTAAAATCATTGCGATTCGGTTCACGATTCGCTACCGCAAAAGAGCTATAAAAATTGACCCCCTCAGTAAAAACGTAGTTAAGACCCACTTTTGGATTAAAAAAGTTGAAATCAAAATCGCCGTTGATAGCACCGATTTTTCTATCTTTTCCATTGTATGAGTAACCAATTTTACGGAACTGCATATCCGCAAAAAGCGAAAGGGCATTAGTAGCATCATAATTGATTTTTGTAAATGCTTGGAAATCATTTTTTAAGGCAGCACTTCTATAAAACTCTTTAGGCGCTTTCAACAAATTAGCTGAATCTATCCACGTAACCAAGCCAAAATGATCGCCACTATAATTATTCCAAGCACCGCCAATGGTCAAATCAACCTTATTTTTTTTGTAATTCGTAGAAAAAAGAGACCCATAAAAGTCATTTTTTAACCATAATTGACGAATCAAATCCTTCTTTTTTGAAGGGAAATCAGTGAAATACTTATTCAATTTTTCATTGCCTTTGTACTCTTCATAATAGCCTTCGCCATGTGTGTAATGACCTGTAATATTGGCGGACCAATCCGCATTAATCTGTTTATTCCAAGCCAAATGCGAATGCGTTTGGCGGTAATTATCCGTTTGGTTAGCGTAGGGATCAGGTGATTTATCCGTGCCAGCCGGATTATAAGTCCTTAATTTTGAATCAGTTAGATACGATTCTGGAATACCATACCATGATTGATAAGTCTTTTCTTTTCCCGTAAAAAACTTGAATTTCAAGCTGCTTTTTTTACCCAAATACAAGCCTGATAAATAGAGCGATTGCAAGTCAGAAGCCGCTCTATCCACATATCCATCCGATTTTATTTGAGAAAGACGCATATCCACGGCGAATTTGTTTTTTATCAAACCTGTTCCTGCCGATATCGACAATTTTTGGGTATTGAATGATCCAAAGCCTCCCGTAAGATTGATGTATTTTTCAGGATTTAAACCGTTTGACACCATATTGATGGTCGCCCCGAATGCGCCCGCGCCGTTGGTGGAAGTACCCACCCCGCGCTGAATCTGAATCATGGAAGTGGAACTCGTCAAATCGGGCATATTGACCCAATAAACGCTTTGAGATTCGGAATCATTGATTGGCACACCATCCACTGTGATGTTGATGCGGGTAGGGTCGCTGCCTCTGATGCGTATACCCGTGTAACCCACGCCAGCACCTGCATCAGAAGTCTCCACTACTGAGGGGGTACTTTTTAAAAGATAAGGAACATCCTGCCCGAAGTCATTTTTACGCAATTCATCCTTTCTGATGTTCACAAACGTCATGGGCGTTTTATCAGTCGCCATGGTCGCTGTGATTGTAACTTGTTGTAAATCAATGGATTTTATGGTGTCAGTAAGCTGATTTTGAGCTTTTATACTGAGGGGGAGGAGGAATAGCACAATCCATAAAAGACGTGCAGTTGACTTGAAATTTTGAAACATTTTAAAATGTATTTTTTAATTAAAAATGATTTAACACGGGGAGTGCTAAATGTTTTCAATAAAAAATACCCACGAAGAAAGTGAATAGTTAATAGTGAAAAGCTAATAATGGAACATATGAAACCATTAATATATTTTTCACTTTTCCCCCAAGTGCTCGGGGTAGTTTTTCACTTAACTGTTTTCCGTCGGCAGCATTACCTGCCCACGTTCGATGGGTATAATCTCAGCCCTTTTTTAATTAAAAAAAAGAGCACCCCGAGAGAAGTTGCAAATGTAGGGAATAGATTGGTGTTATTTATCCCTTTTAAAAAATCTTTATTTTTAATTTTAAAAACCTGCCATGGTGAGCAATTCGGGGAGAGGTAAATTAACCCTATTGATGTCAAAACCGCTTTTTCCGCCTATAACGCCTTCTTCAGTGAATTGCCAAATAGTGTAATTTGTCCAACCCATCGGGACAGTAGGTTTTGTCACTGGCGAATAATTGGCGAGCCAAAGTGGATAATGACCAAAGCCAGCCGGTGCCTGCAATATATTTTCCCAAATTTCTTTGGATGTATAAATGATGGGTCGTTTACCAGTTTTATGCTCCACTTCTACCAACCATTTTTTTAGTCTTTTGGCTATAGCGACCCTATTTTCTATCAATACAGAAATGTTGTTCCATTCCCGAGTGGTCGGTTCTAAGTCCAAAACGGGCGGTAAAACCCCTTTTTGACGATAATTTAAACCCGAATCAAGGAAATTTCTGATTTGCCCGTTCACATCATCGTTGAGCATTCTGAAAAAATGATAGCCCCCCCTCAGTATTTGATGATATTCCAGCTTTTTAATGTGCTCCTTAAATTTTGGGTCATTCCACGAAGAACCTTCTGAGGATTTTGCGTAGCAGAAGAAATATTTTGTGCGCACCTCTTCCCAAAAGGATTCATCATCCGTGCTATCGTGCTGATAAACATCGGTACCGAGTGGATCTTCTCCGTTTTTAAAAGACTTTTTAAAAAGTATCTCCCATGTCAAATCGTTCACAACGCCATCCGCAATGAGACTTTGAGAAAATTGAAAATCCCTCACGGCTCTATTCGTATTAGATCCAAAATCGCCATCCACGGCAATTACATACCCCACTTTTCTGAGCAGCCTTTGAAGAATAAAGACTTCTTCCCCTTTTGATTGTACTTTAACGGTTATCATTTTATTATTGTTAGAGGGCGTTAAATTAAGGTTTTTTTTCAACTGAAATCCTTTGTATTAAAATTTAATTTAAATTAATTAAAAATTAAATGTATTCAATTTACTGAAAAAAGATCAATTCCCCTTTCATGCTTACAGTTATATACGTTAAAATGCTTGAAATGATTGGAAAGTAGGCTTGAAAATAGAATTTTTATGATGTGGTGATATAGGCAATGCTTCCTATTCACTGAAATATCTAACGGTCTTTCAAAGCCGCT
This sequence comes from Saprospiraceae bacterium, assembly GCA_031424515.1. Taxonomy (GTDB): domain Bacteria; phylum Bacteroidota; class Bacteroidia; order Chitinophagales; family Saprospiraceae; genus JAAFJT01. The sequence continues at coordinate 7,956 of JANPHO010000137.1, forward strand.
GAATACACCTTTAAGCAACGTTCGCGTGCCTCTTTGTGGTCAACAATGGGCTTCGGATACTGAGGGGTATCGAATTCAGGAATCCAACGACGAATGTATTTGAGTTCGGAATCAAACTTTTTCTGTTGTTCGCTTGGGTTAAAAATGCGGAAGTAAGGTGCAGCATCTGTACCACTGCCCGATGCCCATTGCCAACCGCCATTATTGCTCGCCATATCGAAATCAAGCAATTTTTTAGCAAAATAAGCCTCTCCCAATCGCCAATCAAGCAATAAATGCTTGGTCAAAAAACTGGAAACTATCATACGAACGCGATTGTGCATATATCCCGTGGCATTCAATTCCCTCATGCCCGCATCCACCATGGGGTAACCCGTTTTACCTGCGCACCATTTTTCAAAAGATTTTTCATCGTCGCGCCAAGCAATGGTATCGTATTCTTGTCGGAAGGCTTTCCCTTCGCCAATGTGCGGAAAATGCTGTAAAATTTGAGAATAAAAATCCCGCCAAATCAATTCGTTCAAGTACGTTTCATTCAAACTCTGGGCAGCCAGTGCTTTTTCACGAATTGAAATAGTTCCAAATCGGAAATGAATACCCAATTTAGTCGTGCTATTTTGTAAAGCGGGGAAATTGCGGGTGGTATCATAATTTTTAACGATACTTCGAGCTACGGTTTTGGATGGAATTTTTAAATTCGATCTTTCAAAATTCATGCTCTCAAGTGTCGGAATACTGAGGGGGGACGTTTTATAAAAATGAGAAAAATACTCTTCTGTGGAATAAGGCTTCAAATAATACGAAATAGAATGGTCGTTATAAAGGCTCATTTCGGACTCTAATTTGGCTTTCCATTTTTTGCTGTAGGGCGTAAAAACGGTGTAAGGTTTGCCATCATCCTTAGTGACTTCATTATATTCAAAAATTACGTGGTCTTTAAAAGTTTGAAAACCAATATTTTGTGTATTTAAAAAAGCCTTAATCGACTCATCCCTTCTTAATGCATACGGTTCATAATCGTGATTGGTGAAAACGGATTGGATAGAATAATCCTTCACAAGTTGAGCCCATACCTCTTCAGGTGTTCCGTACAAAACGAGTAGGGTAGAGCCCAAAGCTTCCAATTCGGCTTTCAGTTCCGACAAGGTATCGTGTAGAAAAGTGACGCGGGCGTCATTTCTTTCTTCCAGTTTTTCTAAAATATTTTTATCAAAAATGAATATGGGTAGCACAGGTACGCCACTTTTGAGTGCTTGGTATGATCCAGCGTTGTCATGTAAACGCAAATCGCGGCGAAACCAGAAGATGTTAATTGACATAATATCGTAGCGCAGAACTCCAGTTCCGCAATTAAAGAGGATAAAAAAAAATAATGAAGGGAACTGGAGTTCCGCACCACGAAATTAACAAAATACTGAGGGGGTAGTTTAAAAAGTATCAAACGATTTTCTATTTTGTGGAAAAATAATTGAAAAGGAATGAATCGTTTTTCAAAATATACTTATTGGTTGTGTTTAATGGTTTTGACGTACACGGCTTTTTTCTTCTACCCGAAGTGGGAAAAATCGGGAAGTGAGGCGACTTTAAGCTGGGATGTGTGCGGATATTATTATTATTTGCCTGCTATTTTTATCTACAAAGACTTGAAAAATGTGGCTTTTCATAAGGATTTGGATGAAAAATACCAATATCAAGGTGGCGATTTTTATGCTGCTTTACCGATTAAAAATGCTGAAAATGCTGAAAATACTGAACCAGCCTCGTCGTCGGACAGGGGGGATATAATGGTGATGAAATACACTTCGGGCATGGCTGTAATGTACGCGCCAGCATTTTTTATGGCTCATTTGATTGCTAAACCTTTGGGTTTTGAAGCGGATGGTTTTTCAAAACCGTATCAAATAGCCATCGGAATTTGGAGTCTTTTATGGGCTTTTGTGGGTTTGTATTTTTTAAGGAAAGTATTGTTAAAACTGGATTTTAGTGATAAAAGTGTCAGTATTACCTTGTTTTTATACGTTTTAGCGACTAATTATTTGAATTATGCAGCGGTGGATAATGCCATGACTCACTCATATATTTTTACGTTATATGCCATTTTACTGCTTTTAATTTTAAAATTTCACGAAAATCCGTCCAACCTGACCGCTATCGGAATGGGGGCATGCGTTGGGTTAGCAGTGCTGGCTCGGCCGACTGAACTTTTTATCATTTTAGTCCCGCTTTTATGGGGTTTTAGTGGTTTTGAATATGCTAAAAGGCATCTTTTATTTTTACAAAATCATTTTTCTAAAATTGCTTTGACGGCAATGATTGCCTTTTTAATAGCGAGCATTCAGCTTTTTTATTGGAAATACACCACGGGACATTTCATTTATAACAGCTACGGACCCGAGGATAAAATGGAATGGCTGCACACACATATTGTTGATGGTTTCTTTTCAGCGCGAAAAGGTTGGTTGGTTTATACGCCCATTATGTTGTTTTCGTGCTTGGGTTTTTATTTTTTATTTAAAAAACGGAGAGAGCAATTTTGGGCAGTGAGTCTCTTTTTGATAGTATTTATTTATATATCATTCGCTCATAATATTTGGTGGTACGGCGGCGGCTTGGGACAACGTCAGATGATACAGATTTATCCCATTTTAGCTCTGCCTTTTGCCGCTTTTTGGGAAGCTGCTTTAAATAAAAAATGGTCAATTACACTTGTTGGGATGCTGAGTGGTATCTGTATTTATTTGAATATGTGGCTGATGTATCAAGCGCATAAAGGCGGTCATTTTGATGCTGAATATACTACTCCCGCTTATTTAAGAGCCACTTTGGGTCGTTGGAATATTTCTGATGATACTCGATTGCTCTTGGATAATAAATACAACTTTGTGGGTGAAATGCAAGATGTGGAAATACTTTTTAAAACTGATTTTGAAATGGATGCCTCACAAAGTATTGTTAATCAAAATGTTATAAATGGTTTAAAATCCTTATCATTGGATAAGGCGTATCAGTATTCTCCTAAGTTTGAAGTCAATTCAAGCAATCCAAATCATAAAAAATGGTTAAGGGCTTCGGCTGTTTTCAAAGCTACTCAAAAAGAGTGGAACACATGGAGCATGATGCAATGGATAGTCACCTTGAAAAAAGGGGAGCAGGAAGTGAAGTCTTTTTACCTGCGTCCGCATAGGATTATGGTGGATGGTGAAACGAAAATTATCAATTTGGATGCTAAAATTCAGCGCTATGATTTTGATAAAATTATCGTAAGTTTTTGGAATACGGATAGTGAAAAACAGATAATAATTGATGATTTGAAAGTGGAAATATTCAATTAAAACGTAGAAATACTGTCACGCTGGAGCGTGATGACGACTGAATCGTCAAGGTATGTAAAGAGGAATTATACCTCCTAAAATAAAAAAAACTCTACCACAATGTGGTAGAGCTTCCAACTAAAAAGCATGAAAAATTTACTAACGAACAGTTAGGAAAAGGCTCAAGTGAATGAGCTTTATTTTGAATTGTGCTTACTTGTTTGAAGTAAAACCAAAGTTAAGTCAGCTTTTAGAAATCTTAAATTGATTGGAATTATTGACGTTTTGTTCATAGCGTCGAAATACTATGATTAATGAAATGGAATTCAAATAGTCGTTTAGGAAAATAAGGGCAAAATTTTCAAGGTTGATTTAGTTTTTTATTGTGAATTTATTTTTCGTTGCACAAATATAAAACTAATTTCCAAATTTGTAACCTTTGTTTACTATTTTTATTGTTTCACATACATTTTGCCTTAATAAGTATAGGGA
>JANPHO010000138.1:0-1581 GCA_031424515.1 Saprospiraceae bacterium
TTCGGTTTATCGGCAGGATTGGCTTCTTGTATGCTCATTTGCATTTATGTTTATGACGAAATAAACTACGATAAACACCATAAAAACGTCGAAAATTTATACCAAGTTGGGACTGTTTTTGTCAGAAGCGAAGGAGATAAAAAAGTCGCCAGTTCACCTGCTGCCATGGGTCAAGCTATGCGGCAAGAGTTTCCCGAAGTCGTGAATACGACAAAATTTACCAGCCTTTTTGTGGATGATAAAACGTTTTTAAAATATGAAGACAATGGCATAAATAAGTCTTTTTATGAAACAAAAGGCTACGTCGCGGACTCAACTTTCTTTAGTTTTTTCAACTACAATTTCATTGAAGGCAATAGTATCACCGCTTTGAACAATCCCAACTCGATTGTCATTGCCGAAGAAATTGCACGTAAAATATTTGGTCAGCAATCGGCTTTAAATAAGGTGATCCACATTGAAAGCAATACCAATGGCGATGGTAATTTTACGGTGACGGGCGTGTTTAAACCCCATAAAATGCCTTCACACATTGACGGGCGGTTCTTCTTATCCTTCAAAGGCGGTGGACTTGAAGGTTATATAAAATCGCAAACAAGTATGGCGGGCAATAATATGTTTTATACGTATGTCGAATTACAAGATAAGGCAAACGCCAAAGCATTAGAAGCCAAATTTCCCGCTTTTGTGGACAAATACATGGGCGAAGACTTAAAAAAAGCGGGTTTTGGTAAAAAACAATTTTTAACGCCCGTCAGAGATATTCACCTCAATTCTGAATTGCCCGAAAATGTAACACCAAGCGGCAGCAAAACTTACATCTATATTTTGATGTCCATTGCGCTTTTTACCTTGCTGATTGCTTGCATCAATTTTATGAATTTATCTACTGCTCGTTCTTCCAAAAGGTCAGGCGAAGTAGGCATCCGCAAAGTGCTTGGAGCGCAACGCAATGGCTTGATTTATCAGTTTTTAAGCGAGTCTATTTTGTTGAGTAGCATTGCTTTTCTTTTTGCTTTGCTTTTGGTGCAGTTGTTAATCCCTGTTTTTGAAACGGTTTCGGGTAAAACGTTTTCGTTTACCCCCCCTCAGTATTTTGGACTTTTGAGCCTGTTTTTTATCTTGAGTATCGGGGCAGGTTTATTGGCAGGTAGTTATCCCGCGTTTTATTTATCGTCTTTTAAACCGATAAAAGTATTAAAAGGACGGTTTTCAAACACTTTAACGGCGGTTTCTTTGCGCAAAGGTTTGGTGGTTTTCCAATTCACAATTTCTGTAATGCTCATCGTGGCATCGGTTGTGATTGCTAATCAAATGAACTTTTTAAGGTCAAAAGATTTGGGTTTTGCTAAAGAACAGCAAATCGTTATTCCGCTTCGAAGTGAAGCGGCGAAGAGAAGCTATCCTGTTTTAAAAAATACAATGAGCAATACCATTGAAATACAATCGGTTGGTGCGTCGGCTTATTATCCAGGTATTTTTCATCCCGAAGATGCCAATTATTATCGTGAGGGGCAAACAATGGACAATTCAAAACGCACGTCAACCAATCGAATTGACTTCGGTTTTCTCAAAACAATG
>JANPHO010000139.1:0-1759 GCA_031424515.1 Saprospiraceae bacterium
GTATCTTTTCCATTTTTACCCAACCAATGTCCCTGAGATTTTACTTTGCCATAATGTTCGAGTTCAAAAACGGTTGGTTTGCTTTTGTAAACGCCCTCAAAAAAATAAGGATGTTTCACTGTCCATGTCTTAAATTCTGCTTTCATCAAACCTTGCACCATGGGACTGTCGTCACGAAGCGAAATACCATTTGCCACGGCATAATTATACAATTCCATTTTCTCACTCTCTGAACCCGTTGACCGCAAAAGATCGTCTGTTACTACCAGCAATGATTTTTTATAATGCTTTAAATGCAAGTCAATATGTGTTTTCACCTCATCGAAAGTCGTTTTTATGCGTGTGGAACTCCAAGTGTGTCCTTCGCCCCAATCACCAATACTACCCACATCAATATATCGAATGTAAGGTTTGCTATCGTAGCGGGCAGCAAACGCTTTGTGGAAATTATCTAACTTTTGTAGAAAAATGGGGTCATTCCAATTCGGCGACCAAACTGCTGGTCCAAATTGTGGACGCTCCATTCCTTTCGCTCCAGCCTTAACAACCCAATACGGCGTAGCATAACCAATGCCGTCCACTTCATAAGGTATTGCTTCGCCAACTTTACCCGTTTCTTTACAAGCAATCCGAAAGGATATTTGGTAGCCCATAGGTACGTATTTCTCGATAACCTTGTCTATATAAGTCCAATCAAATTTACCTTCTTCAGGCTCTAAAAAAGCCCAAGCCAATCTAAGGTAAAGATGATCCATTCCGGGAAAGCTTTTTAAAACTGCCTCATCGCTTATCTTGTATTTATGAATGCCATTATCAAGCAAATGATGATACCAACCTTTGTCGGGATTGGCAAGTGGACGAATGGTGTCCCACTTGGAAGAGAGGTCTATCTTTTGAGCAACAAGATTGTGACTCAATAAACAAGAAAACAAAAGAGGCGCAATGAAATAAAAAACAGTTTTATTCGCAGCTAATAATTTTATATGAACCATATTTTGATTGTTTTTCAATGTTTGTTATTGGTTAAATCCCTTGCAAGTGCCTTACGAATTTTAGCAAATGAACTACTGCCAGTATATTTCAAGATTTTAGAATGTCTGGCGTTAAGTTTTTGCGTACCACATTCAAAAGCGGATAAATTGTATTCTTTTGGCACATCACTCCAATTAAAAATGCCCAAATATATATCCTTACCGTGTCGAGCAAGTATAAGTTCGTATCCATCTTGCTTATCTTTCCCATGTTGCCAAAAATCCAGAGGCACTATTTCATCCATTGTTGGAAACTCAAAAACCTCTTTAATGAGTGCCTTGCGTTCAGAGCGAAGCGTCAATAACTTATCGCTACTTAGTCGGGCACTGCCGTAAAGTTTATTGAAGTCAGCCCACATTTGAGCTTCATTAATAGTCATAGAACCACCGTGTTTTGATTTTTCTTCTGAAACACCTGCGTCTTCATCGGCAGCTTCACGAAAAACTAAATAATCTGCATCACCGTTAAAAACCTTTCCGTTTAAATAATAATTGCCCATGTTGGCAAGTACACGTTCTGAAAATGCCTCAAAACGTGGATTGATGTCTCCACCTGTTCTCATGCCATCCACAAGACCCAAACAAGGACCAAAAACAGCGGAACAGCCCAATAAATAAGTTTCAGCACCTGCCTGTTGCTTAATGGTTTGAAGACCCAAACGAACCCTTTCTACATCGGTTATTGACGGGTCAAATGGTTTTATACTTTTAAATTTTGGATTAGCCTT
>JANPHO010000140.1:0-3651 GCA_031424515.1 Saprospiraceae bacterium
GGGTTAAAAGTCCTGTAAGGACGGTTAATATTGTAGCCCCCAAATTTATTTGGGGGTAAAAACAACGAAATCCTTGTTGAGTTCCGTAGGAACGGCGCATTTAATGATATATTTTTTTATATGTGCCGTGCCGATGGCACTCAGAATCTATTTTATGTCTATTTACCCCCAAATAAATTTGGGGGCTACAATATTGTTCGTCCTTACAGGACTTTTAACCCGATATTCGCATTTTTAACGAGTCCAGAGGACTCGCACATAGACACCCAGTTTTTAGAACCAATCAACCCTGCCCCTCAGTAGTTAGTCAATTTAATAGTGTCGGGTTCTTTTTTACATAAACTTTCGGAAAGTTGATAACTTTCCAAAAGTTATGCCCGACATGATCAACTTGACTTACCTCCTCACCGACCCCGAGTACTCGGGGGGGACAGGTCAGTATTCTGAACATTTTTACGCTCTGCTCGCGCGAGATAAAATGATAAACGCTTGACTATCAATAGATAATCAAGCGCTTATGTTGAAAATTTCCTAATTTTTAGTCCTATTTATGAGACCCACACAGTGGCGGGTTCAGTAAAGGCACTTACAAATTCTTCTGGGCCTATTGTTTTCATACGCAGGGTCATTTTTAAACCCAACGGCAAATCAGTAATTTGCATGGGCGATTTTGTGCAATATCTGCCGTTGCGCCACGTGCCGTCTTCTTGCAACTCCTCAAAACCGTAGGTGCGAGCATTTTCTACGCTATCCCATTTTACTACGATGACACCTTTGCGGTCATCATTCAATACTGTAAAATTGGAAGGAGCATTTATAAAGGTTATCACCCGTCTTTCTGGCACTTTTACCAGCGTATAACCCGCCGTTTCTTTTAAATTATCCTCACTGTTATTTAGCCATTCCGCGTCCATGAATTTACCAATTTTGGTCAATTGAGCAAAAAGTGCATCTTTTGCTTCATTTTTGGCTTTTATTCTGTCTTTACCGCCATCAATAGCGTTCAATAGAGCCTGTTGGTAGACTTCAGCAATGGGTTTTAAATTGGTAACCGCTGTTTGAAATGGGCTATAAACGGTAACACCGTTCATTTTCACATACACAAGGTCAGCAAAGGTTTTTAGTTCATCTTGACGCAAACGTTTAAAGTCGCTATAATTGATGTTACTCATGTTTTGAGTTTTTAAATGATAAAAAAATGTGTTTTATACTAAAAAAGGGGGATAAGTAGGCGTAAAGAAATAAACGCTGCTATCGTCGGGCTGTAAAATGTAAAAAATTCGGAGCAAAGCGGAGTATTTTTTACATTTTATAGAACCGACTTAAAAAGATAGCAGTGTTTATTTTAGCCCAACTACTTAATAATTGATATAAAATTATTATGCCAATTTCTTTGAATATATCCGTTTGTATTTACATTTTTTGAAAAAACCTAAAGTTGCTGCTAATTCCAGAGAGCCTTTGCGCGTAAACATATACCTATTGCAAATTGCAGAGAGCCTTTGCACGCAAACATAGAGCCGTTGCAAATTGCAGAGAGCCTTTGCATGCAAACATAGAGCCGTTGCAAATTGCAGAAAGCCTTTGCACGCAAACATAGAGCCGTTGCAAATTGCAGAAAGCCTTTGTACGCAAACATAGAGTCGTTGCAAATTGCAGAAAGCCTTTGCGCGCAAACATAGAGCTGTTGCTAATTGCAGAAAGCCTTTGCAAGATGCATAAGCGGTTTGTTAAAAGTTTTGGATTGAAGTTTTTGACTTTCTTTATTTTTTGAGGGAATTATAGAGCGTTTTTTCTTACATTTTGTGTCCTGACTCTGCTGGATACTGAGGGGGTATGGCTTTGGTAGAACCATCCACCAGATATTTGTTAACAATATGTTTTTATTGTAAAAAAAATTACACAGTATAGGGTTTGATATTACATTTGTATTTCATATTGAAAAGTAGCATACACCACGAATAAAACACTTAAAGGAGACAAGCACTTTTATTTTTCCTTTCTGTTTTATTTCTGAGATTACATAAATGAATAAATTGGTCAATACAAATGTTCTCAAAAAAACGAAAAACACTAAAATTTGTTCAATAATTGAAAAAAATATTAAAAAATCTCTGAATTAAACAGAAATAAGATAAAACACAATGTCTAACGAATTACAATCTACTGGTTCTCAAAATCAAACACCTCAACAAATAAAACAATTTGAGGAAGGATTAATAGGCTTTCTGATACAACATAATTTGCCATCAGAAAAAATTTTCGTTTCAGTACCTGAGAGACTTAAAGTATTCTCTAACATTGGAGAGATACTTGATTTAATACCCGAAACTGAAAAAAATAATTCAATTTATCTTTCAAAATTTACAGCAGGTGTTGCAAGTGGATTGTTTGATGCAGCTTTGAATTATCTTTGGGATGAAACCATTCTGCAAATAAGAAAACGAGTAGCACAATATGATTTAGAATATTTTTATGACAATGCTGTACAAAATGGGGATAAACGCAAAAAATTAAAAGATGAAAATGACCTAATAAAACTTGATGACTATGAATTGATAAAAGGGGCTAAAGAAATAGGGCTTATTTCTGAATTAGGCTTTAAACACTTAGAGTTCATAAATTATATGCGAAATTGGGCAAGTGCCGCACACCCTAATCAACATGAATTAACAGGACTTCAGTTAGTTTCATGGCTTGAAACCTGTGTTAAAGAAGTAATAACATTACCCATATCAAATGTTGCAATAAGAATTAAAGAGTTACTGGGTGGAATTAGAAAGACAACTATAACAGATACCGAAGCAGCAGAAATAGGGCTTTTTTTTGACAATTTAACACAGGAACAAATTAACAATTTAGCATCAGGATTTTTCGGAATATTTATAAATAGTAGTACAGAACCTCAAACAAGACAAAATATTGTGAAATTATTACCTCATATTTGGAATGAAGTCAGCGAGGAGGTCAAACACCAATTTGGAATAAAATATGCCAATTTTGTAGCAAATAACTATCCCAACGAAAGAAAGTTGGCTAAAGATTTTTTAAAAGTAGTAGAGAGTGAAAGTTATATTCCAGAGGACTTACGTGTTGTAGAGATTGAGCAGACACTTGAAAGTTTACTAACGGCTCATCGTGGTGCAAATAATTTTTATAGTGAACCTACCTTTATGCGACAATTAAGAAGTATGATAGGAGTTCCTCCCAAAGTGCCTAAAAGTTTCCAACGAAGATTTATTTTAGGCATGGTAGAGGTTTTTCTTACAAATGCTAATGGTGTTGCTGTAAACGCTGAACCCTTTTATAAAGAAATGCTACGAAATCTTGACGAAAATGGCAGTACAATCGCTGCATTTTCATTTCTTTCTGATGAAATCGCAAGTAAACTACAATTTTCACTTTGCTCTCAAAAATATCGTGAAATGCTTGGTATTTTAAAGAATAATATATCGTCAAACCAAGTTCGTGAATTAATAGAAAAAATAGAAAAAACTACTGGTAGATTAGACAACCTCAGAATAGACACTCAATTAAAGCGTCAATTAAGAGATTTAAGAATTATGAAATAATATTGTCCAATACGTGTTTATACCTGTTCTGCCCAAGTATTCCCAATAGAACGGGGGTTGTTGTGTTTAGACTCTGTCT
>JANPHO010000141.1:0-13368 GCA_031424515.1 Saprospiraceae bacterium
AAATTGTAATTAAAATATAAAACATTTAACTTACTTGTATTTTGAGCATATATTTTTTCGTATAAATAAAAAACGTTTTCTTTTTCATAGTATAGAAATATGCAAAACAGCCCCCTCAGTATTTTTAATAAAAAAAGCGTATTTTTCAATAAATGAAGAATACGCTTAAATTAATATGAAAAAACATAAGAGGGTGTAGTAGGTTTTAAAATGCTCATTCCCTCTTGCGATAACCAAACAATATTTAACTACTCTTTTCCAAACTCACCAATTGCTCTGATTTCGATTTCATCACTTACCACAGATGGGGAAGTGCCTACGCCAAAATCGGTGCGCTTGAGAGTACCCGTCACTTTAAAACCTGCAATTGGCTTTTGAGTGCGCATATTTTTTCCAATACCTGTCAAAGTCAAATCAAGCGTTACAGGTTTTGTAACACCTTTCATGGTCAAATTACCCATTAATTTGAACTTTTTATCAGCTATTTTGCTGATTGAAGTGCTTTTGAAAGTAATAGTCGGTGTTTTTTCAACATCAAAAAACTCTGGTTTTTTCAAGTGGCCGTCACGCATTTCATTGTCGGTGCTAACGCTGTTGACATCAGCAGATAATTCAAAAACGGCATCAGAAAAATCTTCTTTTGAAGCGGTGATAGATGCGTCAAATTTTTTGAAACTACCATCTACTTCTGAAACCATTAAGTGCGTGACAGTAAAACCTAATTTTGAGTGTGCTTTATCAACATTCCATTTTTGAGCAAATGTGATAACTGTTAAAAAAAGTGCGATAAAACTGAGCGATAATCTTTTCATTGTTCAAAATTTGTTTAGATAATATTTAATAAAACGGTTAATTTTCATTCTTTTTTTCATCTTTTTTAGGCATATCTGTAGGCTTTTTCGCTGGTGCTTCGCCGTTTTGAGGCTGTCCATTAGGCATTGGTTTGCCGAGACCTTGAGGCTTTGCGCCACCTTGACCCTGACCTCCTTGTGGTTTTCCACCACCTTGACTTTGACCCCCTTGTGGTTTTCCACCGCCTTGGGCTGGTGCTGCGCTGGGTGCTTGAGCACCGCCGCCACCGCCGCCATTATCACCGCCGCCGCCATCTTTCACGTCATCGTTTTTGACTGAGCGGGTTTTGCGTTGAGTGAAGCCCATTTTACCGATTTTATAACTGAATGTCAGTTTTATACCTCTATTTAAAATCTGAGTATTGCTTATTTGTGAGAATTGGTCAGAGACGAAATTGGTGGTCATTTTAGCACCGTTAGTGAAAAAGTTTTCCCCAGCTATGCCAATTGTGCCTTTTTTATCATTAAAATCTTTTCTAATCCCCAATGAATACATCGGTGTACCACGTTGTGTTCCTTGAAGTTGTACGCTTGGTCCTCTACCGAACACGGATGCTTGTGCGCCCCAACCTTTGCCGAGCGTCATTTGCGACATGAGGTGCCCCCTCAGTGTAAAGCCCGAATTGGAGATGGTTTTTGATATGCCCGTTGCATCTGGCGCTTTTCCTTCTAAATAAATGTAGTTGAAATCAAACCCACCGTTGACACTCCATTTCGGAGTGATGGCTACATTGGCGAATATATTTGAACCATAAGCCATTTGTCTACCCACGTTTTCAAAAGTTGTGATTAAAACGCTGGCGGAAGTATCTGATACTCTGCGAATTTGAGAAATGGCATTATTGGTTTGACGAGCGAATACGGATATATTTAAAAAGGTTTTTTTGATATTCGTGCTGATGCCCATTTCAATATTATTCGTTAATTCAGGTCTCAAACTTGGATTGCCCACCGAAATATTTTGTGGATTGGCAGCATTGACATTCGGATTCAATTGTTGAAGACCCGGGCGTTGGATACGGCGATTATAGCCACCTTTTATCGTTATATTATCTTTTATTTTCTTTGAAATATTGATACTCGGTACGAAATTGCTATAACTCGGAATCACTATTTCTTTTCCTGCTTGAGTAGCTTCAATTGACGTATATTCGTAGCGACCACCCGCTTTTATGGTATATTTTTTCTTAGTTGAGAGTGTATAAGACATATATGTGCCCGCAATATTCTGATTATAATCCAAAACGCCTGAAGCGCGTGAAGCATCATTCACATAGTCAGCAGTTGCACCAGAAGCCAATTGATATTTAAAATCACTGTTTACATTTCTGAAAATGCCTTTTCCACCAAACTCAATAATTTGATTTGTACCAATTGGGGTTTGATAATCCGTTTGGAAAGTGACCTCTTGGTTCAGATTCAAATTCAGATTTTTTTGACGACTGATAATATCTTTATTTCCGTTCAAAATATTCGCATCAAAGTTATTTGTCAAATTACTGCCGCTGTATTGAGTAGCGATACTCCACTCTTGTTGAGGCTTAAAAGTCTTTAAATAATCCAAATTCACATCCACAGAGTTCGACAAATCAGATGTTTTTAAGTCACGGAAACTGTTTGATGTAAATACATTATTCGTGAATACATCGCTGTTCAAGCCCTGTGTTCTTGTAAAATTACGAACGCCATAACGCACACCAGCCGTGAGGGATTGATTAGCTGAAATATCATAATCCAATCCTAAATTATAAAATCCAAATAAAGGTCTTGATTCTGCGTTGGCATCTTGTTTTATCAAAATTGTATTGCCATTTATCGTACTCTTTTGTTCCGTTGAAATGATGTCATCATTATACATGGCACGACCGTGACCGCCTATACTGGCGCCAAACTTGCCTTTTCTATAGTTACCATTCAAACCCATATTACTGCTTCTATTGCCCACGCCGCCGTCAACATTGAGGTTGACACCTTGAAGCGTGTTCTTTTTAGTAACAATATTGATGATACCGCTTGAACCTTCTGCATCGTAACGTGCTGATGGGGAGGTGATTACCTCCACCGATTTAATCATATCAGCGGGAATTTGCTTTAACGCATCGGCCACATTGCTCGCCATGATTGACGAAGGTTTATTATTGATGAGAACTTTGATATTTGAGTTACCCCTCAGTGACACGTTGCCGTCGAGGTCAACTGTCAAAAGTGGAACTTTGCGCAGCACATCAGTAGCATCACCGCCGCGAGCTGTGATGTCATTTTCAGCGTTATAAATAGTTCTATCCACTTTTTCTTCTATCAGCGATTTTTGAGCCGTTACAGTCACTTCACCGAGTAATTTTACATTCGTCCTTAAGCGAATAACGCCTAATTTCACATCTTTCCCTTTTTCAACATTGACATTATCAATCGTTTTATCAGCGTAGCCAATGAATGAAATGGTGATTTTATAATTGCCAGCCGCCACTTTTTCTATTAAAAAAGCGCCCTTTTCGTCAGCAGTCGCACCATCAACGATTTTATTGGTCACTTTGTCATAAAGAGCAATGGTTGCAAAATCTACAGGCTTTGCAGCTGTTGAATCCAATACGATACCATTAATTTTTGAATTGCCAATTGGCTTTTGAGCAAAAATGGGAAGTGAGTAAAGGCAAATAATGAGTAATAAAAACTTTTTCATTAGGTAATATTTTAATAATTTAGTCGAGTGATTTCTTAATTCAAATTAATTTAATTTTCGTGTTTTATACGTTTTCGCTATTTATTTGTTTGATAGCACAAAGAAAGCCCCTTTTTTTTAATTAATATTTGATACTATACCATTCAGCCCTTTAGCTCGACAACTCGGCAAAAAAATCACTTTTGGGACTTATCGATTTTAAAAAGGGAGTTATCGATAAAAAAGGCTGGAGCGTATAATATGGAGGAAAATACTGAGGGGGTATTCTGGATAAGCCGTTTTATCAATTTTAAAACACCTTATTTTGTGTTAAAATTCCTTAAAACGCTTTTCACAGTTTATAAATCCACATTTCAAAATAATGCAGTCATTCATTCAACGCAATAGAATTTTCTTTTTACACGCTTCTTTTTGGTGCGTGTATTTTTCCTTTTTTTACTATTCCATCAGTTTTCCGAGGAAAGGCGTAGAGCCTGACTTTTGGGAAACTATCACCAATACAGTATATCAAGTTGTATCCATGCTCATTATTGGTTACCTCAATTATTTTTATTTTTTAAAACGCTTCTTGAATCATAAGAGTTTTGTGCGCTATTTATTGGAGTTTGTTCCTTCTTTCACGGCGTTTATTTTCTTGTTTTTAAAAGGAAAACAATATGTCATAGATGGATGGACAGGCTCAGAAAAGTGGGTTTATTCGGAGCGTTTCGCTATAAATGTTGCATTGAGCACTCTTTTTATCGTGGTTTTTGTGGGTATGTTGCGCTTTGCAGAGGATTGGTTTGAATTAGAAGCGAAGCGACGGGAAGTTGAAAACGAAAAATTAATGGCTGAATTACGCTTTTTAAAAGCCCAAATCAATCCGCATTTCCTTTTCAATACCCTGAATAATCTCTATTATTTGGCTTTTACCAACTCGCCCAATACTACGGAGGTAATTGCGATGCTTTCCCAAATGATGCGGTATATGATTCATGATTCGAACCATGCCCAAGTACCCCTTAGTAAAGAGATAGAATACATGGAAAATTATATCAGCCTTGAAAAATTGCGACTCAATGGACCCGTAAGGATTGATTTTAAAGTAGAAGGCAGGGTAGAGGGCATCCAAATTGTGCCTTTGATATTGATTACCTTCCTTGAAAATGCCTTTAAACATGGCATCAGCACCAACTCTCATGAGGCTTTCATCGCAGTCAATATTTTGTTAGACGAAAAGAACTTAGTTTATACCGTTGAAAATAGTAAATTGCCTACGGATTCAAATACAAAATCGGGCATCGGTTTGCAAAATGTGAGACGCCGTTTAGAATTGAGTTATCCCAATAAATATCAATTGGATGTGAAAGACAGTCCCGATGTTTACTGGGTTGAGTTGAAATTGCAATTAGATTAACCACCTATTCGCTTGCGTGATAGCGTCAATATAAATACAAAATAACCGTTCTTTTATGAACCTTACCTGTATAATTGTTGAAGATGAGCCTTTGGCAAGGCAATTATTAGAGCAATATGTTCTAAAACTGCCTTATTTAACATTGCTCCAATCTTTTTCAAATCCTTTAGAAGCACTTGATTTTTTAGGTCAAAATGAAGTAGATATTCTCTTCTCCGATATTCAAATGCCCGAAATTACGGGTATTACTCTTTTAAAAATTCTTAAAAAAAAGCCACTAATTATCCTCACAACTGCTTATTCAGAATACGCCATAGAAGGCTATGAACTGGACGTGATTGCTTACCTATTAAAGCCCATTACCTTTGAAAAGTTCATAAAAGCCGTTGAAAAAGCACGTCAAATTAAAACTGACAGGCAGATAAATCAAGAGGAAAAAACGGCAAAAGAAGAGTTTTCAAATGAGCATAAAAATGAAAATAGTCCTCAAAAAAGCGATTATACTGATGAGCGCATTTTGCGCCATGAAGCTCTGCATCAGGGGGGAGTCCAATCATTTATATTTGTAAAAGATGGCACTAAACTCGTGAAAATTAAGCTAAAAGACATACTTTACATTGAAGGCTTGAAGGATTATGTGAGCATTATTACCCGTGAAAAGAAAACTGTTACGCTCCAAACACTCAAGTCATTGGAAGTGCAACTACCTGATAATCAATTTATTAGAATCCATAACTCCTTTATCGTCTCGCTCGAAGGCATTGAATCTATTGAAAAAGAACGGGTGCAAATTGGGAAAGTTTTCATCCCCATCAGTGATACATACCGCAAAGCTTTTAAAGAATTTATTGAAAGAAATCAGTTGGGATGATAAAAGTAGATTTTAGACAACAGACGTAAGACAATAGACGGGCTAACTATTCATTTTTTGTGTAAAATTGGGATTAGTCAATGATACATACCCAAAAGAAAAGGAAACACCCATTACAAGTGTTTCCTTTTTTAATATGAGAAAGAGAAGTAAAACTTCTGCTTTTTTCGGATTACGTATGACGAATACCTAATTTCTCACAAATTGCACGGTAACGCGCGATGTCCTTGTCATGCAAATAAGCCAAGTGACGCTTACGCTTACCTACTAATTCCAAAAGAGCACGACGACAAGAGTGGTCTTTTTTGTTAGTTTGAAGATGTTTAGAAAGCTCTGCGATTCTGTAAGAAAAAAGAGCTACTTGACCCTCAGTAGAGCCAGTGTTTTTGGCTTCGCCGCCATGTGTAGAAAAAATTTCTTCAATTTTTTCTTTCTTTAAATAAATTGCCATTTTTGTTAAATTTTACCAAATGCGATTACGGAAATCTTTTTTAGTTATGCCTTTTTCAAAGCGAGCGCAAAGGTAATCGTTTTAATAGAAAAATAAAAGCATTTGCGAGATTTTTATTGTTTTTTCACATTTTTCATAGGGCGTTACCCTATTCTGACGTATTGCGCCCTTTCAGGGCTTTGGAATTTTTAAAAGTGCATTTTAGGTATTTTAATACCGATAGCCCTGAAAGGGCGACATACATCAGCATAGGGTGAAGCCCTATGAATACATAAATATATGAATATGCGAATACGTTTGAAAAAATTAATCAAGCTATTTTTTTAAAAAGCCAACGCTCGCCTCCACCAAATCCAAACAAAAAGGCGGTAAAATTTCCGAAGTGTAAGGATGTTTACCCCCAAAAGTATGGTCAGCTTCTGGTATAATGTGCACTTTCGCTTTGGGTTTTAATTGGTGCAAATGCCGAGCTGCGGAGGGTGGGACGCTGCTATCAGCCCCACCGTGCACAATGAGCCACGGTTGTCGCATTCTAGGGGCTACTTCCTCTAAGTCAAAAAGGTACTCATTGGCTTCATAATCAGCGCATAAAGTGTAATAAAGCGGCATATTCTGACCCGTTCGAGCATTTTTTTGATAAAAAACGCCTTCATTTTTCCAATTTTTTTTAAAAGTTTCATCTGCCCAAAGCCAAGCCAATGACGGGACGGCTGCCCACGTGATAAGTTTTTTAATGCGGTCATCATCAGCCGCTTTAGCGATGGCGAGTCCGCCCCCTCGACTGTGTCCAATCAAAGCAAGTTGGTAGGAATCGAAGTTGAATTCTAAAGCATCAGAGGTGACCCAATCCAAAACCACATTCAAATCTTCCCATTCTTTGGAGTAGGTATTGCGTCCAAAGGCTTCTAAATCGCCAAATTCTTCTGGATTTTCGGGCGTGGTGCCGTTGTGCGAAAAATTAAATTTGATGAACGCAAACCCCGCTTTCACAAACGCCTCAGCTATCAGATGCCAGCAACCCCAATCTTTAAACCCTTTAAAACCGTGGGCAAATATCACAACGGGGGCAGGGGTTGTGATATTTGGGCTATAAATATCCATCAAAATGGGATAGTCATCGGCGCCAGTGAGTATTTTATTGCGTACTATTTTCATGTAAAAAGGACTTAAAAGTGTGAATATACTGAGGGGGTACTGTTAATAATGATAGAATGAGCAACAATGAATTTTAGGCATCGTTTGTGAGTAGCAAAGGTAGGAAATCCTATATTTTAAAAATCTAAAAACACGGGTAATGAAAAAAACTTTAATCCTTTCCGCTTTTCTCTTCAATTTAATTACCCAATCATTTGGACAAGATAAAAAATTTCACTTCGGCCTAAATATAAATCCTAACTATTCATATCGCCTGTATCAAACTAAAGATGTTGACCCTTTTATAAAGAAAACAGCGGATTTAATAGATGATCCTAAGTTATCTTATTCAGTGGGATTCTTTGCCGAAAGGCTATTGTCTCAAAAAATAAATGCACGAATAGGACTTAATTTTATGAAAACGGGTTTTGGTAATTTTAAAAGTGTGTTTCGTTCTTCGTGGGGGACTCAAGGAGGAATTTTTGGATCAACACCAAGACCTGCTGGAGACGATGTATCATTTAAAAGGTTTAATAACAATTATTATTTAGAGATACCTTTCGATATCCAATACTTCATTGACTCTAAAGAAAGATTTTGTGTTAATTGGGGTGTAAGTCCATGCATAAATTTATTAAATGAAGCTACTCTAAAAACGAATTACAAGGATGGAAGGACTGTATCTAATAAATTAGAAAAAAGCTCAGCTGTTTTTCGGAAAGTTGCGATGGCTGTTCAATTGGGTTTTGGTTATAATTTGCCTTTTTTAAAAAAATATACCCTTGAAATTCAACCTCGTTTTCAATATTTTATCACGCCTCTTAATCAGTCTATTGGCAAAATCAATACCTTTTTATACAACGCAGGATTGCAATTTGCGGTGAAAGTGTAGGTTTAAAAATTAGAATTAATGGCTAAATTTTTAATATTTTTTGTCTTAAAGTATAGGAAAACCTTGATTTTTATTGAAAATATCGGTTTATACTGAGGGGGGATGTTAATTATCATTTAAACAGCAACAATGAATATTAGGCATCGTTTGTGAGTAGCAAAGGTAGAAAATCCTATATTTTTAAAAATCTAAAAACACAGGTAATGAAAAAAACTTTAATCCTCTCCACGTTTCTCTTTATTTTAATCACCCAATCATTCGGGCAAGATAAAAAATTTCACTTCGGCGTGACTCTAAATCCCAATTATTCGTATCGTTTTTACGAAGTTGATAACGAGATATTTTCTTTTGCAAAAAATTTGTACGATAGTATTGATAGACCTCAAATATCGTATTCAACGGGTATTTTCGCAGAAAGGCATTTGAGTGAAAAGATTAAAATTAGGTTAGGACTGAACATGATGAGAATGGGTTTTGGTTCAAAAAAATTATTGCTTCAAGGAGGATGGGGTTCGCAAAATAACAACGGAACTTTCGATCCTAATATTCCCGTTGATTCAAATGCCATAAGCGGTTTGAAAATATCACATGGTAACTATTTCCTTGAAATACCGCTTGATTTTCAATATTTTATGGGTTCTAAAAAACGTTTATTCGTTGATTTTGGTTTTAGCCCTTGTATTAATTTTTTAAATAGGGTCAATCATACAACATACTTTCAGGACGGGCGGGTGGAATCTAAAAATAAGGAGGATAAAGCACCTTATTATCGTAAAGTGGCTTTGACAACTCAGTTCGGTTTCGGTTACAATATGCCCATTTTTAAAAAATATGTACTTGAAATACAGCCTCGTTTTCAGCTTTTCGTTACTCCTGTCTCTAACTCAATTAATACATCATCTTTTAATGTCTTTTTATACAATGCAGGTTTGCAATTTGCGGTAAAGGTTTAATGTTTTTAATTACATATAAAATCTAAAATACGGTTCAATCTCAGAATATGGGATTGAACCTTATTTTTTATTCAAAACATACCCTTATACTGAGGGGGGGCAATCTTTGATTTTGAAAACCATTTTTATTGAACTTTGAAATGCTGAATCTGTTTTAAACTTAATTTTTAATTATAGCACCATTATATTTTTGTAAATAAGGAAAATTTAACGACATTTGCACCCGCTTTACATTAACGGAATCATAAAATTTCAATGGATATTCAAGACGCCAAATCACTACTTTCTTCACCAAAGAAAATAGTCATTACATCGCATCGCAACCCTGATGGCGATGCTATTGGCTCGTCTTTGGGTTTGTATCACTATCTTATTCAGTTGGGTCACAGTGTTACAGTGGCTTTTCCTTCGGGTTTCCCTTTGATTTTTGAGTGGATGCCCGACTCAGAAAAGATTTTGATATACGATTTGGAACAGCAACGAACTCGCGAAGCCATCGAAAATGCTGAAATAATATTCGCTCTAGATTACAATTCGCTTGACAGAATTGATAGAATGGGGGATATTATCAGAGGTCGTAAGCGCGTTCCGAAATTCATGATTGATCATCATCGGGAGCCTGAGCTTTTTGCTGATTTTATGCTATCAGATATTACGGCATCTTCCACGTCCGAAATGGTTGTGGATTTTATTAAAATGCTCGGTGATTTTGATAAATTGAATAAAACAGTGGGAGAGTGCCTTTACACAGGCATTGTGACGGATACGGGTTCTTTCAAGTTCGCAACTTCGCCTAAATTGTTTAGAACGGTGGCGGATTTGATAGAGAAAGGTGTGGATGATTACCTTTTACAGGATTTGATTCACAATAACCTGCCCGAAAAAAACCTGCGCCTTTTGGGGCATTGCCTTTTTGATAGAATGGAGGTTTTACCCGAATTCAAAACGGGTATTGTGTGGTTATCGAAGAAAGATTATGAAATTTTTGATATTCAACGCGGCGATACTGAGGGGATAGTGAATCACGTGCTTTCCATGAAAGATGTCCGTTTGGCTTGTTTTATTACTGAACAACCGACGATTGTGAAGATTTCGATGCGTTCTAAGGGAGATTTCAACGTTCAAGAAATTTGTAAAGACCATTTCAATGGTGGAGGTCATAAAAATGCTTCGGGCGGCTATTCGTACGCGTCATTAAAAGCCACTATTGAGAAGTTCAAAAATCTTTTACCGTCTTACAAAGACAAACTCAATGAATAATTCTGCCTTTTTGCTGTTTTCAACTGAGAAAAGCCATGGGCAATCTTTTAATTAAAATTAAAAAAAGTTAAATTTATCTAATGAAAAATTTTAATGCACTCCTTTTCGCATGTGTTCTATTAATGGGTTGGACAGCTTGTAATAAAGGAGGAAAAACAGGTAAAACAGCAGGTGGCAACGATTACACTTTCCACACAAAAGGCTCGGGCAACACTGCTAAAGATGGTGATTTCGTATTTGCTGATTTTTATATTCGTAAAGATACTGCTTTGATTTTTTCAACGGCAATGCAAGGGCAAACGGCTCGTTTTCCAGTTGAAAGCACAAAAGATATTAAAGATCCTATTTTCAAACTTATCATGGAAGGTTTGAAAATGATGACTAAAGGTGATAGTGCCACTTTTGTTTTAAAATTAGATACTATGAAAGTTAAACCTCAAGGTTTTGACGGGGCTAAAGAAGCTCGCATTACTTTGGCGGTGAAAAACTTGATGAATGAAAATGAATTCGTAGCAACACTTAAGCCAGAAGAGAAGCAAAGCTTCGAGATGATGAAAGTGATGAAAGTAAGGGCTAAAGGTGTAAAAGATTCTTGTGATGTATTGGCGAAAGAATATACAGCTGGTAAATTCCCCGCTAATGTACAAACGACTGCTTCTGGTTTGAAATATGCTGTTTTGAGACCGGGAACGGGTGCAATGCCTAAAAAAGGTCAAGCAGTAGCTGTTCATTATTATGGCAGTTTAAAAAATGGGGAGTCATTTGACCAATCTTATGAGCGTGGTCAGCCGATTTCATTCCCAATTGGTACTGGTCAAGTTATTCCAGGTTGGGACGAAGGTATCGCTTTGATGAAAGAAGGCGAAACGGGCGTTTTGTTTATCCCATCTGCACAAGCGTATGGCGATAAAGTTGACCCCAGTGGACCAATTCCACCTAATTCTGATTTGATGTTTTATGTTGAATTAGTGAAAGTAATTGACATGAAAGCACCTCCAGCAGGTATGCCTCAAATGCCTCCGGGTCAATAAGAAAATATTTATATTTGCATTAAAACATGCCATACTTCGTAACGGGGTATGGCATGTCTTTTTAAATTAAAAACGCACATGGAAATAGATGGTATTTGGACGGAAAAGGTAATGATTCCCTCTTTTATGGTCAATAAGGATTTGGAAGCGACCTTTGTGACCATCGGTAATTTGTTTCAAGAGGCAGCTGGGAACCACGCTATTTATCGTAAATTGGGTTATTTTGATTTAAAAGAGCAGAATATGATGTGGGTTTTGAACCGTTTGAAAATCCAAATGATTCGATTTCCGAAATGGCGCGAAGTAGTCACCCTCAAAACTTGGGTAAGTGCAATGCAACCGTTCTCCAATCGGCATTATTTGCTGCAAGATACTGAGGGGGTAGATATCGGCTTTGGCTCGGCACTTTGGATACCCATTGATGCTACCACTTTTCGCCCTAAAAGAGTTACCATCGAGGATAATTTTTTATTGATTAAAGAATTGCCCTGTGGCTTGCCCGCAAAATTAAATGATGTTTCGGATGCCCAATTATCCAGTAAAAGGCAAGTTATGTACGCTGATATTGATTTTTTAAGTCATGTCAACAACGTGCAATACATCACTTGGATTTTGGATGATTTATTTACTCAATGGGATGCGTGTATTTATAAAATATTGGAAATCAATTATTTAAATCAATGTTCGGAAAAAGATTCAGTGAATTTATTTTTTAAAAAAACTGAGAATGACCTTTTTTATTCTTTAAGAAGAGGCAGCGATGATAAAGAAATTTGTCGAGCGCATTTTTATTGAAACTTTCTTTAACCTTGGAATGTTACTCTGAATATATTTTAAAAAAATACCACTTTCGATTATGCCTAAGACTCGTTTTTTGCCGATGTTTCCCCTCAAGATAGTTGTTTTTCCCAAAGAACGACTCAATCTGCACATCTTTGAACCTCGTTATAAGCAGCTCATGTTGGATTGCCACACCGAAAATATCACCTTCGGCATTACCGCTTTTATTGATAATCAATTGATGGAAATTGGCACTGAATTGCGCTTGGTGAAGATTGAAAAATTCTATGATAACGGTGAAATGGACGTGGTTACTGAGGGGGTAAGTCTTTTTAAAGTGGTTGATTTTTACAATCAAGCCATTGGTAAAATGTACGGCGCGGCTGATATCATTGAAATCCCATTGTTGGAAACTGTAGGGGATTTCCTTAAAAATGAGCAAATATTGGAACTCACCACGGAGCTATTCCGATTACTCAAAATCAATAAAGAACTTCCGAGGGAGGTGATGGATGTAAGAACCCATAAATTGGCGCATTATGTCGGTTTTACCATCGAGCAAGAATATGAATTCCTTTGTATTGGTAGTGAAGAAACCCGTCAAACGTATATGATTGATCATCTCAACCGTATTTTACCAGTTGTGAAAGAGATGGAATTTCTCCGTGAAAGGGCTTTACTGAATGGGCATTTTAAAAATATTGTGCCACCGAAGTTTTAAGATTTAGTCGTTTTTACTACATAGAAAACATAGATTCCACATTAAATCTATGTTTTCTATATAACAAAACTATTGTTTCTATGTGGTGAAAATGCCCTTATTTGCCCCTTGATTTCAAATCCAATTTTAAAGAAAAGATATTGGAATACAGTACTTGGGAAACGTTTCCAATATTGGTCAGAGCATAATCCACGGTCAATCTACCGAGTTTCAAACCTACGCCGAGATTCGGTTGAAAATTCAAGTCCTTTTTAGTCGGATCATCTTCATTTTTCAAACGCTGAAAATTGCCTATGCCACCGCGCAACCAAATCATATTTTGATAATCGAGTTCAAAACCCATGCGCG
>JANPHO010000142.1:0-4919 GCA_031424515.1 Saprospiraceae bacterium
TCTTAATTTTGAACTTCAAAAATCAGCTTTTTTTATAAAATAAAAAACAAAATGTCTGAAAAAAGAAACGCTGGACTCACGTTCATTTTCATTACACTCCTCATAGATGTCACTGGGTTCGGTATTATTATCCCCATTTTACCTCAGCTTATATCCGAATTAGTCAGTGGTGATTTGAGTACAGCCTCACGTTGGGGTGGGCTTTTGATGTTTATTTTTGCCATTATGCAATTTATCTGTGCGCCTATTATGGGCGGATTGAGTGATATGTATGGTAGAAGACCTGTTTTGTTGGCATCTCTTTTTGCATTTGCACTTGATTTTATTTTGCAAGGGTTAGCTCCAACAATTTGGTGGCTTTTCATAGGTCGAATGATTGCCGGTATCACCGGTGCAAGTTTTTCAACTGCTGGCGCATACATAGCTGACGTGAGTGAACCTGAAAAACGTGCTCAAAATTTTGGAATCATCGGCGCTGCATTTGGTGTAGGCTTCATTTTAGGCCCCGTTATTGGTGGCTTTTTGGGGCAATTTGGCTCGCGGGTACCGTTTTTTGCATCAGCCATATTGGCTTTTTTAAACTTCGCTTACGGCTATTTTATCTTACCCGAGTCTCTAAAACCTGAAAATCGCCGCCCATTTGATTGGAAACGCGCCAATCCTTTGGGTACATTATTGAGAGTGCGCCGTTATCCCATTTTATTAAGTCTATTGGGCGCTTTGTCGTTTATGTACGTTGCGGGGCACGCTAACCAAAGTACTTGGTCGTATATTATGATGGATAAATTTGGCTGGGATGCCCGCATGGTAGGTATTTCGCTGGGTTGGGTAGGGCTTACTGTGGGTATAGTCCAAGGTGGTTTGACAAGAATTATTATTCCCAAATTAGGTCAAGTAAAATCTGTTTATATTGGTTTAATCCTCAGTGCGGTAGGTTTTCTCCTTTTTGCTTTTGCTAATCAGAGTTGGATGGTTTTTGTGTTTATGATTCCATTTGCATTGGGTGGGATAGCAGGTCCCGCTCTTCAAGGGGTGATGTCCAATCTGGTTCCGGCCAATGAACAAGGCGAGTTACAAGGAACTTTGGCAAGCGTGGTGAGCTTGACTTCAATTATTGGACCCTTATTGATGAGCAATCTTTTTTCACATTTTACAAGACCTGGCGCAACCACGCATTTTGCAGGTGCCCCGTTCTTAGCGGGCTCTGTTTTGGCAATAATTAGTGCCTTCCTTGCTTGGCGAACGCTTTCAAAAAAAGCAATTACCCCCCCTCAGTAAATTACTGTTTTTAGATAATTTTACATTAAAAAAGCCTGAATTCCTTAGGAATTCAGGCTTTTTTAATCGCTTAATGATAAGTAAAAAACGATACTTATAACTTAAAATACGGATTTTGAATGATTCCAATAAGGTTGCCCCAAGGGTCTCGAAGCGTAGCTACCCAAATATCGTCTCCCACATTTTGAGGTACCGTATGAGAAATAGCCCCATCATGAAGCATTGATTGATAACTGCTTTGAATATCGTCAACACCCCAATAGGCTTCAACGTTTTCCACAGTCGATTGCAGTATTTCTGACGGGTGCAAACCCAATTCATAGCCTGCTATATTATAACCTACATAAAAAGGCTCATCAAAATAGGGACCAAAACCCAATATTTTATTGTAAAAAGTCTTTGCTTTTTCAATATCTGTAACCTTATAAACGACCGTTCGAAGACCTAAAAACTTGACCATAGTTTATTTTATATATAAAGAGGGTAAATAAATCAAGCGGAAAATTGCTGCAAATGGTGGTCAAGGTGTTTCCATGTTAAAAACCCCCAGTCTTCTTTTGATAGTTTTCCAAAACCTGGATGTGGGGCAAATTCACCATGTTTTTGACCTTTTTCATAAAATGCTTTCACATTTTCAAGTAGCCTCTGTTTCTCTTCCTCAAAAATACGCTCGTCAGTAACTACGAAAGAGGGCACTGTAGGTAAGTTTTTGCCAAAAGGCTTTTTCCTTAAAACCACCCATTTTATCAACGTTTTACTTAAAAAATTACTCGAATCCTTTGCAGGCGTCTTACCAATAGCTTCTTCAATGGGTATATTACAATGGGTTAACATTTGAGCGATATCCATTTTACCCCATTGCCTTATATTAGTAGCTTGTAAACTTTCAATCCTTTTATAAATATCTTTATAAGCCGATTCTAAAAGAATATTCTGTATCATGGTTCAATTTTAAATGATGAAAAATAAAAACAAATATAACAATATTTGTGTTTTATTTGAATGAAAAAACTAATTTTTGTTTAAAAATCACAATACCATTTCTGAGTATTGCAAAATAGTATCGAAGCCCTTTTTATTGAAATATGCTTTTGTTTCTTCCAAATCTCTTTCTGAAGTAGCTAAAACAAAATCTCCTCCCCAAGCGCCCAAAGACTTTATTTCGCCCCAATAATCGGTAAAATAAAGTGATTTTACTGTTGGTAACTCGATAACAGAAGCCATTAAACGCTCGTGCTCAAAAACCAGTTTTTCAAAGCTTTTTAAATCAAAAACAATACAAAAAGCATCTGAAATAGCTGAAATATCATCAAAATACTGACTAGTCCCGATTTCTCGGTGAGGGGGTATATTTTTTGTTTTATCCCGGTAACGTGCAATACCTTCTCGTGAGTTTTGCTTTTTACCCAAATAAATAAAGTATAAGTTGTCCTTGAAAAAAGGCTCAAAAAAAGCATTTTCTACAATTGGCTCACCCTCTCCAAGTTGATAAAAAATGGCTGAATTTACACCCGCACAAGCAATATCATAGCCACTGCCACCAAAGGTATCTTTCAATAAAGTATAAGGATTAACTCCAAAAAGCTGCGAAATATTGTAAATCAAAGTGGAACTTGTCCCTAAACCCCATTGGCGCGGAAAAGTTAAATGTGTTTCAATAGCACAATTAAAATTTGAAAATTGGGGGTTGAGACTGCGGGCAGTTTGTAATATTTTAGACAACATTGAGCCCGTTTTTTCATCTTCAGAAGCAAGTAATTTAAGGCTTTTTGAATCAAATTTGCCTTCAAACCACGTTTTTTTATCGCTATCAAAGCTTTTCCAAGTTAAATTATCAGTAGTAGAAGTAGACACAATTTCTAACGATTGCCCAAATTTAGTCGGTACAGCCAGAGCTTTAGCCCCATCCAAAACGAAATATTCAGCCGTGAGTAAGAGCTTTCCGTGTGCATAATAGATTTTTTTTTCAATTGTATCCGTCATCTTTTATACTTCTTCTACTTTTCTTAAATCCTCCACGAAATCCCTTATCGCTGAAAACGTTACCGTTTTAGTTTCAAAATAATCCCGCACTTTGCTCTCCTCCCCCTCAGTACAACTGAAATGATTGAGGATATTTGAAAGGTGCATTTTCATGTGCCCTTTTTGAATCCCAGTGGTCACTAACGAGCGAATTGCTCCAAAATTTTGAGCCAAACCTGTAGTGGCTATAATCATCATCAATTCAGATGCAGAGGGATTACCCAATATCTCGAGGCTCAATTTAGCCAGTGGGTGTAAACGTGTCAAACCACCAACTGTTCCAACTGCCAATGGAATATCTATCCAAAATTTAAAACGATTGCCCTCAATGGTGCATTTTGAAAGGCTTCGATATTGTCCATCATGCGCCGCATACGCATGACCACAAGCTTCAATTGCCCTAAAATCATTAGCCGTAGCCAACACAACAGCATCAATTCCATTAAAAATGCCCTTATTATGTGTCACTGCTCGATAAGAGTCAATATTGGCTATTCTGACAGCCTTACGGAATTTTTCAGCATAAAAAGCAGCATCTTTATCATGAAAATCCTCAATATCGCATTCCACCCAAGCGCGAACTATACATTGTGGTGTATAATTTGACAAAATGGACATGATGATAATAGGCGGATTTCCTGTTTTGGCTTGCAAAAATTGAGTGAGAACAAGACTCATTTCTTCGAGCACGCTGTTGATGAAATTAGCGCCCATCGAATCACACGTTTCAAAAGTGACTTTAAGTTGATAATAGTCATTTTCTATTTCAGTAAAATCTTCCAGCACAATATCCAATATGCCACCGCCTCTTGCACGCATATTTTGGGTTAAAAAAGCTGTATCCTCTAAAATAGTTTCTTTTAATGAGGAAAATAGATTTTTCAATTCTCCTGCATTTCCTGACCAAGTAAAATGAACTTGCCCCACCTTTTGGGTACTCAATACCTCTGCATGAAACCCCCCTCTTTCCATCCAATATTTAGCAGCACTTGATGCAGCAGCTACTACCGAACTTTCTTCAATAACCATAGGAACGGCATAAGGCTTACCATTAATGATAAAGTTAGGCGCAATCCCAAACGGAATTGGGAAGTTAGAAATCGTATTTTCGGAAAATCCGTCAAACACTTTTTGAAAATTTTCGTCTGAATTCCAGAACTTTTTAAAAGTATCTACCCCCTCAGTATTGGACAAAAAATTATCACACAACCATTGTATTTTTTGTTCTTTAGTCAGTTTTGAAAACCCTGTAATTGTTCTATTCATCCTTTTATTATGCCTTTTATATAAAACCTTTAAAATCTTCTTTGGAATGTAACCTAAATGTACACATATAATAGTGCATTGAACACGCTATTTTGCAAAGGTAAAAAATACATTTTAAAGTTATTGAATGCTTATTGGATGAAAATTGTTTTTAAAACCGTATTTCAGCGTTTACGAATCGTAGAATAGCCCTAATAATCACACTCTCATATGGGTGTAACCAAGATTTGTAGAAAACTATTTAAAAATCGTACATAATATTTTGAAGCTTTTATTTGTGCCACAATTACGTGTATGTTACCACGAATTTTACGAATTTACGAATTTAACCAATCTACGTGTTGACAATTTTA